>JAJHRG010000018.1 GCA_020832905.1 Thermoproteota archaeon | reverse complement strand
TAATGTTCCAGCACCGAAAGATAAAATAAAATCTTATAAAAATTGAATTAATTTAATAATCTCTTTATCTTATATCTTTACACATTTTTCTAAATCCACAATTATTGCACTTATAGTTATTTATCCCTCTTGGTATTTTTTCTTTTTCAATAATTGATCTTATTCTAGAAATAGTCCATATCACATGTTTTTTTAATTCATCTGTCACTTTAATTTCAAATGATTTTTTATCATACACATATCTTATTATGATCTTCTTAACATTCTTGTTAAAAATTTCTTCTGCTAACATAGCATATGCAATTGCCTGATAAATATGTCCAGAATGAGGTTTTCTTGGAGCTTTTGCATACTTATTCTCTATTACGACCAAACCATCATTAGTTTCAGCAACTTCATCAATAATACCATATAGACCAAGTTTATTAGATAAAGCATAAACCCTACTCCATGATCTTTTAATAAATTCTTTTCTTTCACCAGCAAGTGTTTTTCTAAGAAGACTTCTTTTTTCTTCAGAAATATGAAATTCTTTTCCTTCAATCATACTTTCAGTTGTTCTTTCATTAAAACCTAAAACACCAATATAATAAATGATTCTAGGACAAAAATGATATTGTTTAATCCATGTCACAGGTATTAATTGGATATTTTCATCTTCAGCCAATATTTCACCTTTATATTAATAGTTCATCCTTAGCATATTCTTCAAATGGTTTTCCTATAATTTCTCTTAAGATCATATCAGCCCTACATATTACAAATATCTGAATATTACCATCAGCATTACCAAAAGCTCTTCTAAGAGCTGCTATAAGCTCTTTTCTTTGCATACTAGTTAAGTAACCTAAAAATGTACTTCTCTGTATTCTACTTAATCCAAATTTCTTACATATCTCACTTACTTTAAGTCTTATATTATTATCACTTATATCATAAACAACAAGCGTTTGCAAAATTTTCACCTCAAAGTAAATGGTATGTAGTCATTAGATCTTCCTAATATAAATTCAGCAATTCTTCTTGTTTGTAAAAAAATATGGTTTGACAATGGTAATTTTCTTCCACAAAAGGTAACATTTTCTGATAATCTTTCATAAAATGCTTTTACTACATTAATTCTAGCATCTCTTTTAAGTTTTCCTTTTTCAATAATAGAATTTGGATCCTTAAAACTTGAAATTAACCTTAAGACAACTCTATCAGCAATTGGTTGTCTAAATTCTTCAAGAATATCCATTACAAGTGCGGGTCTTCTAGGAGAATCCATATGTAAAAATCCAGCATATGGATCAAGACCAATATTATCAACTGCTAATAAAATTTCTGATGCTAAAAGTCCATAACAAAAATTAAGCATAATATTAACAGGATCTTCAGGATTTTCAAATCTTTTTCTTCTTCCAGGAAACTCTATACCCTCAGGTAATAATAATTTAAATCCTTTCCAATACAATTCTGCTGCTTCTGCTTCAAGTCTTATTATTTCCTTTCTTGCTTTATTATTGTTATTCTCTTCAATATTAATTATCATATCAGCAATATTTGAAATAGATTTAGAAAGTTCAAGAAGTTGTGCAGATAGTATTGAATCTCTTCTATTCTTACCTGCTTCACGTAATATTACTTTTTGATTATTAACTTTAGCCCAAGCAAATTTTTTAGCAAGATGTATACCAATAGATTTATTTTGAGATTCATATTGCATTTTTCTTAACTTAATAGCTCCACTACCTTTAGTACTAGAAAGTTTAGCAATAGGAAAACCAAATCCTGAATATAACACCATATCTATTTTATATTTTGCTAATAGTCTAATAAAAGCTGAAGAAAAAGATGCACCACGAGTTAATACAATAACTTGGGATATATTGGATGGAGAGACTTCTAGTATTTTCTCTCCTTTCTTTTTAACAATAATCATTCCTTTTCTTGTACATAGAAAAAGTCCAGGCTCATTTATGACTAATCGCTTCAATTCTTTCACCTTTACAAACAGGATAATATGGACAATAATCTGGACATTTAGATGGCTTGCCAGGATCCTTTCCTATTGATACAATTTCATATGCTTCATCTCTTAATTCTAAGAATTCACGTCTTAGTTCATCACTTATAACAAAGTATTTTATTTTAAAATTTGGTACAAATCTTGGAGGTTCTATCTTAACATATATTATAAATCCAAAATCTACTGGAATATTTTCTTCAGCTTCTAAAGCTAAAGCATATCCAGTTGCAGCATATGGATGAAATTCTCTAATTTCACCAGTTTTAAGATCTGCTACAGCATTAAATGGTGTATAAATATCAATACTTAGCTCTCTACTCAATCCGATTAAGCTCCCATCAACCTTACGCTCAACAACAGGTGGAATTGCAATATTAATTATTGAATCAATATCAGAATGTGGATACTTAGATATTACTTGATCAATTCTAGCAGCAGCTTGAATTAAAAGAAATTTAAAGAAAGCTGAAGCTTCATTTATAAGCTGAGATTTAACATTATCACCAAGATTTGCTAAAAGATTTTCAGTTTCAAAAATTGCTTTATTAACAATACTATCAGTCATTGGTAAAAGACTTTCAATAAGATCAAAACCAGACTTAACATTACTAGAAAATAATAATCTTTTAACAGTAGATAAAACTTCACGATTAATAGCATGTAAAACTATACCTCTAGCCATTTTAATATTAGGAGGGGGTTTAATATTTAAAACATATCTTAAATAAACATCTCTCATTGATTCACAATAACGACTTGCTAATGTACTAACACTAAAAAGAATTGAACGTGAAGAAGGTTCAACAGGAGGAGAATCAAAATTCCAACCTCTTAATTCTTCACTAATATTCTTACCTTCAAG
>JAJHRG010000003.1 GCA_020832905.1 Thermoproteota archaeon | reverse complement strand
TTAACCAAATTATAGAAGGTGATGGAAAATATCCTCCTCTTACAGGTGAAAATATGTATTTATCATATATTAAAAGTGCATATGTCCATATTAAAAATCCAAGATATTGTGGATGTCTAGAATATTTATAAATTCCCCATGTTATAATATCAGAATTAATAAACTTTCCATAAATCCAATTTAAACATGAAATAAAAAATATAGTAATACCAAAAAGCAATATTATGAAGAATAATACAGTATCAATAATCATTCTTATATTAATTATATTCTTAGTTATTATCATAATAAAAGCAAAAATAATAATTCTCAAAATATCATATGGCAAATAAACTATATTTCCCAATTCAAGAATGTATTTTGTATTGTATATTTTTTCAAAAAATGTTGCTCCAGGAGATAAATCTATTATTGGAATCCATAAAGTTCTTAAAACTCCTATTCCTGCTAAAATAAACATTGAAGATGCAAAATAGCTAAATGTTGGAAGATATAACATTATAGATCCTAAAAATGAAAAATTATATTTTCTTAATAAAAATCCAAGAACTATTAATGCTATAATTGTTATTAAGCTAATATATCCTAATGGTCTTATTGTATTGATAAATCTTAAAGCTTCTTCCCAATTAAAATAAATCATATAATCAGGAAATAAATTAATGAGAAGCTTATTGATAGTTAATGGAAGAACAATTGTTGAAATAAATAATGCTATAGAAAATATTAATGATAAAACTATGGATATTATCATTAAGTATTTATTTTTAATTTTCATTACAATCATATTTTATTTTTAAGTCATTATTTAAGAATTTTATTCTTGAAAATACTATTTTTAACAAAAAAGTAATAATTGTTTGCAATATAAATTATTGTAATTAATGGTGAATTTAATGGAAAAAAGAGCTATACCATATCTTACATTTACATTAAAACCAATAAAAAGAGCTTGGATTACTTTATCTGAATGTAATTTTAATTGCAAAGGATGTTTTACTATAGCAAAAAATAAAGTAGGTAGAATTTTATCAGTTAATGAGCTTATTACATTGTTTATTAAATCATGCAAATATTTTTACAATAAAGTTATTGATGATGTTGTAATAACTGGTGGTGAACCTACACTTTATCCAGAATATCTTTATTCACTATGCTTAAAATTAAAAGAATTAGGTATAAAAATTACATTATCAACAAATGGTTATTTAATTAATGAAAATTTAATTGAAAAAATTAAGTCACTTATAGATTTCTTTATTGTAGATTTAAAGGCCTATAATGAAGAAATTCATAGATTTTATACAGGAAAAGATAATTTCAATGTATTAAAAGCAATAAGATTATTACATGAACATAGAGTAAATTTTAGAGTTGAAACTCTTCTTATTCCTGGAATAATAGATGTAAATGAAATAGAAAATATTGCTAAATTCTTAAGTAGTATTGATAGAAAAATATATTATAAAATAAATGAATATGCACCTGAATATACTAATGATAAATTTTCTAGAAGACCAACAAAAGAAGAAATGCTTAAAGCATTTAATATAGCTAAAAAATATTTAGATAATGTAATTATTGGAAAAAGCTGTAGAGTAGAAAATATAAAAAATGATAAATATGATGTAAAAGAATATGAATATGTAAAGATTTACTCAAATGAATTATTAGAATATATTAAGAAAAGTGATAAAATTTCAATATCAAAATATAATTGGAAAATAAAATATGTTAGTATGGATGAAATTTTAAATTCATAAGAAGTTGATATAAATGTGGATAAATGAATTTAAAAATTGTAAATTATGCTCTTGGGAATGTGGAGTAAATAGAGTTAATGGTGAAATAGGAGTATGTAGAATAGGACTACCAGAAATTGCAACTATAAATATTTCTATTGCAACAAATAGTATTACTGTAACATTCTTAGGATGTTGTTTTAGATGTATTTATTGTAATGCATATCGTATATCTCAATATCCATCAGTTGGATGGTTTTATAGAGGTTATATTGAACCCGAAAAATTAGCTAATGAGTTAATTAATTTTATGAAATTAAAAAATATTAATGCAATTAGCTTTACTGGAGGAGAACCTACTATTAATATGCCATATATTGAAGAAGTTGTAAATATAGTAAGAGAAAAAATTGGTAATGTAAAAGTAGGATTTGCAACAAATGGTTTTTCATCTATAAATACTATGAAGAAAATGATAGATTTATCATCTTTTATAAGCTTTGAAGTAAAAGCATTTGATGATGAAATTCATAGAGCTATAACAGGAGCTCCTATTAAACCAGTAATAAGAAATATTGAATATTTAATAAGAAATGGAAGAGATAAAATAAGAGTAATAAGAACAGTAGTAATTCCAGGAATAAATGATAATGAAATTGAAAAAATAGCTGAGTTTATAGCAAGTATTGATGAATCAATACCATATAGAATTATTGGATATAGACCAAATTTTATTCTTTATTATCATCCAGGTCCTTCAAGAAAATTAATGGAAGAACTTACTGAAAAAGCTAAAAAGAAAGGATTAAAAAATGTTGATTGGTCAGCTTATTATCCAATTGAAATACATGAAAAAATTTTAGAAATATCAAGAAAGATAAATTGGTGTGAAAAAGAAGAAGCAAAAATTGCTTATGCTTATTTAAGCTTAGCAGGATGTATTAAGAAAATAAGAAATTGTGGAAGTTGTGAATTGAAAAATTCTTGTCCTGCAATGCTTTGGAGACCATGGGCTTTACAAGAATTTTTAAAATAATATTAATTTGTTCTGAAGATAAAGTCAAAAATTAAAAGAAAATAATTTAAAATTCTATTAAAACTGGAATTTTTGATTCTTTTACTATTTTTTCACTTACACTACCTAAATATTTTGTAATTTCTTTATCTTTTCTACCAATTACAATTAAATCAATATCTTCTTCTTTATTTACAAAATTTAGAATTTCTTCTGCAATATCTCCTTCTAGTAATACTGTTTCAACATCAATACCTGCATCCATAGCAATTTTCTTAGCATGATCTAAAATTTCTTTTCCTTCATTAAATAAATGTTCATAAATTTCTTTTGGCGGTTCAATTTTTGTACTTTGAGCATATGGTAATTTCTTTGGAATTACATGAACTATTATAAGTTTTGAATTAAATTTCTTTGCTATCATTATTGCTCTACATAAAGCTTTAGCAGATCTAAAAGTATTATCAATAGCAACTAGAATTTTCCTATATGGTAATGTTTTACACATTCTTAAATATTCATCTATTTTACTCATAAAAAATAATAAAAATCATTAAGTATTTATACTTATTTTGATATAAGCTTATTCTTGAGTTTTTATGTAAAATTTTTTTATTATAAAAAATTTAAAAACTCAAATATAAAATTTCATAATTTTTGAATTTCTAAATCTAGCTCTTCACCTTTTAGATATAATAATTCTATAATAGCAAAGGACTTTAGCTATTTTGATTTTTTTGAAATTCTTTTTATTCTCTTAATAAATCTATCATAACTAATATCATAACCATCTGCTTTCAATAATTTCCATATGGCTTTTTTGCTTAATCCTTGATATTTTTTAATATATTGTAAAATTACTCCATCAGAAACTTTTTGTGGTCTTCCTTTTTGTTTTCCTTGCCTCCAAGCTTCTTCTTGTCTTTCTCTTATTCTTCTTCTTTCAAATTCTGCAATCCATGAAAGTATGGATATTATTAATTTTCTTATATTATTATCAAGTGTTTGAAGCCATTCTTCTTTTATAGTAATTATTTTTATTCCTTTGCTTTCAAATTCCATTATTGTATTAAGTGTATCAAGCATTGTTCTTCCAAGTCTATCTAAGCTCCATGAAATTATACAATCAGGTTTTAATTCATTAATTTCTTTTAATAATTGAGAAGCAGCAGGTCTTTCTTTAAATAATTTTGCGCCTGATTCTCCTTTATCAATATACCATTTAATAATTTCCATATTTTTTGTTCTTATGAATTCTTCTATTGCTTTCTTCTGAATTTCTTCATCTTGTTCTTTTGTTGATACTCTCACATATGCCACACATTTCATAAATTATAGGTAAAAAATGCTATACATATATACCTTTAGTTTTTATGTAAAAGTATTACTTTTACATAAAGATAGGCAAAAGACCACTTTTGCCAATAGCTTAAAAATAATTTTTAATAAAACAAAAAATAAAAAAATTATTTAATATATTGCTTTCTCATTTCATTTAAATCAATTAATGTTTTATTAATTATTTCTTTAAATATTTTCTTTAATTCTTCTTCTTTTGGTTTTAAAGGTTGTAATCCAATCATATTTTTTAATTCTTCAATAGGTTTTGGAACTTTTAAGACCATATCTGCAGTTCCTTTTAAAGTTAAAGCTATAGCTTCTCTTACTAATTTTTCATCAAGTCCATTTTCTACTCCAAAGTTAATAAGTACATCAATAAATGGGAAGAAGTATGTAGGTCCTGCAGCACAAATTATAGTATAAAGCTCCATTTTATCTTCATCAATTTCACGATATTCACCTAAACAAGATAGCATTTTTTCTATTTGTTTTCTTTCTTCAGCTTTTATAAATTTGCCAAATGTAACTAAATTAAAACCTGAGCCAATAAGACTAGGAATATTTGGCATTACTCTAACAACACTAATATTATTACCTAGTATATTTTCAATAAAATTAGTGGTTACTAATCCAACAACTGATACAATGATCTTAGACTTTACATAAGGTTTAATTTCTTCTAATACTTCTTTCATTTGTTTTGGCATAACAGCAATTATTATAATATCACCAAATTTTGCACCATCTTTATTATCTTTGCTTACATTTATTCCAAATCTTTGTTTAAGTTCAATAAGACGATTTTCATTTATATCACAAGCAATAATATTATCTTTTGAAGTAAATCCAATCTCTAAAAGACGTTCTAGTATTGCACCACCCATTCTACCTGCTCCAATAATTGCAATTTTCATTTATATCCCCAATAATAATTATTTATTATAATTAAAAAATCTTTGGATTATCTAAATATATAAATATTTTCATAAGTTTATAGAAATTATGTCTTCAGAAACTAGAACATTTAGACTAGATAATGAAATAATAAAATATCTTGAACAAGAAGCAAAAAAACAAGGTGCTACATTAAATGGTCTTGTATGTAGAATTTTAAGAAATTATGTAAGAATAGAATCAAAAATTAAGCAAATTGGAATTATTTCATTATTTAAAGATGATTTTATTAATATATTAAATTTAATTGATGAAAATAAAATTTCAGAATTAGGAATAAAAATTGGAAATTCAATTTCAAAAGACATAATACTATTATTATTTGGAGAAATATCTATGAATTCATTAAGACAATTCTTATCATTAGTTTTACATGGATATTTAAATTGGATTAATGTTAATGAAGTAGAAAATGAAGATTATATTGAAATAAGAGCATGGCATAATATGGGTAATAAATGGTCAATATTTATTAAAAATTTTATAGAAAGCTTATTTATTTCAACAATTAATATAAAACCAAGATTTAAATATATATCAGATTCAAGTATTATTTTTACAATTAATAAAAATTAAAAAAAAACATAAATTAAAAAATAATATTATGAATTAATTGAAAAGTGTTTTTTTGTAAAACACGAAAACAATTATAAAAATCCTCGCAGAAATTTTATAATGTATGTATGATTATGATTTTGAGAAAAGAGATCTTCGCTTTCTCAAAAGAAGAGGAAAACTTGAAATTTATCTTGACATTCTTTTTTCCATTTATAAGCTAGCAGGAAGAAGCTGGGCTAAAATTACAAGAGTTATGTACATGACAAATCTTAATCCTAAAAGCTTAAAGGAAAAACTACAAGAATTATCCTATCTTGGTTTAATAATATGGGATGAGCGAGGAGTAAAACTTACTGAAAAGGGTTTTTCATTTTTAAAGGAAATACATACCATTTTCGAAAAATATAAAATTCATCCCATATGGCATACGAAAGTATACGACTGATATATATTTTTAATATATATTCTGAATTTTTATTTATAATATTAATTTTTAATTCATATTTTTAATATTTATTTGTAATTTATATTTATAATTTATATCAAAAATTCATATTATTTAAATAATATCTTTTTGAAATAAAAAATTGGGGGGAGAATGAGAAAAATAAGTAAGAGGGGTATTGTAGGTATTGAAGCAGCAATCATACTAATAGCATTCGTTATTGTAGCTACAGCCTTTGCCTTTATGGTTGTGAATATGGGTCTTACTTCAACTCAACGTGGTAAAGAAGCCATAGGGCAAGGCCTTAAAGAGGCAACTAGCCCATTAACATTAGATGGTACAATGCTATTAAAATCAGATCAGAATTATCCAAATAATATTTCAAATATAATTATACCACTTAAAACTTTAGGTGTAAAGTATGTACCAATGTGGGAAAATGAAACAGTTGTTAGTATAAAGATAGGTACAAGAGTAGCTTTAGCTAATATCTATGCAGGTATTAATCATACTATTGATCCTACAACAATGACTTTTGATGCAATAATTACTAATTTAACTAGTGGGCATTTAAATGATTGGTGGACCAAGAAAGGTGTTAGTAATGAATCAGATAAAACAGGAGCTGTTTTAGTCATTGTAAACGATAATAAAGATGACTCACTTGATTTCTATGAAAAAGGCTACTTAGTAATTCAATTAGGAGCCAGTCATAGAGCATATCCAAGAGAAAATATTGTTATAGAGATTAGACCTGAAAAAAGTGCTCCATTAACTATTGAATTTACAGTTCCAGATGCTGTACCTCCTAACGCATACATTACTGTTGGCTAGTAGTGGTGATTTCTTATGAAGTCTCATAATACTTCAAAGTCCCGTAAAGGTACCATAGGTGTAGAAACAGCTATTATAATGATAGCTTTTGTTGTAGTAGCCTCAGTAGTTGCATATGTAATAATAAACATGGGCTTCTTCTCAGCTCAAAAGACCAAGGAGACCATTTGGAGAGGAGTAGAATCAGCATCAACTTCATTAGAACTTGATGGTTCAATAATTGGAAGAGCTGATAGCAATGGTAATTATATTGAGTTCTTAATTGTACCTATTAGATTATCTGTAGGTCGAACAGCAGTAGATTTGTCTAACAATAGTGTTGTGGTCTCAGTAATTGGTAGCAATTTTACAATAACTAATCTCTATAAAGGCATTAATGATACAACAGGAGTAACAGTAGAAAACATAATTGGAGATCTAAAAGGTACCAATAAAAATGAGGCTTGGAGTGTAATATACAATAGTGATGGAGATAAACTCTTAGAACTTAATGAAAAGGCCTACATAATTATTAAACTGGATACTGCTACATATCAATTAAAACCATATGATAGAGTTACAATTGAAATAAGAATTGGTGATGGTGCAGCTCTAACAGTAACATGTCAAATGCCTCCAGGATTTTCATCTAATGAATACGTACGTCTTGGTTAATTTTTTCTTTTTTTTCTTTTTTATGGTGATGTAATATGGCAGAAATGTCTAATAGATTTAATAAACTTGAAGAAGAAATGGAAAAATTAAAGCAAGAACTAAAGACAATTACTCAAAATTTTAATCAATCGATTGAAGAATTAAAAAAAGCAATCATTGAGGTTAAAAATAGTATTTCTGATATAGAAAATCCTTTTAATCTTCTCAAGATCATATCAAGTGAAGAAGATTTTCAACGCCTGAAAAAATCAACAAAAGAAAAAACTGAAAAAGTATCAGAAAAAGCAATTGAAAAAGAAAAAATGGAGAGACCTGAGAAAATTGAAAAAGCTCCTGAAATTGAAGAAGCTGTTAAAAAAATTGCAGAAATTACAACAACAAGTTTTGAAGCTGGATTCTCTATAATAAAATGGGTATGGGCGCTATTAGATGCTGGCTTTGATAGAGATGATGTACTTAATCTCTCTAGATATTGTGAGAGTGTTGGATATCTTCCTAATAGATCATCTGAATATGTAGGATATATAGTAGATGCTATGAGTAAAGCAAGACTTGGAGGCTTGAATATGGAAGAATTCATGCTTATAATATATGGGGCTGCTAAAGCTTCCGGACTTAAGCTTGAAATGAAAGAACTTGAGGAAATTGCATTTAAATTATTGAGGAAAATCCTAAAGAAAATAAGTTTTGAGGGGAGGCAAGGTTGAGCGCCTCAACTATAAGTGAAAGTATTTTAGTATTAGCAGCAATAATTCTTGCAAGTGGTGTATCTGCTTATGCTACATATTTGACTGGTATTCTTAAAAATGATATGTATCAAGTTGTAAGTGATACAAAAAAGATTATAGAATTGAGAATTGAAATAGTCTATGCTTGTATTAATGGGAGTGTTTTTGTAGTATATGCTAAAAATATTGGTTATCTTCCCATAACAGATTATAATCTCATTGATGTTTATATAGGGCCATATGGCTCTGCATGTTTATATACTTATTCCTCATCACCAAGCACTGGTCACTTTACTATTACTGATGTTAATGGAAATAATTCTTGGGATCCTGGAGAGACTGCTATAATAATAGTATATCCTAATAATATTCCACAAGCCTCAGTATATGAGGCAATTATAAAGCCATTACGCGGTACAGGAAGTAGCTATTTATTTCCACCACCTCCTTAGAAGGAGGTTTAAATATGAATTGTAAAAATAAGGGAATTAGTGGTGTCATAGGTAGTGCTATTATATTAATTACTTTTTTAACAATAATCGGAACTACCTTTTTAACATTTTATGTATATTCTAAAGAAAACATAGATATATTAAAAAATTATATTCAAAATGAAAGAACTAGAATGGAAGTTTTACTCACATTGAATATTACAAACATAGAAAATAGATCTATAACAGCAATTTTAAAAAATATTGGTTCAAGAACAATATTTCTTAAGCCTAATTGGAATGATATAATTGTTTATTATAAAGCTAATGATATTTGGTCTTCTTATTTAGCAAATTATAGCTATAATGTAAGAGTAATAAACTCAAATATATTATTTCAAGATAATCACAATTATATCAATCCAGGAGAAGAAGCAATTCTCAATATTCAATTACCTGATTATGCTCCAGATATCCCTATAAATACTACAGTTATAGTTGTATTTGTATCTCATTATGGTATTTCAGCAATAGGAGAGGGGATGAGATCATGAAAATCATTAGTCTTGGTATTAAAGAGCTTGATGAGTCAATAGGTGGAGGAATTCCTCATCCAAGTCTAATATCTATAGAAGGAGAGCATGGAGCTGGAAAGACTATTTTCACACAGCAAATAATTTATTCCATGTTAAGAGAGAATATGAAGGTACTTGTAATTACAGGAGAAACAACTACTAATGAGTATATCAACATGATGAAATCAGTAAAACTTGATGTAACAGATTATATCATTAAGAATAGATTTACTATATATCCTCTTCATGTTAGGGGTGTACAATGGAATAAATTCCTTTCCACACTCTTTCTTCGTGTAGTATGGGGTTATCTTGAGCTTAAAAAAGAAAAATTTGATTGTATTGCTATAGATAGTCTTAGTACGATCTCTACAGATACACCTTATAATGAATTTCTTACTTTTCTTACAAGAATAAAGAATATAGTTTCAGATGGGAAGTCAATTATAGTTACTTTCCATCCAAAAAGTCTTTCAGAAGATAACTTGATGAGACTTAAATCAGCAAGTGATGTATACTTAAAATTAACAAATACTAGGTTTGCTGAAACTCCAATTAAAATTCTTGAAGTTGTAAAACTATGGGGAGGAGGTCAACGAAAAAGCTCAGTAATGCTTGAAATTCATCCTTCAATAGGTCTTAGGGTAATGCCTTTAGGAGGAGTAAAACTTTGAAGTTTTCTTTAAAAATCCCTAGCCTCAAGATAAGTTTACCATTTAAAAAAGTAATTGAAGATACAGAAGCTAGACTCATTGAAATGGGTAAACCAAATAATCTTGAAGAGGCAATTAATCAATGTCCATATCTTAAAGAATATTTAGATAAGCTCAAAAATAAACCAAATTATATATCAACGCTTAGTTATGGTGTTAAATTTGGTGAGCAAGTAAATATAATTTATCCCCTTGGAAGAGGAATTTTTGTTCATATTGAAACTGGTGAAAAACGTCTTTATAATGTAATCGAACCGCCAAAACAAGATCCAAAAATTTTAGAAGAAGTTGAGGCCTCTATTGCACTTTTAATTACAAATAAGGAAAAAGTAGAAGGTAATAAAGTAGATATCTTAGTTAAATTGTATAGAGAAGCTTTAAAAAAGGGAAAATTAAAACTTAAAGGAGATACCAATTGGGTATTATATTATTTTCTAAGAGAAAAAGTTGGTCATGGTTTTCTAGATCCATTTCTTTTAGATGATTGGCTTGAGGATATAAGCATACCTGGTGGTGGAAGAGTATTTGTATATCATAAGCTTTTTGGGTATCTTGAGACTAATGTTATAGTAGAAAAAACAGAAGTTGATCGATTACTTAGAAGTCTAGCTGAAAGATATGGGAAAGTTTTAAGTTTTTCAAATCCTATTGTTGATTTACATCTTCCAGATGGCTCAAGATTTAATATAGTATTTGGAGAAGATATAAGCCTAAGAGGGAGTAATTTTACTATTAGAAAATTTAGTAAAGAACCTATATCTATTGCTCAGCTTATTAAATGGAAAACACTTTCTGCAGAAATGGCAGCTTATCTCTGGTTACTTATTGAAGCAGGGATTTCATTTTTTGTATGTGGAGAAACTGCCTCAGGAAAAACAACAACTCTTAATGCTTTAACAGCTTTTATAAAACCTAATGCCAAAATTGTGAGCATAGAAGAGACACCTGAAGTTAATGTTCCACATAAAAACTGGGTAAGAGAAGTGACCAGACTTCATACTGGTAGTCCTGTAACAATGTTTGATCTTGTTAAAGCTGCTTTAAGACAGAGACCAGACTATATAATCATAGGTGAGATAAGAGGAGAAGAAGGTCGTGTAGCATTTCAAGCAATAGAGACTGGACATCCAGTTATATCAACAATGCATGCAGGAAATTTACCTCAATTATTTCAAAGACTTACCTCTGATCCAATAAATGTTCCAAAAAGTCATGTTGATAGTTTAAATTTAGTTTTATTTCAAGCAAGAATAGAAAGAAAACATAAATTCATAAGACGTGTAACATCAATAAATGAAATTATTGGTTTTTCAAGTGAAAGTGGGCAATTAAATTTTTTACAGACTTTTACTTATGATTTTGATGCTGATGAACATAGATTTTCTGGTTCGAGTTTTTTATTAGAAGCAAAAGTCTTGCCACTTAAAGGTATGGATATTAGTAATTTAGATAAGCTTTATTACGAGATGAAGATGAGAGCTGAAATTCTTACATGGCTCTCAGAAAATGATCCATCATATGATAGTGTTTGGAAGACTGTAATTACAGTAGATAATTATGGAGTAGATTATGTTTATGATAGAATTAAAAGAGGTCTTAAACCGTGGAACGAAAGTTAAAAATAGTAATATTATCTATTGTAATATCACTTTTATCCATTTTATCATTTTTATTATTACAAATTAATATATCATATGCTTATTATGCTCTTATTATTGGAATTATAATTCCCATAATATACTTAATTATTGCTCTTAAAAGAAGACAGAGAGGAAAAATTGATGTTAAATTGGTCATGATGATACTACATATGTATGTTGTAAGTTTAGGAGAGGCTAGTACTGATAAGCTTATTGATACAATTGCAAATTTTCAAGAATATGGTACATATAGTAAAGTTTTTGCTTATATTAAAAAGCTTGCAAAAGATTTTGGCTATGGGTTTAGTAAAGCTATACTTTATGTATCAAAAACTGTAAAATCTCCTTTTAGAGACATATTGATACGTCTTTCTGAGGCCTTTTCTAGTGCTAAACCAAAAGGATACTTTGAGCTTGAATATTCAACGATTATGGAGGAATACTCTGGATTTTATACAAGAATGTTGGAATCTTTAAAATTACTTGGAGGCATGTTCTCAACATTTCAAAGTGTTTCAGTATTTATAGTAATGACAGTTTCAATATTAACGATATTCATAGTAGATGAGAGAGTAGTTCCAATGGCTTATTTAATAGCCATATTCTCCACAGTTATTATGTTTTTTAGCTTTAGAATGGTAACAATAAGAGATCCAATTGTATATAAAGGAAGGAGTCCTCCAAGATCTTATAAAATATTCAGAATGCTATTTCTCTTAACATTAGCTCTTATACCTTCTGCTATTATTATAGATTTATTTATGGGAATACCATATGGATTAATTTCAATAGGATTCATTCTAATTTTACCAGGTATTGCAGCCCATAGATTAGAATCATATGTTAATTCCATAGATGAAAACTATCCTGCTTTTCTAAAGGCATTAGGCGAAAGCCTATCATCAACTTCTGATATAAAATCAGCATTAGAATATGTTCTCTATATGGAGCTTGGAACTCTTAAAGAACTTATAGCAAAGTTATTAGCTAGAATTAAGATAGGAATAGATAGTGAAGTCGCTTTTAATTTTTTGGCCTCGGAATCAGCTTCCTATAAAGTTTATACATTTAATAAAATATTTTTAGATGCATTTAGAGGTGGAAGTAGTGCTATAGATACAGGAAAGATCCTAGGAAATAGTTTAATAAGATTTTTAGAGTTCAGAAAGAAAAGAATTGCGACTTCAAAAAGTTTTGAAGGTGTTGTACTAATACTTCAACCTATAACAGTTGCTTTATTAGTAGTTATGAGTAATTTATGTCGATTTTTTTCATCATTAATTATTTCTCTTCCATATTTCACATTTGGTAAAATACCTTTAGATATAATAAATATTGGAAATATTGTACTTATATTATTAATAACAATATTGAATTCATTTGCAATAATGGAAGCTCGAGGAGGATTTTGGGGTTCAAGTTTACTATATGCAGGAATATTATTCATAGTTAGTGGAGCAGTGTGGCTTGGAAGTGAGATGCTTGTAAATCAAATATTTGGAGGAATAGAGGGCATAGGTATATAAGTGAGCTGCTCTGCAACGAGGGCTTCCACTGTTTATAGTAAGCTTTATGTTTATCTTCTCATTTGCTAGTTTGGGGGCTCACATCTCGCATAGATCTCATTATTTCATGGGATGAGCTTCTATTTTACCTCACCATGTAGGTTCATAGGTCATTGCAACATGCTCAAATATTCTCATCTATTTAAGATTTGACCATTCATTTCAAGCTCTAGATTTTCTGAGTCACAATTATTATAAAAATTAGCTCAGTATTGGAGTCACACATCATAATTCAGTTCTGCAATAGTACATCATAGCTAATTAATATATTATTTAAATCAAATTAATATATTTTTCATAAAATGAGAAAAATAAATAAAATTGTTATTCAAATAAGAATTTAGAATAAAAATGATGGAAATAAGCTCATTATATTTTACCATAGGATTAATATTAATTATCATAGGTATAATACTTGTAATAATTTCATCAATAAAAATGATTAGTAAAGGTAAAGGAGAATCTGCAGGTCTTATTCTTATTGGTCCAATACCAATTGCATGGGGTACTTCAAGGAAAATTTTTGCTATTACAACATTAATAGCAGCTATAATTATTTTTATTGTAGTAATATCATGGATTTTAAGTATTACAGGTGGTTAAAATGAGTAAAATAAATTATGTAAAAGTAGTATTTTTGAAAAAAGTAGGGGCATTTATTGGTAGTGATGGTAAGACCTATGGTCCTTATTCTCCTGGAGATGAGGCAATTATTCCTGAAGAAGATGCTAAATCCTTAGTTTTTGAAGGAGCTGCAGCAAGAATTGGAGGATATATGATACAAGAACCTATAGAATCAGTAAAAGAAACAATTTCATCACCTATAATTCTTTTAATTATTGGTTTTATTTTAATAATGATAGGATTTATTATAATGTCTTTTTCAGCTATAAGTTCTCATGGATTTATTTGGATATTTCCATTTCCACCAATATCAGTTACAGGTCCTTTAATAATATTTACAATTCTTCCATTAATTATTTTCTTAATATTCTTCATTATCTTTATTTACATTATGATTAAAATGATTAAACATTTATGAGTAAGATGGTAAGAAGAACAAAAAGCTATATGTAGAGTCATAACAAATCATAATATGGTGCTAAATTTGGAATCCTTGAGAATTTATACAAACTTATTAAAGGTTTTAAGTGAAATTATTGATAATATGGCAGATGTTGAGAAAAAATATGGTAAAAAGATTGATGAGATAGCTAAAGAACTATTAATGCCAGATAATATTCTTGAGTTATCTAAAAAAGTCCCCCCAGATATTTTTAATCGTTTTATATCTATACTGCTAAGACTTAGTATTTTAGCTAATAAAACATCAAATTTATTGCAACTCATGCCAGATGAAAAGAAGAATTTAGCAAAAGAATTAAAAAGTATTACAGAAGATATGTTAGGTATTTTAAATGAATTAGAAAATTATACTAAAAAGTGATAAATTATGATAAATGATGTTAATGTAAACTCTATTACCATACCTTCAATAATTCAAATAATAGAATTTCTAAGTAATTTACTTATTAAAAGTATGGATATAAGCAATAAACTTAATGTAGATCTTATTAAAAAAATAGAAGAATGGGAAAGAAGTTTTATTCAGATTTATGTTTTAAAAGACATATTATCTAATTTAATAGGTTTACCTATTGTGAAAATTGAATATAGATCAGATAGAAGTTGTATTATAGCAGTAGTAGATGGAAATGCAAGAAATGTACTAGAGTGCTGGCTTGGTATAGTAGATAAGATTAAAGATGTGCCTATTTTCTTTGATTGGATCGGAGAAACAGATGTATCTCCAGAGGAATTAGGTAAATATCTTGGAAAAATATTTAGCAAAATGGGATTGTTCCTATCTACTAAGGAAGAATTTAATGCTATAGAATTACTAAGAGAAGAGTGGAAATAATAATGTATTATATAGAAACAAGTCCAATTATAGCTTATTTATTCAAATCTGAACTTCATCATGATAAAGTTAAGAGCTTCTTAGAGTATATCGTTTTTAATAAGCAAGAGAAACTATACACATCAACTTTTACATTAGTAGAATTGGTTAATGTTATTAATAGAAAAATAAGAACTGATAAGCTTATAGAACCTTTAGACATCTACATAAGAAAATATTGTGATGATAAAAGCAATTATAAAGCTTTAGTAAGTTTTATAATAAATTTCATAAAATCAAAATTAAATATAGAAATAGTTGATAGCTCTGATTATTATACATTTGTCGATTTCAATTCTATGAAAATTCCATTTATATTTAATCAAATTATAGAGTTTTCCTCAAAATTTCATATAAGAATTAAAGATCTTCTACACATAGTTTATGCATATTTTTTATCAAGAAAATATAACATAAGATACATTATTACAATTGATGTTGAAAATTTTTCAAAAATAGAAACAAACATAAAGAATTTTCTTGATTTAACTGTAATAATAATTTAGCTATTTTTATTTCAAAGTACTTTAGAATTATCTGTATATTTCTATGGTTTCTTTTCTTCTTTTTCTTAACCATGACTTTATGAAATTCTCTATTTCATATCGATAAAATGGATCTCTCCATGCATCTTCTAAAATTTTACATTCATTTACTGCACCTACTATACCAAAATAATTTACCAGCTCATTGTATAATTGTCTTTTTTCATTTTCACTTAACCAAATCCTCATATTATTTAATATGAAATCTAAAACTAATAGACTCATTTTCTCTCATTAAATATTTAAGAATCAATAATATTAAATATTTTCTAGAAAAGGTGAATAAATGATAATAAGTGATATAATTTATTCAATAATTATAATGACTATAGCTTGTTTTCTTGGAGTATTTATTTCTAATTTAATTTTTGAATTTAGTTTAATACAATTAATTTCAAAACCAATTATTCCAATTATGAAAATTGCAAATTTACCAACTATACTCTCAATACCAACATTAATTTCAATAATTGATATAAGAGGAGGATTAAGCATAATTAGCTCAATAAAAGATAAAATAGATGATTCTGTTGTAATATCATATAAGTTAGTTACAAGACCTTTTTCAATTATTCCTCTTTTACTTCGTAATTATTTACCAATTTCAATAATATCCTTAGGATTATTTACTGGATCTTTCTACATAATACTAATTTTTATTTCAGCATTAATATCTATGATTATTGGAATAATATATGGTAGATTAAAAATTAAAAAATCATATAATTTAGAATTAATAAGTAATAACAAAGAAAAAAGAAAAATTGATACAATTAAAAATTCTTTAAATTTAGCAATAGATACAACTAAGAAAATTATTCCAAAATATGTTATTATAATTTCAATAATTTCACTTCTAATAAGTATGGGATTTTTTAATATAATTTCTGATAAGTTAGATATTTTCATAAGACAATTTGGATTTTCTTCAAGCTCTACTTTATTAATATCAATACATACTATAAGTCCAACATCTTCTATATTAACAGCAGGAGAATTATTAAAGAATGGATTAATAAGTATTAAAGAATGCTTATTAGCATTATTGATAGGAAGATTATTATTTATTATAGTTATGGATTATCCAAGACATTCTTTTCCTTTTTATGTATCATTTTTTCCAGTAAAGCTTGCTTTTAAGCTTGTAACAATAGAAATAATTATTAATATTATTATTACACCAATTTTAATGATAATTGTATATTTTTTAATTCCATAATATTTTTAAATATGAAAAATTATTTTTATATAGGTGAATTCTTTGGAAGTTGAAGGAATAATAGTTGTAACAACAGATTCAATTCCTGGATATAAAATTAAAGAAATAAAAGGAATTGCAAAAGGAGGAGTAGTAAGAGCAACACATTTAGGTCGTGATATTATGGCTATGCTTAGAAATATTACTGGAGGAGAAATAAAGGAATATACTCAATTACTTGCTGAAGCAAGAGAAGAAGCTTTAAAAAGAATGATAGAATCTGCTAAAGCCATGGGTGCAAATGCTATAATTGGATTTAGATTTGCTACAGCAACAATTTCAACAAGAATGGCTGAAATATATGCTTATGGAACAGCAGTAGTTATTGAAAAGGAATAAAAAATGCTCAATTTTATATTTCCAATAATTGGAGGATTATTTGGAATTATTTTTCTACGTTTAATTGGATTTAAAAAATTTAATATTGGAGATTTATTACTTGGTTTTGTGGTATTTTTCATATCAATTATTATTCAATCTTTTATTCAATCATTACCATTTATAATTTATATTAGTAGTTTAGCAAATCCCATAGAAGTTCAAACAAAAATAATGAAATATATTTTATCTCAGGAATTACCTATGATTTTATTATTATCAATTTGGTTTGGATTTATTGCAGCAATTATTCAATCAGGATTTAAGTATTTATTCATAAGAAATAAATCATATTCAATTTCTACGAATATTGGAGCTGGATTTGGCTTAACTGAAGCATTTTATATTGGAATAAGTGGATTAATTTCACAATTTTTAATTACTCAGCAACTCAATATACCTATCTATTATTATTTAATTTCAGGATTAGAAAGATTTTCTGTTCTTCTTTTCCATACTGGAAGTACATTATACTTATTTGATTCAATAAAAAGAAGGAGAGGATTAATTGGATTTTTAGTAATAGTATTTATTCATGGATTAATTGATTTTTTAGCAGTAATCTATCAATTTACTGGAAGTTTAATAATACTCATTCTAACTGAAGTTATTGCTCTATTGACAGGTTTATTATTAACATTAAAGCTTTATAAAAAAGCCATAGAAGAGCCAAAAGAGAAAATTCTATGGTAAAATTAGTAATTTTTCATAACTTCTAAAAAATCATATATAATTTTCTTTTTGACCATCTCTTCATAAATTCTCCATACTCTCTTTATAGTTAAAAATGAAGTCTTAAAACCTTTTTCTTCAAGTTTTGCTTTTACTTTATCATAAAAATCTTCTGGTTTAATAAAGATTTCTTTATTTGATATTTCCATTATTACTTTCATAATATCAGAATTATGAGGATATCCTTTCTTTCTTTTCTTCATATTAATTCACTTGGAATATTATTTGGATAATAATAAATCTTAGGCTTAATACCTTTTTTTCTAAGTCTTTCAGCTACATGAGGATACATAAATACATATTCTTCTTCTATCATATTAGCAAATTTAATATCAATTTCCATTAATCTTTCTTTTATTCTTTTATAATTTTCTTTATCACAAAAAGATAACATAACTGCTGGATGACATGATACTCCATAATCTAATAAATTCTTTAATGCTTGAAGTTGTAAATTAAATTGCTCAGGTAATGCTCCAGTTAATAATGAAAATTCTTCTTCATTTGTTCCCTTAATTGATACTCTTACATGTACTCTACTAAATTTTGATAATTCTTTTGCATATTCTTTATTACTACCAATGAGAATTCCATTTGTTTCAAGAATAAAATAAAATAATCCATCATTTTCAACAAATTCTAAAATTTTTAATAAATGATTTTTACCTATAGTTGGTTCATTTCCACTAATTCTAATTTGATTATAACCTTTTTTTAGAGCACAATTTTTAAGAGAATTATAAATTTCTTCTGGTGTGTAAAATTTACCTATTTTTTCAGGAAAATCTCTTGGTGCACCACTCCAGCAAAAAATACATCTTAAATTACATCCACAACAATCTGCTGTTGCTATACCTCCATACCATCTACCACTTCTAGCAACTCTATAGTATTTTCTACTTAGATTTTTAGTAACAATTCTCTCAGTAATTTCTGATAATTTTAATGCATCAAATGTCATCAATTAATAATTAGAATTAGATAGTAATGAAGTTTATGATTTTGATTTATTACTTAAATAATCAAATATTCTTTTAAAGAATTCTTCTCTTAATGTTTTATTTCTTGAAAGCTTAAAATTAATGTAGTTTACTAAATTATTTAAATATTCTTTATTTATTATTATTTTTCCATCAATAATAACTGGAATTTCTACTCTATCAATTCCATTAATTTCACAAACTATTCTTTCTTTTTTCATACTTATTATTCCACTATGTTTAAATCCTACATCTCTTGCAATTCTTATTATTTTTACAGCATCTCTTAGTTTTTTACAAATAATATGAAGAATAAAAGGTTCTTGTTTTAGCCAAACTAATTTTTCATTTGAATATTGAATAATTTTACTCCAAATTTCTTCAGAATTTACAAAATCATGCCATTTTCCAGCAAAAAAAGAATACTTCTTACCACCTCTATCTACTAAAACAATTACTCTTCCAGCACAACTTGATGTTGTATAAATATCTTCAAATTCATTAATTTTAAGTAAATGATCTATTATCGAATAATCTACTTTACCATCTCTTATTGCTTCATTTAATTTCTTAACTATTTGTTTCTTTCTATTTTCAAACATCAAGATTTCTTCTCTTGATATATTTTTAATCTTTTCTTTATAATAAAATTCCTTTGCTATTATAAAATCATTATATCTAAAAAGTAAAGAGCTAGATTTAGAAATTCAAAAATTATGAAATTTTATATTTGAGTTTTTAAATTTTTTATAATAAAAAAATTTTACATAAAAACTCAAGAATAAGCTTATATTTTTGCAAAATAATCTCTTTAAAACTCAGAATTTTTAGTTCAATGAAAAAATTAAAGATTTTCAAAGATATTTCAATAGTTTATAAGCTTATGAAAATATATCTAAAAGACATTTAAGTAATACTTGTATTTATCTAGATCATAAAAGCTTTTGTAACTAAATTTTTAGCCCTTTAAGCATTACTTCTAATGAAATAGTTTCAGTAAACTTCAAAAGATCTGAATCCTCTGTAACTAACTTTAGTTTATATTCTTTAGCTACATAGATATATGAGGCATCATAGAAAGTTATATTATTTTTCTTGGCTATTTCTAAAACTTCAAGTATTTTTTGTCCAATATTTAATTTCTCTAAGTTTTCTATAATCTCTTTAAACATATTAACTATTAAGAGCAAGATTCTTAATGCTTTCTCTTTTATATTCCTTCCATATAATATTACCAATTTCATAAATAGTAAGATCAAGTATTGCAAATTGATTTTAATATAATAATCTCTCTTAATCTTATTATTAATGGATATAATACAGATGCATCAAGTAAATACTTAGTAGACAAATTATATCATCTCTCAAGTCTTGATTCTTTAACAGCTTCTATTATTTTTCTTCATTTTTCCATTTTTACCTTTTTAATTTCTTCTTCTAAGCTTTTTTCAATAACTTCTTTTAAATTTATACTAAGTTTCTCAGCTTCTTCTTTTTCTTACAGAAAGAACAGTTGTAGTCATATTTCTCATTTTCTGAGTACAATTCTCAAGTATATATAAGCTCTTCATATACTAAAAATGTAGCTTAATAATATTTTTATGATTTTTTACTTAGTTTTAAAATTCCCTGTATTATCCCATTTATTATTGCTTCAGGTTTTGGAGGACATCCTGGAACATAAACATCAATAGGTATTACTGAATTTGGAATACCTATTATAGCATAATTTTCCTGATCATAAAATATACCTCCACCACAAGCACAACTTCCTATAGCTACAACAACTTTTGGTTCAGGAACTTGTTCATATACTCTTTTAGCCATTGGAAGAATTTGTTTTGTCATTGGACCTGTAATTAAAAGAATATCTGCATGTCTTGGAGATGTAACAAGCTGAATTCCAAATCTCTCTACATCAAATCTTGGTGATAAAGCTGCTAAAATCTCAATATCACAACCATTACATCCTCCACAATGAAGATGATATAGCCATGGAGAATAAATTCTTGATTTTTTTAATAAGCTCATTTTTATCCCTCTAACCAAACATACTTTTTTGGATGTGTATTTAGCTTAATAGAAAGTATTCTTCTACAATCAGTACAATACTCTTCAATTTTCTTATAATCATTCATTACTAATTCCTTAATGATAGGATTAATTTTTTCTATTAATCTTTGATATGTTTTATCAATAAATTTCTTTGTTGCAAAATATTTTCCACAATTTTTACATTTTACTAAATCTAATTCTGTAGTAACATAAGCTTCTTTTTCATTAGGATTATTTATAGTAATTTCAAATGTTTTAGTTAATTTTATTGCTTCTTCTGGACATATTTCTTGACAATATCCACAAAAAGCACATCTTAAAATAAATGTCTCTATGATTAATTTATTTTCTCTATATTGAAAAGTAGTTGCTTTTCCAGAACAACTATAATGACATGCTTTACATCCTATACATTTTTCATTATCACGTTGTAAAAGTCCTCTTAATCCTTCAGGTATTTGACTATATTTCTTTTCAGGAATTAATGATGAAGGATATCTTAATGTTATTGGTTTTTTTATTGTATATTTAATTAATTTAATTTCTGAGGACATTTTATATCACCATGGCTATAATATTAATTAAACATAATATAGAAATAATCTTTATATACCATATTAATGCATTTTTTATTCTATATCTTGGATTTAATACATGTATTATTGAAAGAATAAAGATAATAAAAATAGAAATTATCAAAAATAAAGGTATTGATAAATATATTGGTAATGTATTTATTGGTGTAAAAATTGAAATAAATAATGCTATAAAATCATAAATTAAAAATATTTTTGTTAAATAATAAATTCCTAATAATTTTCCTGAATATTCAGTATATGGTCCTGCAACTATTTCAGCTTCAGCTTCAGACATATCAAATGGCTTTATATGAAGCTTTCCAAGAATTGAAGTAAACATTAATAATCCTGCTGTTATATTTATTAAATTAAATTCTTTTGTAGAAATTTCCCATATTATTAAACTATTTTTAGAAATTGCCATAGAAAATAAACTTATTATGAAACTAAATTCAGCTACAAGAAATAATTCTGCTTCTCTTCTAACTCCAATAAATGCCCATGGGGAACCACTTGCAATTGGACCAATTATCATAAATAATAATGAACCAATAAGTAAGTATGAAACTATTACTATACTATATGGTATATTTGAAAGTAAAGGAATACTTGAAAATGGTATAAAAAATATAGAAGTAAATGCAAATATTAATGAAATATAAGGAGAATAAATAAATAATCTTTTTCTTGAGGATTCAGGAATTATAGTTCTTTTACCAAAGAGTTTTATTATATCATAAAGAGGTTGAATAATTCTTGTAATTCCCATAATTGATCTTAAGTCTTTATACATAAATATTAAAGGACCTATTCTCCATTGAAGTCTTGCTGAAAATTTTCTTA
This sequence comes from Thermoproteota archaeon, assembly GCA_020832905.1. GTDB lineage: Archaea > Thermoproteota > Methanomethylicia > Methanomethylicales > Methanomethylicaceae > WYZ-LMO11. The sequence goes on along the minus strand of JAJHRG010000003.1, from coordinate 136,777 downwards.
TTAAGAAGGAGTAAAATAATCCTAAGAAAAAGCTTATGAAAATTATTAATAATAATTCTATCATAGTAATCCCTTCTTTTTACTCATTTTTATACTTAAATTAACTAAATCTTTCCAGCTCATAATTTCTCTATGATTATTTCTTATTATTTCAATTCTATCAGTACATGCAAGACATTGATCTATACTTCCCATTACTACAGGCACATCAGCTAAATTACATCCTATAAGCATTAATGGAATTAATGCATTATTTCTATAACTTGGTGTTCTAATTCTTATTGCTTGTAATAAATTATTATTTTCATATAATTTCATATAGTAAAAAAGTTCACCTCTTGGTGCCTCATTTAATCCTATAGCTTCTATTCTTGATGGTACTTCTTTTACTTTTGTTCTTATTTCTCCACTTCTTTTTGAAAGATAATCTAAGCATTGAATTACAATATCAGTAGATACAAGTACTTCTTTTATTCTAACAATCATTCTAGCATAAGAATCACATCCTTCATCAGTTACTATTTCCCATGATATTATACTTTGATCATAAATTGCATGTGGAGGATTATCTTTTCTTACGTCTATCTTCCATCCACTTCCTCTTGCAGTTGGTCCTACTGCTCCTCCATTAAATGCTTGTTGATATGTTAGCTTACCTACATTAATTAATCTTGATTTTATAACAGGATGATTAGTAATTTCTAAAGCCATTTTGGAAAATTCTTCTTTTAATTCTTCAATTGCTCTTTTTGCTTTTATAGCAATTTCCTGTGAGATATCTCTACTTACACCACCTATTCTCCATATTCCATAGGTTATTCTATTTCCTGTTATTGATTCTATTATATCTAAAATTCTTTCTCTTAATCCCCATGTATACATAAATCCAGTTTTCCATCCTATTACATCTGCTACAACACCTAACCATAATAAATGACTATGAATTCTATTTAATTCTGCTAATAATGTTCTAATGTATAATGCACGTTCTGGAATTTCTATATCAAATAGATTTTCTGCACATGTAATATATGCAAGTCCATGAGCACCTGAGCATACACCACATATTCTTTCTGCTAGAAAAACTCCTCTATTATAGCCTCTATTTTCTATAAGCTTCATTATTCCACGATGATGAAAACCAGTCTTAATATCAGCTGCTACAATTTCTTCTCCTTCAACTTTTACATAAACTACTTGACCTTCTATAACACCTGGATGATATGGACCAATAGGAATTAAACTTTGATATGCTTCTTTTATTGGCATTTTTAATTGAAGATAATTGCCATTAATATTTACTTCAGGAATTTCTTTTAATTCACTTTCTACAGGATTTGGCCATTCATATGGTAAAAATTGATGACGAGAATCTGGTAATCCAATAGGATTTATTCCTAATAATTCTTTTATTTCTTTTTCAGCCCATACTGCTTGCCATGTAATTTTTCCTATTGAAGGATATTCTGGTTTTATTTTACTAATATTAGCTTTAAATATTATATTAGTTATATTATCAAGAGAAATATTAGCATGTGTTATATCATATACATTAATAATTTCAAATCCTTTTGTTTCAAGATCTATTGCAGTTATATGGTTAATTCTTGCACCTAAATTTATCATTATTTTTGCAATTTTATCTAATTCCTCTGGCTTTACTTTTATTATTAACCAATTTCCTGAAATTTTATATTCTAAGCCATTTGGATAAATTTCCTTAATACGATTTATAATATTTTCACTCATGATATTACCTTATTTATTAAATTAATTGGAGAAATAGACCTATAGTACATCATTCCAAAATCTTCTGGCTTATAACCAAAGGAAAGAGCTAAAAGCTCAGATAAATGGATAATAGGTTTCTTAAATTCTATTCCTTTTTCATCTTTATAAATTCTTACTACTCTATCAAATTGATCATAACAACCAGAACATATGAAAATAAGACAATCTGCATCTGATTTTTCAATATATTCTAATTTTAATCCTGCTCTTTTATAAACTGAAGTATATGGATCTGATAAATATAATAAAAGACCACAGCACATTCTATCATAAGGAGTATCAATAATTTCTATACCTAGAGATTTTATAATTTCATCAAAATAATTTGGAAGTTTTTCACCATGTTTTCTTCCATGACATCCTAAATGTCTTATTGCTTTAATTTTAATTGGTCTTACAATATTTTTCTTTATTTTATCTAAATTTTCATATAAAATTTCAAGAAAATGTTTTACATCAACTTTTAATTCAATTTTAAGTCCTATTTTTTCTAAATAATTATTTACCATTAATAATTTTTGAGGATTATTTTTAATTTCTTCAAGACATTCATAATGTGATATATAACAACCATTACATGAATCTACAATAATTACTTCTTGTTTTTCTGCTAAAGCAAGATTTTGACTTGTAAGTAATAACCACCAATCTGGATTTATAGCCTTCCAAACACCAGGTCTTATACAACAAAGAGTTCCTTTTAAATAATCAAAAGGAAGATTAAGATGCTTTGCTACAAGAAATGTAGCTTTTTCTGCCCATGGCATTTTAACAGGCATTACACAACCAAGAAAATATCCATATTTCATTTTTATCCCCTAATAATAGAATTTCTTTTTTTCTTTATCATACATTAATTCATCTTTAATTCCAGCTTCTTCAATAATTTTTATTTTATTATAAAGAGATTCTTTTATTAAATGAGCAGTAGGAGGAATTCTATCAAGTCCACATTTTTCTCTTATTTCTTCTATATTTTTATCTATAGGATAGACAAGACCAATTTCAAAATCTCTTTGAAGAGCAGGTTTTACTATATTTGGTGCTGATGGTCTGAATAATTTTCTTAAAGGATATAATTGAGATTCTTCATTTTGATTAAATATAGTAAGTTTTATTCCTGATTCTAATAGTTTCTCCCATGCTTTTACTTTTTCTTCTTTCATTTTTTCCTCTCCTTTAAATATTCTAATGCTTCTTTTCTAGGAAGAAGCATTAATGCTTGTGCACTACACATTTTTACACACATAGGATCACCATCACAGAAATCACATTTAACATAAACATTTTTTTCTTCATCAATTCTTGGTATACCAATTGGACATGCTTGATTACAAGTTCCACATCCTATACAAAGAGCTGGAGAAATTCTTACTATTCCTAAATCATCTTTATAAATAGCTTCTCTTGGACATGAAGAAAGACACATAGGAAATATACAATGAGAACAATTTGCATTTATAAATCTTCCAGGATTATCAGGATCTTCATAAACATAAAGAAGAGCATATCTTCTATCAAATGTTTTATAATGTTTATATGCACATGCTATCATACATTGCATACAACCAGTACACTTATCAGGATCATGAATTATTACTAATTCTGTTGCTTTTGTTCCATAGATTAATATTGATGATTTTAAAGCCATATTATTCTACCTCACATATTGTTTTTGCTATTAGCTTAAACCAATTTTTAAATTCATGATAATATTCTGTAAAGAAAATTCCATTTGATCCTAATAAAATTAAAATTCCTAAGCTAATAATACATATAGCTAATATAAGACTAGGAATTCTTAAGAATAAATGCTCTTCAATATTCTTAATATATTGAATTTTTACTTTAGGTTTTCCAAAGACTATAATTTTAAAAGAATATAATGTTGTAAAGAATATTAAAATAGCAGATATGAGAATAATTATCATGATTTTTAAATCAATATTTTCTTTAATAAATTCTAAAAATGTATTATAACCAAGTGTTCCTGGAATAAGAGATAATGAAAAACCTCCTATTAGATATGTAAATCCATTCCATCCTATTCTTCTTCCAAGTCCTTTCATTAATGAAAGATCTGCTATTCTACTAGTCTTAATAACAAAACCACTATCAAAGAATAGAAGAGCTTTTGCAAGTCCATGATTTAAAAAATGTAATAATATTGCTGAAAAGAAAAATAGCATGAGATTTGGATTAATTAATGCCAATCCAATTAGTAAATAGAAATATCCTACTTCTGAGCATGTAGAAAAAGCCCAAATTCTTTTTATTCCCTTTATATGTACCATACCAACATGAAATCTTGAATATTTACTTCCATATATAGCTTCAATCATAGCAAGTAAAGAACCTGTAATAATGCTAAGAATACCAATTATTATTAAAAATAAACCAATATTTGTATTAAAAGGAGACATTATACCAATTATTCTACTAGTAGTAAATGCAGCTATTTGAACCATAATTCCACTTAATACTGCACTCATAGGTGTAGGAGCTTCACTATGAGCTGCAGGAAGCCAAAATAAACCAAAAGGAAATACTCCAATTTTTATACCAAATCCAATTGCATATAAAATTGTAATAATTTCAGAATATGGTATACCATGTTTTAATATAACATTACCTATAGTGTAATTTTGATATAAAATACCAATTATTATTAAAATTGCTCCTATTATACTCCAAAGGAAAAATCTCATTGTAGCTTTAACTGCACTTCTTCTTCTTGTTAATAATATTATTATACCACCAAGAATTGTACTTGCTTCAAATGATACATATATTAATAATAAATTAAAAGAAGATGCCATAATTGATAAAGTTGCAATAAATAGAGGAAAAAGTAAACTAAAATATCTTAATTCCTTATTATCTTCAAAATAATGATAGCTATAAATTATTGCTAAAAAACTAATAAAATATGTAACTTCAAGAATAAAAGCAGTAGAATAATTTATTAAAATTCCATTAACATTAGGATAATAAATAATCTCTCCATTAATTAATAACCAAGTATTAATTATAATAGCAATTAATGAGAATATAGATAATGAGATAATTATACTTTTTTTCTTACTAAATAAAATAGATGTTATTATTCCTCCAATAATTAATATAATTGGAGAAATTATTGCAATAAAAGATTCCTTCATTTTTCCACCTTTAAATATGATTTATCATAATATTCATTCCAATTTTCATCATATGGTAAATTTATTATTGGAACAATAGGTCTATAAATACTATCATTATTCATATATGGCTCTTTTGCAAGTCCACAATAAAAAATAGATTCAGTATTTATTCTATCTGGAGAAGAAGAAGGAATTAAACTTAACATAAGCATAAAGAAAAGAGATATAGAAGTTATTTCTATAAACATTAATAATAATGGAAAAATAAAAATGATAGATAGTATTATACATCCAAAAATACCTATAAGCATAAATATCATTGCAATAATAAATGAAATTTCTTCTGATGTCTTTTTTAATTTCTTCATTAAAAAAGAATTTTATAATGATGAGAATTTAAATATTTTAGTACACGTTAGGATACTTTGTATTACAAAATTAATGATCATAATTAACTTATTATAATTTATTCTAAAAAACTTATTTTATTATAAGGGAGAATAAAATGCCAATAAATTATAATATTGAGGATTTTATTGGTAAAAAAGTATTAATTAAAGGAGAAGTAAAATCAGGAAAAACAAAACTTTGTGAAGAAATTTTAAATAAAATGATAAAATATTTTCCACTATCAAAAATAACAGTTATAGATCTTGCTCCTTCAAAAAAATATTTTAAAGATATTGTATTAGGAGGGACAATGTCTGTTCCTAATGGGGTAATATACCTAAGACCTAGTATAGTGTATGCACCAAGATTAGAAGGAAAAAATAAAGAAGAAGTATTAGAATTAGCAAGAAAAAATGCCATAAATATTGAAAATATATTCAAAATTTATGAAAATAATCCTAGTGAAATTCTTTTTATAAATGATATAACATTATATTTTCATGCAGGTTCTTTTGAAAGAATAATAGAATTAATAAAATATCCAAAAACATTTATTTGTAATGCTTATGAAGGAGAAAAACTTCATGATGATAAAGAAAGTGGAATAACAATAAGAGAAAAAGAAATGTTGAAAAAATTTGAAAAATACATGGACATAATTATAAAGTTATGATTTTTTTATTAGCTTTAAGCCACTTTTTACAACTGGTAGTAGCCATTTAAATCTTCCTTTTATTATTTGCTTAAAAATAAATGAAGCTCTAAGATAGAATTTTCTATATGCAAGAGATATAAGTGAAGATATTTCTTCTACGCTAAGCTCTTTAGTTCTCATAACAGGCTTAACTGTAGTGAATTTTGACCAATCTTTTGTAACTAATAGATTTTCTCTTTTAGCAATTTCGTATATTTCTGTACCAGGATATGGAGTCATTGCTGTAAATTGTGCAAAATCTAATCCAGAATCTATTGCAAATTTTATTGTTTTCATTACATCTTCTTTTGTTTCTCCTGGTACACCAATTATAAAAGAACCAACAACTTCCATTCCAACTTCTTTTGCCCATTTAATTGCTCTTTTTGCTTGCTCAAGAGATATGCCTTTTTTTAGTATCTTTAATATTCTTTCAGAACCAGATTCTATTCCATAGTATATTACTCCACATCCAGCTTTCTTAAATATTTGTAATAATTCTTTTGTTATTAAATCAACTCTTGATCCACAAGCCCACCAAATATCTAATTTACGATCAATAATTTCCTTAGCAATCTCCCATGCTCTCTTTTTATCAATAGTGAAATTATCATCAACAATTTCTATTGATTTTATTTTATATTTATTTACTACTTCTTCAATTTCATCAACAACATTTTTAGGACTTCTTGCTCTAAATTTTCTTCCATAAAATTGAGATGATGAGCAGAATATACAATTAAATGGACATCCTCTACTTGTTAAAATATTTCCAAGTCTTTTTCTTTCACCTAAAACAGTATATTTATCTAATGGTAGTAAATGTCTTGCTGGAAATGGTATTTCATCTAAATTCTCTATTAATTTTCTTGGTTTATTTCTTTTAATTTTTCCATTTTTTCTATATATAATTCCATCTACTTCAGATAAGTCTTTTTTACTTTCTATTGTTCTTACTAAATCAATAATTGTAGCTTCTCCTTCACCAATTACACCTATATCTAAATTTGGACATTCTAATAAAGTCTCTTCAGGTAAAGCAGTTATATGACAACCTCCCATAACTGTAATAGCATTTGGACAGTATTTTTTTGCAATATCAATTGTCTTCATAGCATCATATATTGTAGGAGTTATAGATGTTACACCAATTATATCAGGATTTCTTCTTCTTAATTCATTTCCTAGTTCTTCAAAAGATAAATCTAATGCAGTTGCATCTATTATATCTACATTATATCCTTCTTTTTCTAAAACAGCTGCAATATATGCAAGTCCTAATGGTGGTGCTCTAAGACCAAGAACTGAAATTGTTTCAATGTCCATTGAACTTGGTGGATGAATAAGAGTGATCTTCACAATTAAATTATTGTTATTTTTACATAAATTTTTTATTCTAGATAAAATAAATTAACCAAAAAAATTAAAACTTTTAATAATATCTCTAGACATATGTATAAGTTATCTAGACAAGAAATAATTGAATTACAAAATAAAAGATTAAGAGCTATTATAAAATATGCTTATGAAAATTCTCCATTTTATAGAAGAAAATTCTCAAAAATTGATATTGATAGTATAAGAACAAAAGAAGATCTTAAAAAAATTCCTTTTACTACAAAAGATGATGTAAGAGAAAATTATCCATTAGGATTATTAGCTGTAGATTTTTCAAAAATTATTAGATTTCATGCATCTTCTGGTACAACAGGAAATCCTACAATAGTAGCATATACAAAAAAAGATTTAGAAAATTGGACAGAATTATGTGCTAGATGCTTAGAATTAGTTGGTGTAACATCAAATGATGTTATTCAAATAGCTTATGGTTATGGATTATTTACTGGAGGATTAGGTTTTCATTATGGAGCTGAAAAAATAGGTGCAAAAGTTATTCCTACAAGTACTGGTAATACAAAAAGACAAATAAAATTAATGAAAGATTTGGGAACAACTGTTATTTGTTGTACTCCATCATATGCTTTATATTTAGCAGAAACTGCAAAAGAAGAAAATATAGATCCTAAAAAAGATTTAAAATTAAGAATTGGAATATTTGGAGCAGAACCATGGTCTGAAAATACAAGAAAGAAATTAGAAGAAAACTTTGTAGAAAATGCTTATGATATTTATGGTATGGCTGAACTTACAGGTCCTGGCGTTGCAATTGAATGTAAATATAAAAATGGACTTCATGTATGGGAAGATTACTTTATTGTAGAAATAATTGATCCTAATACTGGTGAAGTATTAGAGCCAGGAGAAAGAGGAGAAATGGTTGTTACAACATTAATGAAAGAAGCTATGCCATTTATAAGATATAGAACAAGAGATATAACAATTTTAGAAGAAGATTCATGTGATTGTGGATTAAATTTTGCAAGAATAATGAGAATACTTGGAAGAACTGATGATATGTTAAAAATTAGAGGTGTATGTGTATTTCCAAGTCAAATAGAAGAAGTTATTTTAAAAACAAATGGACTTTCTCCATATTATCAAATAATTGCAGATAGAGAAGGAGTAATGGATAAGCTAATAGTTAGAGTAGAAGTAGCAGAAAATTTTAAAACAGATAAATTAACAGATGTTGTTATGTTACAAAGAAAATTAGAAGAAGAGTTAAGAGATGCTCTTGGAATTAATACAATTGTGGAACTTGTTGAACCTAAAAAAATTCCAAGAAGTGAAGGAAAAGCTCAAAGAATAATAGATTTAAGGAAAGAGAAGGGATTATTATGAAGCAATTATGTGTATTTCTTGAGAATAAACCTGGAAGATTAGCAAATTTACTAAATATTTTAGAAGAAAAAAAGATAAAAGTACTTGCTATGGGAATAGCAGAAGCAGGAAATTATGGAATAGTAAGAATGATTGTAGATAAATTTAATGAAGCAATTGATGCCTTAAGAAATGCTAATATGGCAGTAAATCAAAGTAATGTAATAATAGTCGATCTTGATAAATTAGCAGAAGTAGCAAAATTATTTGGTGATAAAGGAATAAACATAGATTATGCATATTCTATGAATAATAATAAAGTAGTAATAAAAGTAGATGATGAGGAAAATGCTATTAAAATATTAAGTAGCAAAGGAATAGAATTTATTCCTTAAATAAAATACATTGTGATGGAAATTTTGATAATAAATTTTTTGAAATTAATCCAAATTCAGTCCATGAAGCATAAATAACACCACATGGTACAAGACATGTAGGACAAAGCTTAGCTTCAGATGCTTTTATATATACTCTATTTTTTATTATTTCAGTAAAAACATCTTTTAAATAAAGTTCTTTTATTAATAAAGAATAATCCATAACTTTTTTACATATAGAATTTATTGAAATATTAACATGATCTTTTTTAATTTCAGCAAAAATTTCACTAGTATTACCACATATACTAGAAGTTATGAATTTGACCATAACTTCTCATATGATATCATACAAATATAAATTTATAGTTTAAATTATGTTATGATGTAATCATTTTTATTATAATAAAATTATGATTATGATAAAAATTTAATCTAAAATGAAATAAATGACAAATGTCCAAAATATAGAACTGAAGTAACCTTTCCAACAAAAACATGGACATTAGCTCCAAAAGGAAGAAAACTAGTTACTATTGGATTATTTAAATGCCCAAATTGTGATTCTTATTTTAGAGCTGAATAAAGTAATTTCTATTTTTTTATTTTTTCAATAGATTTTGAAATTCTATCTATTCCTATATTTATATCTTCATCTGATATTGCATAACATAATCTTAATCTATTTCTATTATCTCCAAAAAATTCTCCAGGAATTACAGCTACACCATTTAATAATAAATAATGTGCTAATTCTAATGTACTTTTTTCTAATCTTATATATGGATAAACATAAAATCCACCTTCAGGAAGAGGACATTCAATTCCATTTATCTTATTTAATTTTTCAACTATGAATTTTCTTTTTCTATCACATTCCTTTACTATGATAGGAATATATTCTCTATATTTTTCAATTGCAGATATACAACCAAATTGTGCAAAAGTAGTTGGTGAGCTTACAGTATGTTCTTGAACTATTTTCATTTTATCTATTAACTCTTTTGGTCCTGCAGCAAATCCTACTCTCCATCCACTCATACAAAATACTTTTGAAAATCCATCAATAACAATAGTTTTTTCTCTAAGATTTTCAATAGAAGCAGGTGAAATAAATTTTCTATCATCATAAACATAAGCCCAATCAACTTCATCTGATAAAATATAAACATTATAATCTTCAACTAAATCCTTTAATAATTTCATATCATTCATATCAAGAATACCACCAGTTGGATTATTAGGTGAATTAATTATAATAGCCTTTGGTCTTTTTGACATTATTTCTTTAAGAGATTCTTCATCTAAATGATATGGATCTTTACTCCATACTTCTAAAGTATTTATTCCAAGCATTAAAGCTATAGCTTTGTAACTTGACCAGTATGGTCTTAATAATACTACATAATCTCCATGTTTAAGTAATCCAAGGAAAAAAGAAAAAACTGCAAATTTTCCTCCTACTGTAACTAAAATTTCATCTTCTGAATAATCTAAATTTCTTGTTTCTTTTAAATAATTTGATATGGCTTTTCTCAATTCTAATATTCCAAGACTTGGAGAATATCTATAATATCCTTTTAATAAAGCATTAACTGTTCCTCTTATTGCATCCCATGGAGGAGTAAACATTGGTTCAGCAATATCAAATCTTATTACTCTTATTCCTTTTTCTTTTTCTATTTTATTAATTATTTCAATCATAGATATAGGTGATAATGGAATTTCCATAATATTTAATTATTAGGAAATCTTTTTTAAGTATTATTATTTTTTAGATTTAGAAAAGGTGATATTATTGTACATGGATACAATATTACTTTTCTTGGGCTTATTGCTATCATTTATAATGGCAATAAATATAGGAGGAAATGATGCTGCAAATCCTACAAGTACAGCAATTGGTTCAGGTGCATTATCATTAAGAAGAGCATTAATGTTATTTGCAATATTTGTATTATTAGGAGCTTTACTTCAGGGTTATATGGTAATGAAAACTATTGGAAAAGGTATTGTACCAGAAGTTGATATTCTAGGAGCATTTATTATTGTTCTTTCTGCAAATATATGGATATTTTTTGCTACAATGAGAGGAATGGCTATTTCTACTACACATTCTATAGTTGCAGCAGTTATTAGGATATGGAATAGCACGATATTTTTCAGAAATAAATTTAGGAGTATTAATAACTATTTTTATAAGTTGGATAACATCACCTTTACTTAGTGCTTTACTTTCATTTTCTCTTTATAAATTATCTTATTTTTTAATAAGAAAATATTCATTAAAATCTGAAAAAATTTTAAGAATTTTAGTAATATTTACACTATTATTTTCTGCTTATTCTTTTGGTGCAAATGATGTTGCAAATGCAACTGGTGTTTATATTACTATTGCATGTAAATTAGGACAAATACCAGATTTTAATGCTATGATACTATTATCTATTTATGGAGCAATAGGAATTATTATTGGTGGATATATATTAGGTCCAAAAGTTATAAGAACATTAGCTTTTAGAATTACAAGACTTGATTTACTTATGGCATTAGCTGCAGGTTTAGCAAATGCAACTACAGTTTACTTATTTACAACACTACCATACTTTATATTTGGATATGGATTACCAATATCAACATCTTATGTAGCAGTAGGATCAATATTAGGAGTTGGAGGAGCAAAAAGTTCAATAAATATGAAAATAACTGCAAAATTAATTTCTTATTGGATTATGACTATTCCTTTTAATATAATACTAACATTTATTCTTTATAAGTTATTTACTATAAGTATTTTCTAAGAATTGCCATTGCTCTTAATATATCAGCAGTATTTTCCATTTCATCAGATGCACTTTCAATATTTTCAATAGCTTCTTTTATTATTAACCAATTACTTATATACTTGTAATTATCTCCCCATTTTAATACTTGAGCTAATAAATCAACTCTAAGATCATCAATAGCTTCTTCAATTCTTTCAGTTTCTTCTGCCATTTTCTTTACATCACCTTTAGAAACAAAAGCTTCAATAGTTTTTTTAAGTCGATTTTTTTCTTCTACTAATAATTGAGTAATTGATTTTAATCCTTCTTTTATATTATTTGGAACTTCTTGAGGTGTAGTACATAAGAGCTTTCTTGTTGCAGATTTTAAATGTGCTGCTATATCATCTGCAGTAGTTACAAGTTTTATAATTTCATCTTGATCCATTGGATGAAATAATAATCTCATTAATTTTTCAATAATATTTTCCTTTATTTGATCTGCTTCTCTTTCTAAATTTGAAATTTCTATTGCTAAATGATGACAATTTTCTACATCATTATTTACATATTTTTCAATAAGTTGATTAAACTTATCTACTACTTCAAATACTTTAAATAAATGATCTTCACATAAACTTATTACTTCTTTTTCAGTTTGTCTTGATAACCATATACCTACATGACCACCAAACATAGTACTTACCAAAGTATTAACTTAATCTTTAAATATATAAAAATGTCTATTCTCCAAATGGATTATTTTTATTAATTATATTATCTCTTATTTCTTTATGTCTTTTTGAAATATATCCTTTTTCTACAAGTTTTGCTTTTAAATATTCAATCATTTTTGGTACATCTATTTCTAAAGGACATAATTCTTTACATCTTCCACATTTAGTACAAACATCAATCGTAGCAGCTATTTTTTCCATACCTGATGTAAATGCACTCCATATAATTCCTATTCCTCCAAAATAATTATAACCAAAACTTCCACCTACAACTCTATAAACTGGACATTCATACATACATCCACCACATTTTATACAATATAGTGCTTCTTTTAATATAGGATCTTTAATTACTTCTGATCTTCCATTATCTAAAAATACTACATGTAATTCTTTAGGACCATGAACCCCATAAACTAATGTTTTTTCAATATCTGCAGTTCTACTTGGACTTGTAATCATAGATACATATGCAGACATGGGTATACCAGTAGCATATGGTGGTAATATTTGAACAATTTTAAAAGCATCTTCAAGAGTTGGTACAATTTTTTCTATACCAACTATACATATGTGAATAGGAGGAGCATTACTTACAAATCTTGCATTTCCTTCATTTTCAATTATAAATAATGTTCCAGTATTAGCTGCAATAACATTTGCACCAGTAATTCCAACATCAGCTTTAAAAAATTTATCTCTTAGATATTCTCTAGCAATTTTTACTAATTCTTTAATTTCTGGTTTTACTTCTCTTCCAATTAATTTAGAAAAAGTTTTTGCAACTTCTTCTCTTGGTACATGAACTGATGGATTTATTATATGAGTTGGTTTTTCTTTTCTTAATTGTATTATAAATTCTCCTAAATCTGTTTCAATAACTTTATTTCCATGTTCTTCTAAAAATTCATTTAATTCAATTTCTTCTGATGTTAATGATTTAGATTTTACTATTAATTTATTCTCTCCTATAATATCTAAAATTATTTTTCTAGCTTCTATAGAATTTTTAGCAAAATATGCATTTCCATGAGATTCTTCAATATTTTCCATAGCTATTTTTAAAAGCTCAAATATATTATCAATACTTTTTTCTTTAATTTTTCTTACTTCTTTTCTTATTTTTTCAAGTTCAGGCATTTTTGATAAAACATATTCCTTTGCACTTACATATGATGATACTGCTCTTGAAATTCCTTTTCTTCTATTTTCATCATTTATCCATTTAATAAATTCTTCTCTTTTTAAATCAAAAATATCCATTATTCTAACACCATGGCTATTAATTCTGAAATATCTAATACATTTACTCTATTACTTGATAAAGAATATTTACAAAATGGACATGAAGTAATTATAAAATCAATATTATTATCTATTTCATTTACTATATTTTTACTTACTTCTATAGCAACTTCTGGATAAACTGATCTAACACCACCACCATATCCACAACAAAGTGCTTTATTTCTATTATATTTCATTTCTATAAATTTTAATTTAGGTACTAATTTTATAATTTCTCTTGGCTCTTCATATACTCCCATATGTCTTCCTAAATGACATGGATCATGATATGTTACAGTAGCATTAAGCTCTTTTAATTTAAGTTTTTCCTTAAATTTTAATAAGAATTGAGAAAAATGATAAACTTGAAATGGAATATTATAGTAATTAGAATAATCTTTTAACATAGTTCTAAAGCAACCAGGACATGATGTTATAATTTCTTTAATTCTTAAAGATTTTAATTTTTCAATATTTTTTTCAGTTATTTTTATTGCATCTTTAATTTGTCCTGTTCTATAAAGAATTGATCCACAACAACCTTCATCTTCTAAAGTTATGTAATTTATATTCAAGTAAGAAAGAATTTTTTCTACTGATTTTACAATACTTTTTGTTCTATATCTTGACATACAGCCTTTCCAGTAAAGAAGCATTTTAATCCTCTTTTGCTTTTAGTTTTTCACTTATTGATATTCTTTTTCCATCTTTTAAATATGTAATAGAAGTTTCTAATCTTATAGGCATTCCAAGATCATAAAATAATGTATAAAGCTCTTCACCAGATATTTCTCCACTAATTTTTCCTTTTCTATAAAGTTCAGCTAAATATTTTACAACTTCACGTGCCATTTCTGGATATTGTGAAAGAGCTGCTTCTAAAACTTCTACTCCTCTTCCTACAAGCTTAGATTTTATAAAAGTAATATCATCAACTTCTTTTTTCTCTACTTTTTGTGTTTTTGTTGCTAATAATTTTTGTAATTCTTTCATTTTCTTAAGCTTTATGTACATTAGTTCTAAATCTTCTTCAGACATTTTTCATCGTCTTTATAATAGAGAAAGCTTAGATATATCATTAACTCATTTTTATTTATGTATAATTTTGTAGTAATAGCTGGAGGAGGAAAATTTGGTGTAAAAGCTTATAATGAATTATCATTATTATCTAAAAAGATCATTATAATAGATAAAAATCCAAATTGTATAGCAAGTAAAATGAAATTAGAATTAATAATAGAAGATGCTCCTAAGTATATTACTGAGCTTCTAGAGAAAAATATTATACCTGATTTAATAGTTCCTGCAATACCAGGAAATCTTATTGCAAAAATTTTTCTTTATTATATTAATAAACAAGGATTAATTATAGAAAAGAATTTAGAAGATTTTAATGAATTTTTATTAAAAATTCCTAAGGATATTATAGTTAAAGCAGATGAAAAAAATACTACTGTAGTACTATCACATGCTAAAGATTTTTTATGTCCTGATAATTGTATACCAAAGAATATATGTCCTATTACTAAAAAGAAAATTATTCCATTATATGTTTATGTGAATGAAGCTCTTCATAAAGATAATTTAGCTAAAAAAATTTTCATAAGTAAAATGATATCAAGTTCTATAGGTGCAATAAGTGGTAAGGAAGTTTATGAAGAAATAAAAGAATTAAAAAATAATTTATGTATAGGTACTTTATGTGAATGCCATGGAATAATAAGTTTTTTAAAAATAAGAGGTAAAAATAATTTATGATAACTATTTATATTGATGGTCTTGTAAATACAAATCCTGGTAGAATTGCTACTTATAGCTTTATTATTTATAAAAATGGAAATAAAATTTTTGAAAAATATGATGTAATTGAAAAAGAAATATTAGTAAGTAATAATTATGCAGAATATTATGCATTATATAGTTCTTTAAAATTTTTATTAGAAAATAATATGAATAATGAAGAAATTATAATAAAATCAGATAGTCAATTATTAGTAAATCAAATGAAAGGATTATGGAAAGCACATAAAGGTTCATATTATTTACTATATTTAAAAACAAAGGAATTATTAAAAGAATTTTCAAATGTAAAATTTATTTGGATTTCAAAAGAAGAAAATAAAGAAGCTGATAGATTAAGTAAAAAAGCTTATGAAGAATATTTAAAATCATTTTCTACTAACCCCAAGAATAGAGAAAATTGTTCCAAAAATACATGTAATTGAAAATACTAAAAATGCTATAGAAATTCCTTCTATGGAAACTAAATAAGATATTTCACTATTTTTAAATAAAGATAAAATAAATGTAGCAATAGCAAAGCTTAAATTTTGACCTATTACTCTCATTGTTGAAATTGTAGCTGATGCAATACCAAATAAATCACTTTTTACAGATGACATAATAGCATTAGTATTTGGAGAAGCAAAAAATGCAAATCCAATTCCCATTAATATTAATGTATTAAAAATAAAATACCATTCAGTATAGAGATTTATTGTAGAAAATAGAAATAATCCTATAGCATTCATTGCCATACCTATAGAAGCAATTTTTCTTGGTTCAATTTTATCAGATAGTCTTCCTGCTAAAGGAGATAAAATAGCTTGAAATAATGGCTGTATTAATAAGATCATTCCTGTAGATTTAGGTGAAAATCCTTTAATCATTTGTAAATATAAACTTAAAAGAAAAGATGTAGCATATGTTGCACTATAGTTTATTAATGCTGAAAAACTTGAAAATGAAAAACCTCTATTTCTTATAAATAATCTTGGATCAATAATTGGATTTTCAATTTTCAATTCCCATATTATAAATATAAATAATACTAATAATCCAAATAGAACAGTAATATTTATGGAAAGTAAACCATATACAATAAATATTAATGCAATACCATAAATAAAAGATCCAATAAAATCAAATTTCTCTTTTTCCCCTTTCCATTCTTCTTTAATATTTATTAAAAATAAAAGTGAAATTATTCCTATTATAGAATTAAAAAGAAATATACTTCTCCAATTAAATAATTCAGTTAAAATTCCACCAAGAAAAGGACCTAATGCAATTCCAGTATAAACTGCTGCAGAATTTATTCCTAATACTTTTCCTCTTTCACTTAAAGGAAAAACTGATGTTAAAATAGCTATAGTTGTTGTTGCAATCATTGAACCTCCAATACCTTGAAGAATTCTCAAAATAATAAGAGTTGAAAAATTATTTGATATATAAACTAAAAGTGATGAAATTATATAGATGAATAAACCAATATTTATTATTTTTCTTCTTCCAAAAATATCAGCAATTTTACCACATGGAATAAGAAATACTGCAGTAGTTAGTAAATAAGATGTTTGTATCCAACTTAACATTACTGTATTTAATTTAAATTCTAAAGCAATTGTAGGTAAGGCAATATTAATTGCAGATAGCATAAAAGGTACTAAAAAAGAAGCCATTGTTGTTGCTAATAAAGTAGAAGTTCTTATATTCATAATCATGAGTTTAAATCTCTTTATTTATTTCTTTAGAAAGCATATTCACACTTTACATTATATTTTTTACAAATAGTTTCAATTTTTGAAAATATTTTACTATAATCTCCATGATAATTTATATTCATTGAGTTTAATCTCTTTATTACATTTGGCTTTAAATTTAACTTATCATAAATTATTTTACTTTTTGTTTTTAATGCAATTTTTACAATTTTTTCAATTTCTTCTTCAGAATCATTATAATTAGGAATAATAGGACCATAAAAAATCCATGTTTTTATTCCTTTATTTGATAATTCCTCTAAAGTAGCAATTCTTTCATCAGGAGGAGGAGCATTTGGTTCAAAAATTTTTTGAAAATAAGAATCAGTTGATGTAATAGTTAATCCAATATCAATATTTTTATTAATTATAATATCAATATCACGAAGAACTAAAGAAGATTTTGTTTGAATAGAAATAGGAAATCCTGCATTTATTAATATAATTAATGCTTTTCTTGTAATTTCTAAATCTTTTTCTATTGGCTGATAAGGATCTGTGGAAGTACTTATTCCAACAGTTCCTATCTTCTTTTTCAAAATTTCTCTTCTTAATATATTTAAAATATCTTTTTTTACAAAAACAAATTTTCCCCATTCCATATTATTTATTTTTAAAACATCAGGAACATAACAATATAAACATCCATGTTGACATCCAAAGTATGGATTAAAAGTATAATCAAGTCCTGGTAACTTACTTTTTGATAATGCAGTTTTACATGGAATATAACTTATCAAAGCTTATCAATTCTCCTTTGAAATAATAAATCTTTAAGTATTTTACTATTTTCTATAACATTTTTAATACTTATATTCATTAATTTACTTAAATAAGAAATAACTAAATTTGCATTATCAAATACTAGTGGCTTAGATTTTAACATTTCTCTTATATTTTCTCTTACAAACCATACTCCTAATGGTAATGGAAATTGAGGTAAAATTTCTCTTATAACAAAAACAGTAGCTTGTCTTTTAATTTTACTTAAATACTCAGTAATAGCTAATCTTGTAGCAAAATAACATCCTCCAATTTCAGGATAGCTTGTTCTTCCATTATAATCTTCATAATCCCCCATTATTACTGGTTCTTTACCTTCTTTATTCCAAAAAGTATTTGGAAACCATACTTCTATCCATTCAAAAGACCATTTCATTGGCATAAAAATTGCAATAAATTTATTATACATATAGTTTCTATAAAAAAGATAATAATTATCAATAGTATCATAATTTTTTATTTCTTCTATAAGTTTTTTTGATATAATACTATCTACTGCAGTAATAGACCATCTTGTTGGAACTAATCTTCTATTCTTTAAAATACCAAATACTCCCATACTAAATGCTTTTTGTATTCTAGAAATTGGTACATTATTTTTATATAATTGAAAAATTGCATCTTGAGCTTTTAAATCCCAATCATAATATGTTTTTTCTATTTTTCTATCTACTCTTATGGAATAAATATGAAAATTCTTTAATGGAGCAGAAGGACCAAATATTTGAGAATTATCATCAATTTTTATTATTTTTGATGGTTCTTTAGCTAATTGAATTTCAGTATCTACAGAACTTATTCCCATGGATAATTCTTGTAATGATTCTATTACTCTATCACTTTTTCTTACTGAATCTATATAATATGGAATTTCTCCTCTTATTAAGATATATCTATAATTAACTATATTTTCTAAACTTTCATTAATCCATAATTCAGGCATATCCATAATAGAAGTATCTCCAGTAATAGGAGGAACCATTGGACCAATATAAACCTTAGGATATCCTATTCTTCCAACAAAAACTGATGGTGGAGAAGAACCAATAAATTCTTTTTTATTTATAATATCCATATTCTTAATGAGTAATTTTGCTTTTAGCTCTATAGGACATATTAATTTTCCACAAAGTCTTTTTCCTCCTCTACATAAAAGACAAATATTTTTCACATTAAAAAAATTAATCTATTCCTATTAAAATTCTTAATTCTGTATGAAAGTAGAATTGATTGCTTTTGATAGCATGGGAGTAAGATCAATGTGTACATATATAGAAACAAAAAGTCTTAGAATTATAATAGATCCTAGTGCAGCTTTAGCACCAAGAAGATTTGGATTACCTCCACATGAAATTGAAATTGAAAGATTAAATCAACTTGCTAAAAAAATAACAGAAAAAGCACTAAATGCTGATGTTATTATTATAACACATTATCATTATGATCATCATGATTTAGGAGATTTAATTCCTCTTGATATTTATAATAATAAAATAGTTATGGTAAAAGATCCTGAAAATAATATAAATAAAAGTCAAAAAGATTTTAGAGCTCCATTATTTCTAGGTATAATAAAACAAAGAGCAAAAAGCTTAGAAATAGCAGATAATAAAGTCTTTAATATTGAAGGTGTAAAAATAGAATTTTCAAAAGCAGTTTTTCATGGTGCTAGTGATTTACTAGGTTATGTTATTGAAGTAATGATTGATGAGGATGGAGATAAAGTAATTCATACATCAGATGTTCAAGGACCAATATTTGAAGATCAAGTAGAATTTCTATTAAAAAATAAACCAAGAATTGCTATAATAGATGGACCAATGATTTATATGCTTGGTTATAGATATTCTTATGAGAATTTAGATGCTTCATTAAAAAATATTGAAAAATTAATAGAAAGTGGTATTGAAGAAATAATATTAGATCATCATATGCTAAGAGATAGAAATTATATTTATATTTTTAAGAACTTAAGAGAAAAATATCCAAAAGCAAAAATATTAACTGCTGCAGAATATATGGGATTGGAAGTAGATATTCTTGAAGCAAGAAGAAAAGAATTATTTAACAAAGGAGGAAATAAGAAAGAAAATATGGAAGGAAATGATAGAGAAGAAAATAGCACTTCCTCCATTTCCAATATACGGGAGAATACCTAATTTTAAGGGTGCAGATAAAGCTGCAGAAAAAATAAGATTATTAAAAGAATATTTAAATTCAAAAGTAATTCTTTGTAATCCTGATTCTCCTCAAAGACCAATAAGAGAAATTATATTAAGAGATGAAAAATTACTAATTGTAGCAACACCTAGATTATCAAAAGGTTTTATGCTAATAGAAAAATCAAGTAATCCATATTATGATTCTACAATAAAGGGAATTTTAGAAAAAGGAAAACCTGTAAAACCAGGAGATTATGAAATTGATTTATTTATTGCAGGTTCAGTTGCAGTAACACCAAAAGGATATAGATTAGGAAAAGGAAAAGGATTTTCAGATATAGAATATAAAATGTGGAAGAATTATATGAATAAGAATTTAATAAAAATTACTTCAGTTCATGATATTCAAGTAGTAGATTATGTACCAGTAGATGAATGGGATGTACCTATGGATGTAATATTAACACCAACAAGAATTATATGGGCTGATAGAAATGAAACAAAGAGAAGTATTCTATATTGAGGATATGAAATGTGCATCATGTGTAAATAGAATTGAAAAGGGAATTGGAAAAATTCCTGGTATATACTATGTAAGTGCAAATTTAGCAACAAAAACTGTAGTAATTGATTATGATGATAATATTTTAAATAAAAAAGAATTAGAAAAAATAATAAAAGAATTAGGATATAAACCAAAAGCAATAGATAAAAAACAAAATAAATTATTCAAATTAATATTTTGCTTAATATTATCAATTCCAGTATTTATTATAAATATGTTTATTAATTTTGATTTAAAAAATTATGTTTTATTCTTATTATCAACACCTGTAATAATTGTTGGAGGAAGTGAATTTTATATTGGCGCATATAAAGCTATTAAGAATAAATATACTGATATGAATGCACTTGTAAGTATTGGATTTTCTTCAGCATATATTTTGAGTTTATTTAATACATTTTATAGAATAGGAGAAGTTTATTATGAAGCTTCATCAATGTTAATTACTTTTATATTAATTGGAAGATATTTAGAAGAAAAAACAAAAAGTAAAGCAGTAAGTACAATAAAGAAAATAATGGAACTTCAACCAAAATATGTAATTTTAGCAAATAAAGAAGAAAAAATTCCTATAAATCAAGTAAAAAAAGGAGATATTATATTAATTAAGCCAGGAGAAGTAATTCCACTAGATGGTATTATAGTAGAAGGAAGATCATTAGTTAATGAATCTATAGTGACTGGTGAAAGTATTCCAGTTGAAAAGAAAAAAGGAGATGAAGTAATAAGTGGTACATTAAATATTAGTGGTATTATTAAAGTAATGGTAAACAAAACTGGAGAAGAATCTTTTATTTCTCAAATAGTAAAACTAATAGAAGAAGCACAAATAAGAAAACCAAGAATTCAGAGAATTATTGATAGAGTTACTTCTTATTTTGTTCCAATAGTAATCTCTATTGCTATTTTAACTTTCATATATTGGATTATAAATGGAAAAAGTTTAGAATTTTCTTTAATTACTATGGCTTCTGTATTAGTAATTGCATGTCCATGTGCTCTTGGTCTTGCAACTCCAATAGCTATTATAGTAGGTTTTGGAAAGTCTACAGAAATGGGAATTATTATAAAAGGAGGAGAAGTATTGGAAAAAATAGAAAAAATTACAACAATAGTTTTTGATAAGACAGGAACATTAACTGAAGGAAAGCCAAAAGTTGTAAAAATATTAAAAAATGAAGAAATAAGTGAAGAAGAAATTATTAGAATAGCTGCATCTATTGAGAAAAATTCCTTACATCCTTTATCACAAGCTATATTAGAAAAAGCAAAAGGAATGAGACTTTATGATGTTGAAGATTTTGAAGAAATACCAGGTATGGGATTAAAAGGAAAAATTAATGGAAAAGAAGTAATTATTGGAAGTAAAGAATTAATTACTAAATTAATTAATAATGAAAAATTAGGTAATTTCTTTAATAAAGTAATGGAAATGGAAGAAGAAGGAATGAGTACAATAATTTTAAGTTATGATGGAAAAGTTCTTGGAGCAATAGGAATAATGGATGAGATAAAATCAGATGCAATTGAAGTAATTGATATGTTGAGAAATTATAAATTAATAATGATTACAGGAGATAATGAAAGAGTTGCTAAGGCAATTGCTAATAAGCTTAAAATAAATTACTTTGCAAATGTAAAGCCTAATGAAAAGATGAAAATAATATCAGAATTACAATCAAAAGGTGAAAAAGTAATGATGATTGGAGATGGAATTAATGATGCTCCAGCTCTTATACAATCAGATGTAGGAGTTGCCATAGGAAGTGGAACAGATATTGCTAAAGAAGCAGGTGATATAATAATATTAAGAAATGATTTGAGAATCATTAAGAAAACAATTGATATTAGTAAAAAAATGATGAAAAAAATAAAGGAAAATATATTATGGGCTTTAATTTATAATATAATTGCAATTCCAATAGCTGCAGGACTATTTTATCCTATTACTTTAAGACCTGAAATTGCTGCTATAGCCATGTCCTTAAGTTCTATATCTGTTGTTACTAATTCTTTATTGTTTAAATAGCTGAAAAATAATAATTTATTTATGAGTTATAAAATTGGAGAAGTTTATTATTTTCAAGAGCCAGGAGAGCAAAATACTGATTTTGTCATAGAAGCTGTAAAGAAATATATTGAAAAGAATGGAAGAAAAGATATTGTTGTAGCAAGTACATCAGGTAAAACAGCATTAAAATTTGCTAATGCAATAAGAAATACAAGAATAATATGTGTATCTGAAAGTGCTTATAGAAGAGAATGGGGTTATGAATATCCATGTATGGATCCTAAGATAAAAGAAGAACTTGAAAAAATGGGAGTAATTGTTATTGATAGAACTCCATATATATTACATGGAAATATTTATGAGCTTTCTAATTATAACTTTCCAACTCCAGAAACAATTTTTAAGGATACTCTTTATGCATTTGGACAAGGTATGAAAGTAGCAGTTGAAGTTGTAATTATTGCTGTAGAGCATGGTATTTTAGAGCCATTTAAAGATGTTATAGGAGTAGGAGGAAGTGGAAGAGGAGCAGATACTGCTATTGTTCTAAGATCTACATATTCAGGAACAGTATTCTCTAAGGATAAAGAAAAGAGATTAGAAATAAGAGAAATAATTGCTATGCCAATTAAAAAGAAATGGTGGGATTAATTTTTCTTTTTTTATATTTTAACCATTTATAATATGCTGCTAATGAAGAAACTGCTCTTTCTGGTATAGGGTATGTTGGTATAGAATTTTCCTCAAGTTTTTTCATAGCATTTTCACATTCTATATCACCTATAAAACATGTAACAATTGTTTTATTAATATCACTACATGCATTAATAATTGATTCTGCTATTTTTAAAGGATTAGTAATTGCAGTTTGACAGTAAAGTAAAATTATTGAACCTATTCTATCATCTTTTAATGCTATTTCTAATGCTTTATAATAATCTTCTTCATTTGCTTGACCTGTTAAATCTATAGGATTTTTTGCATTTCCAAAGAAAGGTATTATTTTTTTAAATTGATATTGAAGATCTTCTGGTAATATAGATAGTTTTACTCCATATTCTTCACATGCATCAGCAGCCATTACACCAATTCCTCCTCCATTAGTTATTATTATTGCTTCATCATTTATAGGAGGAGGTTGCATACTCATTACTTTTGCCCAATCAAATGCTTGTAATACATCATAAGCTCTTAAAGCTCCACATTGCTTAAATGCTGTAGTATATACAATATCACTACCTACTAAAGAACCTGTATGAGAAGAAGCTGCAATTGATCCTATTTTACTTCTTCCAGACTTTATAATAATAACAGGTTTATTTATATTATAAAGAGATTTCATTAGCTTTCTTCCATCTTTTACTCCTTCCATATATATTATTATTACCTTAGTTTCATTATCTAATGAAAGATAATCAAGAATATCAGATTCATCAATATCTAATCTATTTCCTATGCTTACTACTGCTGATAAACCTATTTTATTCATATTTGTCCATCCCATAAGAGCAATTCCAAGTGCTCCACTTTGAGTTATAAGAGCAATTTTTCCAGGATAAACTAATTTAGGACCAAATGTTGCATTTAATTTAGAAGAAGCACAATATATTCCAAATACATTTGGACCAAGTATTCTCATTCCATACTTTTTTGCTATAGATAATAATTCATTTTCTAAGGCAATATTTCCAATTTCCTTAAATCCAGAGCTTATTACAATTACTACTTTTACTTTTTTAATTCCACATTCTTCTAAAACACTTGGAACATAAGGAGCAGGAATAGCAATAATAGCTAAATCTATATCATCATTTATTTCTTTAATAGATGGATATGCTTTAATGCCAAGAATTTCCTTTGCTTCAGGATTAACTGGATATATTTTACCTTCATAACCACTTGAAATAATATTACTTAAAATTTGATAGCCAATTTTCTTTGGATTACTAGAAGCACCTATAATTGCAATACTATGAGGATGAAATAAAGCATTAATTTCATTCATTTTAAATCATTTTGTTATATTATTAATAAATTTAAATAATTTTTGTAGAAAATTTATTAATAAAAAGAGACAATAATTTGTAATTTACTATGGTTTTATTACCAGAAGAAATAATTAAAATTATTAATGATCCAAAATCAATTAAAGTTCTTGGAACTAAAACACCAGAAGGAAGAATTCACATGATTTGTGTAGGTAGTATGATGGCACCAAAGCCTGATATGATTGTATTTGGAACAATACTAATGAAAAAAACACATAATAATCTTGAAAATATGAAGAAGAAAGGAGAGTCTGTTTCTATTCTTATTACAAAAGAAAGAAATTCATATGAAATAATAGCAGAAATAAAGGATTATCAGACTTATGGTGAAATGTTAGATAAAATAAATGCTGAACTCAAAAGAATTGGTCTTTTAGCAAAAGGTATTTGGATTCTTGAACCAAAAGAAGTTTGGAATCAAAGTGCTAGTCCTGATGCTGGAAAAAGAATAGTATAATTTTAAACTATTGGTGTTAATTTTAAGCATGGCCATCCTTTAACTGGATGACAACTAACATGATATAATCCAGTTCTTGGCTTAACACCATAGAAGAAAACATAACCATTTTTCTCTATTAATCTTAAGTGCTTATCAACCATATTTAATACTCTTTGAGTTATGCGTAATCCAGGTTTTGCAATAGCAAATGTTAAATTTCCTTGTGCTTTACATTCTGCAACTTGTGTTCCTAATTCACTAAAAAGTCTTTCAGGAACTTCTGCATATTTACTTTCATATGTATCATAACCAACAACTATTAAAATAGGTTGCTTAGTAAATTCTCTTAAATTTATTTGAACTTGAGCCCATGCAGCAGCATCTCTTTCAAGATTTGCTGCTCCTCCTCTCATTAATGCAATATAAGGTGCAAATTGTTCTACTGATGGTTTTATATCTTCATAAATTCTCAAATATTTCTTTATAATATCTAGTCCAATAAATGGTTCTAGCATTTTTACAATTTCACTAGCACTAGATCCTCCTTCAGGTAAAATAGCTACACCTCTCTTTTGTGATAAAAAGTTTAATATAAGAGGTAATTCAAAAAGACGAATTGCTTCAATAGGTACATTTAAATCTGCTTCAAGTATTACATATGATCCTCTTTCAAATCCTCCATCTAATACTTTATCAAGATCTTCATTTCCTGTTGAAAAATGAGTCTCAGAATCTGGAATAGGACTCCATTTATTAGTATTATTAGATTTTATTATCTTAAAAGTAGGTAATATATGAAAACCTCCTTCTAATGTAAAGTAATATTTTGTTTGATGAATTCTTGTACCTCTTAGTTTTAATATTTCAAGTTCACGAATCACTCTATTTTTTCCCCTTTTGAGTAGGAAAATTCCATCAGCTATGAATTCTTCTATTCCTAATCCCATACTTTCTTGACCATATGGTATTTCTATTATTAAAATTGTTGTACAATTAGTTGATTTAACAATTTTTCCTAATATTGAATGAAGAATTATTCTTGCTTCAATTTTTTCCTTAAATGCTTGAGCTAAAACTGAAAAAGAATCTATTACAAGTCGCTTAGCATTAAAAGATAAAACCTCGCCTATAATCATATTTATTACATCTGAAATAGATTCTTCTTTTACAGTTAGCATATCAAGAATTTTAATCATTCCTTTCTTTTCAAGATCTTCAAAATCCATATCAAATCTACGAAGATAATTAATAAGATCATTTCTTCCTTCTACAAAAGTAACATAAATACCTTTTTCATTATAATCAAGAGCTCCACGATAAATAAATTGTGCTGAAAAAACTGTTTTACCAGTACCAGGATTTCCAGCAACTATAATTAGACTTCCCTTAGGAAAACCACCTTCAATTACTTCATCTAATCCATAAATACCTGAAGGTACTCTTTCCATATTTTGCCCTCTTTTCTGTAAGTTCCAATATTTATTTCTCTTTTAAACTTTTAGTAAAATTTAAAAAAATAATATGGAAATTATTAAAATTTATAAGCAATTATTCAAGTCTTTTTTGAAGTATTTTTGATCCAATAATTAAAAATATAAAGGAAAATAAAATTAAAGCTACAATATCTATTAGATAAGTAAATATTGATATTGAATTACCTACTGAAATTCTTAATGCTTCAACAGAATAAGTAAGAGGTAAGAAACGAGCTATAATTACAAGTTGAATTGGCATGTTTTCTATTGGTAAAAATACTCCACAAATAAATGCCATTGGAAATCTTAAAAAATTAGAAAGCATTTGAGCTTCAGGAACCCATTTTGCATAAGCAGAAACTAAAACTCCAAGTGTTGAAAAAGTTAATGAAGAAATTATAATTGCTATAAGGACTAATAAGGGATTTGCTATAGATATTCCAGAAATAATAGCTGATGGAATAAGAATTATAATTGAAAGAATTAATCCAAAGAATAAACCTGCTAAAGCTTTTCCAAGAACTATTGTAAAAAATGAAATAGGTGCTATAAGTAATCTTTCAATAGTACCAGTTTGCTTTTCAAGAACTACTGCTACTGCTTCAATTGATGTTGTTCCAAATAAAATTACAAGAGATATTAATCCAGGGATAATTAGTAAGGGATTTATTTGTCCAGAAAGTGAAAATGCAATAAATAATGCAAATGGCATTAATAATCCATAGGTAAAATTTGGTGCTTTAAAGTAATAAACCTTAGCATCTTTTTTTGCTATATAAAATGCTTTAATTAGACTTTTTATCCATGTTTTAGCCAAGACTAACCCTCTTTTTAGTTTCTTTTTCAATTTTCATAATTTCTGGACTTAAACCTGTAATTTTGACAAAAGCATCTTCTAGACTTGGTTTTAAGGTATTAATAGAAATTATTTTAAGATTATTCTTTCTACAAAAATCAATAATTATTGGAATAGCTTCAGAAGTATTTTCAACATAAAGTCTAAATTTATCTCCAATTCTTGAAATACTATTTACATAATTTAAATTTTTTAATTGATTTTCTATATCTTCATATTCTTCTACATCTTTAGATATACTAAAGGATATTTCTATTATATGTTCTTCTTCAGCTTTTGTTTTAAGCTCTTCTGGACTACCTAAAGCAATTATTTTTCCTTTATTAATTATAGCAATACGATGACAAAGTTGATCTGCTTCTTCAATATAATGTGTTGTAAGAAAAATTGTTACACCAGTTTTATTAAGTTGCTTTAAAAGAATACGAATCATTCTTGAACTCTGAACATCAAGACCAGTAGTAGGCTCATCTAGAAAAATTACTTTAGGCTTATGAATTAAAGCAGTTGCTATTGTTAAACGTCTTTTCATACCTTTTGAAAAATTAGCTACTTTATCTTCTTTTCTTTCATAAAGTCCAAAGAATTTAAGAAGTTCAATTGCTCTTTTACTTCTTTCACTTCTAGGTACATCATATAATTCAGCTGCAAAAATAAGATTTTCCCATGCACTCATTTCATCATATACATTAGAAACTTCTGGTACAACTCCTATAGATTCCTTTGCTTTTATAGATTCATGAATAATATCATAGCCAGCAATCCAAGCCTCACCAAATGTTGGTTTTATTTGTCCAGTAAGCATACGTATTGTTGTTGTTTTACCAGCTCCATTAGGACCTAATAATCCAAAAATTTCACCTTCAAATACTTCTAAATCTATATGATCAACAGCTAAAATATGTCCATATTGCTTGGTTAAGCTTTTTGTCTTGATAATTATATTCATTTTATTTCTATCTTATAATGGTACAAGACTACTTATATAATTTATAATTTAGCTTAAATTTTAAAAGAATAAAAAATAATAATATACTCTTCCTATTTTCTTTGCAGTAGATATAAATGCGTCTATCTTTATAACATGTTCAACTTATTTTTCAATTACTTCTAAGAGATTTTGAATAGAAATTAATATAAAATTATAGACAAAAGTATTTATATAAAATTATAATAATTTAAAAAAATATGGAATGTGATTTATGCTTTAAAGAATGTAATGCTATTAGATGTCCTTATTGTGGAAAATATTTTTGCTTAGCTCATATACAACCTGAAGTACATAATTGTGAAGGAATGGTATTAGATCAATAATTATTTCTTTACTTTAAAAGGAGGATTAAAATCTGGTAATTCTGGACAACCTTTTTCATAATTACATGAAATTGTTTTTCCTCTAAGTTTATCCCATAGCTCTTGAGGTAATTCTTTAAAATATTCTCTTAATTCTCTTCTTTCATAAACTCCTGGCTTTTTAGATTTTTTTGCTAAAAATTTAAAAGCTAATATTATTCTTCTTATAGGATATCGTTTAAAACCATTTAATAATTCTATATCTCTTTCTATTTGATCCCATTCAATATATAAATAATCTTTTGTTCCTGCTTTTGCTTCTATAACATGAAATTCTCCTTTTTCATCATTTGTAGCAATTACATCTGGTAAATAAGCACTATATCCTCCTACTCTATAAGCCCACCATCCTGCTTCTCTATATCTTTTTACAATTTCTCTTTCAAATCCTTGTCCTCTATTTTTTCTAATTCTTGCTAATTTTATTTTATCTAAGGACATTTTTCATCATCAATATTCCAATTATAGTTTTTGCATCTTCTATTTCATTATTTTTTATCATTTCTAATGCTCTATCAATTGGAATTAAGTGAACACTTATAAATTCATCTTCTTCAGTTTTTTGTGATAATTTTTTTAATTCTCTAGCAATAAATAAATGAATTATTTCTGTACAATAACCTACAGCAACATAAAATTGTATTAATTTTTCAATTTTATTAGCAATATATCCAGTTTCTTCTAATAATTCTCTTTTTGCACATTCTAATGGATCTTCTCCTTCTTCTAATGTTCCTGCAGGTATTTCCCACATAAATTTTCCTGCTGCATGTCTATATTGTCTTATAAGAATAATATTATTATCATTATCTAATGCTAAAATAGCAACTGCTCCTCTATGTACAACAATTTCTCTTTTTGATATTTTTCCATTTGGAAGTTTTACTTCATCTAATCTTACTTTTATTAATTTTCCAGAATAAACTAATTCACTTTTTATTAATTCTTCCATTTTTATCTTCCTTTATTTTCTTTTTCTAGTTGATACTATGCTTATTACATCTCTATCATGAAGTTGATAATCTTTCGGTAATCTCATTCCAGTAATTGCATCTATAGCATATAAAAATCCTTCAGCAAGTTCTGAATGTATTTCTCTTGCTAAATCTAATGGTGTAGATCCTTGAGGCATTAAAATAGCATCTGGTAAAACATTTCCTTTTGAATCTGAAAGTCTTTTTGCATCTTCTACTGGATAAATAACATTCATTTTTAATAATTTAAATACTGTAATAAAGAGAGCTTGGTCAACACCAGTTCTAAGCCATCTATCAAAAATTCTAGATTGTACATAATTTATTGCCCATTTTTGTCTTGGTGTAAGTTTACTTTCATCTTTTATTTTAAATCCTTCTTCTCCTGGTAAATATTCTATTGCTCCCATTCTTGCTGCTCTTCTTAGCATTAATTCTACTTCAGCTGAACATGGAATAACAAATTTTTCACCAAGAGCTTCTTGAAGTCCTTTAAAATTCTTTTCTGCTATGGGAATATCCATTTTATTTGCAATAATAAGTGTTGGCTTTGAAATATATCTTATATGAGAAGCAAAATTCTTTAAATCTTCATCATCCCAATCTTCAAATGGTACTTCATTTAAATTTGCTTTTTTTAATGCTTCTTCTATATGCCATTTTTTTACTTTTATTCCAGCAAGTATTTCAAATAATGCATCTACTAAACTTAATCCTTTTCCTTTTATTAACTTCTTTATTTTTTCTGAATTTTCTACTATATTTTTCATATACCATCGTATTATTTCATCTTCTATATCAAAATAATCTGCAAGAGGAGATCCTGAACCTGGTTCACATATTTCTCCTTTTTCATTTATACTTCCAGATGCATCAACAACATGAAGTAAAGCATCTGATTGTGCTGCTACACTTAAAAATTGATTTCCAAGTCCTGCACCAGCCCATGCTCCTTTTATTAATCCTGGAAGATCTATTACTTCTATTGGAATATATCTCCATCCATCTATACATTGAGAATTTCTTGGATTATCTTTTACTCCTAATTCTCTACATACACATGGAGTTCTTACATAACCTATTCCAATATTTGGAGTTTTTGTAGTAAATGGATATGTAGAAACTTCAGCATTTAACATAGTAATAGCATTAAATAGTGTTGTTTTTCCAGTATTTGTCTTTCCAATTATTCCTATTCTTATCATAATTACCAAGATAATAATATTCAAAGTAAAAGTTAAAGCTTTTCATTTTTAATTTAAATATTATGGAATTTTCCATAGCAAAAGTACTTGATGAAATAGAAGAATCTGGAATTAGAAAACTATTTGAAATTGCAAGTAAAGAAAAAGATATTATTTCATTAGGAATTGGAGAACCAGATTTTGATACTCCAAATCATATAAAAGAATATGCAATTGAAGCATTAAATAAAGGATATACACATTATACTCCAAATATTGGATTAAAAATTTTAAGAGATGCAATTAGTGAAAAATTAAAAAAAGAGAATAATATTAATGCAGATCCTGATAGTAATATAATGATAACTATAGGAGGAAATCAAGCTTTTTTCTTAGCATTATCTACATTTATAAATCCTGGTGATGAAGTAATAATTCCATCACCTTATTTTGTAACTCATGCTGCAGCAACAAAATTAGTAGGAGGAAAAGTAATTGAAGTTAAAACATCAATAGAAAATGAATTTAAAATAATTCCAGATGATATTAAAAAATTAATTACTAAAAAAACAAAATGTATTATCATAAATACTCCTAATAATCCTACAGGTTCAGTATATGGAAGAAAAGAAATTGAAGAAATATTTGATATAGCAAATGAATATAAAATAAAAATAATAAGTGATGAAGTTTATGAGAAATTAATTTATGATGGTGAACATATAAGTATAGCTTCTTTAGATAAAAATTTAGATTTTGTAATAAGTGTATTTAGCTTTTCTAAATCATATGCTATGACTGGATGGAGAATAGGATATGTAGTTGCAGATTCTAATACTATATCAAAAATGGTAAAATTTCAAATGTATCTTGCAACATGTGCTAATTCTTTTGCTCAATATGCAGCTGCTATGGCATTAAGAGATAGTAGAAGTAATCAATATATTGAATATATGAAAAATGAGTATAAAAAAAGAAGAGATTATGTTTTAAAAAGATTAAATGAAATTAATGGATTTATATCATATAAACCAAAAGGAGCATTTTATATATTTCCAAAAATATTTATTGATGATAATATATTTTCTGAAAGAATTTTAAAAGAAGCAAAAGTAGCAGTTGTACCTGGTTCTGCTTTTGGTACATATGGAAAAAATCATATAAGAATAAGCTATGCTACATCAATAGAAAATCTTGAAAAAGCATTTGATAGAATAGAAAAATTTATGAAATTGTTAAATAAGTAATTCATTATGAATGTTATAGAAGCAATTAATACAAGAGCAACTGTAAGAGAATTTTCTGATGAAAAAATAAAGGAAAATGATTTAAAAACTATTTTAGAAGCAGCAATAAGAGCTCCAAATGCTGGTGGAAATGAGCAATGGTTTTTCATAATTGTAGAAAGTAAGGAGAAATTAGAAAAACTTAGAAATTTAATAATTCAAGCTCAAAGATTATATTATACTGAAATGATGAAAACACCATTATCAAAAGAACAATTAGAAAAATGGGAAGAAAGAGTTAAAGAAGGACTTTATAAAGCACCATTATATATTGCTGCTTTTAAGGACTTAAGAGTAAGATATTATAAAAATAGTGAAATTGAGGAAAGATGGGCTGAACAAAGTGTATGTGCAGCAATAGAAAATATGATATTAGTAGCTCATAGCTTAAATATAGGAAGTTGTTGGTTTGGAGTTCCATTATTAATGGAAGATAAATTCTATGAATTTTTTAATGTTAAAAAAGAAGAATTAAAGCTTGTAGCAATTATTGCATTTGGATATCCAAAACAAAAACCAATACCTAAAAAAAGAAAAAAGAAAATTGAAGATGTAACTATTAGAATATAATTTTTTATTTAATTAATTCTTCTAATGGATGAAGTTCATCTAGATAAGCCCAATATACAGGTCCTTCTCCAAAATCCTTAATAGGATGTAATTTAGCTAATTCTTCATAAGTAATATAACCATAAATATATGCTTTATTAATTTCTAATCTAAGTTTTATTCCTATGTATATATCTCTTGGTTTAGAAATAAAAATATCTTTTGGAATTTGTATTCTTATATGATATAACTCCCATAAAGTTTTAAATTCAATAGTTTTTTGCTTTAAAGTATTAGGAAAAATAACAATAGTATCATTAATATAATCATAAGGAATATTTAATCTTTTTAATGCTTCTTTACCTATTTCTTCTCCTATTTTTTCTATTTTTAATCTTAAAAATTGTTCTTGTGATTTTTCACTAGGAATTTTTAATTGTTTTTCTGCATATTCTTCTGCTTTATTAAGAATTTCTTCACTTATTTCAATTTCTATCATTTCTTCACCTTTAATTCATAATAATTTACTTAATTCCAATAAATTTTTTACAATTAAATCTGGTTCTTTACTAAATTTATTTCCAACTAAAATTGTAAAAATTTTTGCTTTTTTTCCTGCTTTTATATCAGTTTCTATTCTATCACCAACTATTGCAATTTCTGATTTATTTAATCCTAATTTTCTTATTGCCATATTAATTATATATTTTGATGGTTTTCCAATTATTACTGGTTTTATACCAGTAGCAATTCTTATTGCTCCAACAATTGCTCCTGCTCCTGGAAGATATCCTTTTTCAATAGGAATATTTGGATCATTATTTGTAGCAATAAATTTTGCTCCATTTTGAATTGCAATACATGCAGCTGCAATTTTTTTATATGTTAAATTTCTATCTAATCCACAAATTACATATTTTGCTAAATAAGCATTTTCTTCATTTACAATTTCAAATCCTTCATTTTTAATTGCTTCTATTAATGCTTTTTCTCCTATAATATAGCATTTTTCTCTTTTAAATTTCCTCATATAATTAGCAGTAGCAATTGCTGATGTTAATATTTCAGAAGGATTAGTAAAAATTCCCATATTATTTAATTTATTTGCATATTCTTCTTGTGTCATTGTAGAATTATTTGTTAAAAATAATATTTTAATTCCTTTTGATCTTATAATTTCAATTGCTTTATCACTTCCTTCTATTAAAGTATTTCCTCTATAAACACATCCATCTAAATCAATTATTAATCCTTTTATATTCATACTAAATAGGTTTTGCTATGAATATATTATCTTTTACTCTTAATAAACGAACAGTAATATTTTCTCCTTCTTGTAAATTATTTCCAATAACTGTTACTGACCAATTTCCATCATTTGTTATTGCTAATTTTTCACCTTTAAACCATCCAGGTCCTATTATTTTTACTTTAATTTTTTCTCCTACTTTAAATTTAGATTTAATACTTTTTGTATGAAAAATTCCAAAATCTGATGGTTTTAATATTAATTTTATATTTTTCTTTAATTCAAGTTCTCTTAATCTTTTATAAAATTCATACCATGTCATATACTTTATTTCCTTTGTTCTTCTTCCATATTTATGAAATTCACATTTTTGTATTCCTAATGGAGGCCATTTTTTTCCTGCTCCAATTCTTTTTGCAAAATCTATTATTTTTTCTATTTCATTATCATTAATTGGATGAACCCAAACAGGTGCTATTAGTAAATCTATTTTTGTATTTTTAGTAATATATTCAGCTAGTTCTATTATTCTTTCTACATTATAATTTTCAGTTCCTGCAAGCTTTTTTGCTAATATAGGATCTAAAGCATCTATAGAAAGATTTATTCTTGATAATCCTATGCTATCAAATTCATTAATTATTTTTTCATTTAAAATATATCCATGAGTTTGTATTGATATTACATTTATTTCTTTAAATTCTCTTAGATTTTGTATTAAATCAATTAAATATGGATATGTTAATGGATCACCTACAGTATCTATATGAGCTTCAATATTTTTCTCTTTTATTTTTACAATATATTTTATCCATTCTAATAAATGATCTAATTCTACTAAGTATTCTGATTGTCTTTTTCTACTATTAGGACCTGCATCTGTAGAGCAAAAAATACAATTTAATGGACATAAAGTTGTAGGTCTTATTTGAATTACATTTGTACCTCTATCAATAATACCAAAACATACTGTTCCTATTAATGGAATATCACTTATTTTTATTAATTTAGCCATGATTTCATTATTTTTTATTTTTAATAATCTTTTATAATTTTATATTGAAATTTATTTTTAAATTTTTTAATAAAAAAGCAATAATTAAATATTATTTAGTAAATAAAAAATTATAAGTGAGTAAATTATTTTCTTATAAAAAATAGCAAAATTTAAAAATAATGAAAATATAGATTTTCTTTATTGAAGAGAGTGAAAATATGGAGACCACATTAATAGCTGCTTGTATAATAGCATACTTTATTGTAAGTATTATAATTGGTGTTTGGTTTAAGAGAAGAGCAGAAAAAAGTGTTAGTGAATTCTATGTAGCTGGAAGATCAATACCAGGAATGATTGTTGCTCTTGGTTATTACTCAACATACTTAAGTACAGCTACATTTATTGGACAAGCAGATCATCATATAAATTTGGATTACCATGGGTTTATGTTGGATTAATTTGGGTTGCCTTTTGTGTATTTGCTTGGATAGTAATAGCTCCAAGATTAAGAGCTCAAACTGAAGCACTTGGCTCTATTACTGCTACTGACTATTTTGATTATAGATATGATAGTAAGCTTCTCAGAGTATTAGGAGCTGCAATTGCAGTTTTTGCACAAATATTCTATTTAACATCAATAGTTATAGGATGTGCATGGCTTTTTAAATATGCATTAGGAGTTTCTTATGAAATGGGTGCAGCTATTTTATTATTTGTAACATTAATTTACTTAGTAGTCTCTGGTGCTTGGGCTGTTTACTATACTGATGCTTTACAAGGTGCTATAATGTTAGTAGCTGCAGTTTTATTATTTGCATTAGTAATAGCTATGGCTGGTGGAATAGGACCTGCAATAGCAACTATTTCAAATTGTCCAGATCCAATGCCAGGTGGTGGAGTAATTGGTGATAAATTAATGACTTGGGCATTAGTTTCACCACTTTATGTTTTTGCTATAGGATTTTCTATTGGTGCTAAACAAATATCAGATCCAAAAGTAACTACACGTCTTTATTCTATAAAGGATAGAAAAGCTCTTAGAACTGCTATGATATGGGCTCCAATATTTCTATTAATTACTTCTTTAGTAGTATTTCCTCTTGGAGCATTTGCTCATGCAATAATACCAAAGGAGCAAGCATTATTTTACTTTAAGAATACAGATCAAGTTGTACCTTACTTACTTACTTTCATTGGAAATCCATATATAATTGGATTTATTGTTGCAGGATGGTTTGCAGCTGCAATGTCATCAATTAGTCCAGCAGTATTAGTTGCAGGTACTCAAATAACTCGTGATATTATTCAAGTATTAAGTAAAAGAGCAGCATCATGGTCTGAAAAAAGAATAATTAATCTTACAAGAATTTTCATAGTAATATACATGGTAATAGTTTACATAGTTTCTATTTATCCACCCTATGGAATTGTAGAGCTTACTGCTTATACAGGATCAGTTTTTGCAGCATCATTTGCTCCAGTAGTATTAGGAGGTTTACTTTGGAGAAGAGCAACAAAAATGGGAGCATTAGCTTCAATGATAACAGGACTTATTGTAACAGGAGTATGGAGATTCTGGGTTATAAGAGCATACCCATGGATATACAATGTATATTGGATACATGAAGTAATTGTTGGCTTTATAGCTTCAATTATTGTATTTATAGTAGTTTGCTTAGTAACTAAACCACCACCTGAAGAAATTGTAAATAAAGCAATGACTGCAAGACTTTAAAAATCTTTTATTTTTTATTTTATTTTTTCTATTTAACAAATATCAATAAAAAGATATATATATGTATAATTAACTAATTATAGTAAGGTGTTTTTTATGAATAAGAAAGGAGTATCACCAGTAATTGCTACATTATTACTAATAGTAATTGCTGTTGCTGCAGCTGTTGTAACTTATACATTTGTTATGGGATTTGTTGGAACAACAACAACTTCAACACCACCTATAACTACTGAAAGAATTATAGTAGAAGCTGTAGGAGTAGATACAGCTAATCAAAATGTTACTTATGTATATGTAAGAAATGTTGGTAGTACAACTGTTAATGTAACAGCAATTTATCTAGTTAGATATGACGGAGTAGTAGTTAATAGCACTAGTATTACGGGTGGTACTACTATATCTCCTGGTGAAGTAATAAAAATCCCTACTGACATAACATATACTGATGCAAAACCAAATGAATTATATTACGTTCAAGCAGTAACTACTGGTGGAGCAATGGCATCTTCTACTTCATTTAAACTAAAGTAAATTATTTTTATTTTTTCTTTTTTATGATTTCTTGTCCATTCATATATGGAATTAATACTTCAGGAATTAATATACTTCCATCTTCTTGTTGATAATTTTCTAATATAGCTACAATAGTTCTTTCTGTAGCAACTAATGTAGAATTTAATGTATGTACATATTCAGGTTTTTCATTTGGTTTATCTCTATATCTTATATTTGCTCTTATTGCTTGATATGAAGTACAATTACTACAGGAAACAACTTCTCTATATCTTCCTTGAGCTGGAAACCATACTTCAATATCATATTTTTTTGCAGCAACAGTTCCTAATTCTCCACTACATACATTAACAACTCTATATGGAAGTTTTAAACTTTGAATAAATTCTTCAGCATTTCTTAATAAAAATTCATGTTCCTTTGGAGAATCTTCTGGTTTACAAAATACAAATTGTTCTACTTTTTCAAATTGATGTACTCTAAAAATTCCTTTTGTATCTTTTCCATGTGCTCCTGCTTCTTTCCTAAAACATGGACTTATTCCACAATATCTTAAAGGTAATTGACTACCATCTAATATTTCATTAGCATGAAGACCAAGAAGTGCATGTTCTGATGTTGCTAATAAATATAAATCTTCATTTTCAATTTTATAAATCATTTCTTCAAAATCAGATAAAGATGTTGCTCCTTCAACAATATTTCTTCTTAACATATATGGAGGAATAAATGGAATAAATCCTTTTTTTATCATAAAGTCAAGTCCATATTGAATAAGAGCAAGATTTAATCTTACTAAATCACCTTTAAGATAATAAAATCTTGAACCTGCTACTTTTGCTGCTCTTTCTAAATCTATAAGATCAAGATTAAGTGCTAATTCAATATGATCTTTTATTTTAAAATTAAATTCTCTTTTTTCCCCCCAATATCTTATTACAACATTATCATTTTCATCTTTTCCTATTGGTACACTTTCATCCATTAAATTTGGTAATCTTAATAAAATATAATGAATTTTATTTTCATAATCTTCAACAATTTTTTCAAGTTCTTTTATTTCATTTCCAATTTTTTCTGCTTCAATTAGCTTATCATTAATATTCATTCCTTGTTTTTTTAGTTTTGCAATTTCTTCAGTTATTCTATTTTTTATACTTCTTAATTCATTTAATTTTGTTAATGATGATCTCCATTTTTTATCATATTCAAGAAGTTCATCAAATAATTTTAATATTTGAGGATCTCCTCTTTTTGCTAAATTATTTCTTACATATTCAGGATTTTTTCTTATTAATCTTATATCTAACATTTTATCACCTTAGATATTCCTCTGGTATAGTTGTTATTTTTCCTAGACATGAAGCTACAAATATCATTATTGATATTTCTTCTAATGCTTCTATAATATATAAAGCTTCTTTTAAATTTGATCCTACTGCTATTACTCCATGATTTTTCATAATTACTACAGATTTTGATTTTATATTTTTAGCAACTAAATCTGCTAATTCTTTTGATCCTGGAGGTTTAAATTCTACAATAGGTACATCTTTAAATATTTTCCATGCTTCATAATTTATTGGTTCTATTTTCTTACCTGCAGATATTATGCCAATAGTATATGGATTATGAGCATGAATAATTGCATTTACATCAGATCTTGATTTATATATTGATAAATGAAGAGGTAATTCTATAGAAGGTTTTAAACAACCTTCTATTACATTACCATTAATATCAATTTTTACAATATCTTCAGCTTTTAAATCTGCTTTAAATACTCCAGTTGGAGTAATTAAAATTTCATTTTTATTTAATCTTACACTTGCATTTCCTCCAATACCAGATACTAATCCTCTATCATGAAGTATTTTCATACATTTAACAAGTTCATTTCTTAAATAATCCTCCATGAAATCACCTTTATTTATTTTTTATAAAAATATATTTATTTAATTTTTTAATGTTTAAAAGATGAAAATAAAAAAAGCAGTTATAATAAGAATGGGAGGAGAAATAGGAATAAAAAGTAGTTTTGTAAGAGGATATTATGAATCATTAGTAAGAAATCATATTATTGAATTATTAAAAGAAAATAAAATAAAAATTGATAATTTATTAAAAGCTCCAGGTAGATTATACATATTTACTGAGGAAAATGAAAAAGCAGCATTATTATCATCAAAAGTATTTGGAGTATCATCTACATCTCCTTGTTTTGTTTCAAGCTCAAATAAAAATGAAATAATTGAAATTGGTATTGATTTAGCTTTAAAAAATTTTAAAAAAGGTAGTTTTGCTATAAGATGTAGTAGAAGTGGAATTCATCCATATAAAAGTAAAGATATTGAAATTGAATTAGGAAGAGAAATATTAAAAAGAATGAATAATTTAAGTGTTAATTTAGATAATCCAGATCAAGTATTATATATAGAAATAAGAGATGAAAATGCTTTCTTTTATTTTAATTATATAAAAGGACCTGATGGATTTCCTATTGGAACTCAAGAACCATTAATTGGAATTATAAATGAGAAAAAATCATCAGTAATATCATCATGGTGTATTATGAGAAGAGGATCACTAATTAAAGCCTTAGTTATTGAAATTAATGGAGAAATTCCTTATGAAGTAAAAAATAATTTAAAAAAACTATTAGAATGGATAAGAAAACTTGAAGTAATAGTTGTACCAGTTAAAAGAATTAGTAATATAAGAATGATTGAAATTTTATCTGCTATAAATTTAATAGAAAGAGAAGATGTTGAAGGTGTTGTATCTAATATTAGAAGTATAGAAATACTTAAAAAATTTTCAAAAAAACCATTATTTCTTCCACTTTTAGGATTAGATAATGAATTAATAGATGAATGGTCTAGATTTATTGGACTTGGACCTTATGAAGAAGAAGAAGATGTAATAGAAGAATTAGTAGAAGAAGATATAGAAAATATTATATCAAAAGCATATAAAATTATTATTTAATAATTTGAATTCCTCTTATACTTTCTTCTATTAATTCTTCTACTGGAATTTTCTTTTCTTCTTCTAATAATTCTTCTTCTCTTACTTTTGTTCTTGCTTTTATTGCTGCTGCTTTACAATTTGTTGTTACTAACATTTTTGATACACCTAATTTTTTTATTATTAATTCTACTTCAACTTTATTTACTCCTAATAATGGTCTTACTATAGGCATATCAATAACTTTATTATTAACTATTAAATTTCTAATAGTTTGACTTGCTTGTTCACCAATTATTTCACCAGTTACAATAAAATCACAATTATAAATTTTTGCAATTCTTTCAGCTTTTCTATACATCATTCTCTTACATAAAAGACATGATAAATTTCTTCTACATTTTTCAATTATTATGCTTAAATCCTTTCCATGTGGAGCTATAATAATTTCTCCATATTCATTTGTAATATTCATAATGTATTTTATAATCTCAATAACTTTAGATTTATTTTCAGCATTAATAAATGGATAGTTATCAAAGTAAAGAAAAATAGGTTTCCATCCTTTTTTTATTCCAAAATAAGTTGCTACAAAAGAATCCATTCCACCTGATATTAAATAAATTGCTTTCATCAATATTAATTAAGCATACATGTTTTAATAATTTATTACTTTAAATTTCTATGTAAATTCTTTTTAAAATAAGATTTAAATTTAAAAATTACAAAAATTACCATGATGGAAATTAATAAAATGAAAAAAATTAAGTTCATAGGTTATTTAAAATCTACAGGTAAAAAGATAAAATACATGAAGGTAGAAAAATGGGAATAAGAATAAAGTTAAAATTATTAGTAGAAAATAAAGAAATAGATGTTATTGCTCTTGTAAATTCTGGTTTTGAAAGTACTGAACCTGATATTTGTATTCCTCTTAAATTAGCAGAAAAAATAAAACTATGGCCATCTTCAATATTTGAAAGTGAAAAAGTATTAACAGCTGGAGGAGAAGTATCAGTTTTTCGTCTTCCTTTAAAAGCAGAAATAATGTTAATTTTAGATAATAATATAAAGAAAAGAATACCTTGTAACATAGTAATAAATCCATATGTAGAAGAAGTTTTACTTAGTGATTATCTAATAGATGAATTAGAAATTATTCCAATAAGTTTTAGAAAAGGTCTTTGGAGACATAAAACTGATAATGAAAGTATTATAAGAGAAAGTGAAAAACCTCAATAAAAAAGATTAAGAATATTGTTAATTTATTCAGATTCTTTACTTTTTATTCTACATAATTGAAATACTTTTTTAGTACATTTTCTTCTTAAGATTTTTTCATGCTTTCCTATTAAGCCCCATAATAGCATATGTTTTTTATCTCCTTTTTTAGCATAAGAATGTGCATGAATATAAACATCAACTTTCTTATTGCATACTGGACAGAAATCAGTATGTTCTGATCTTACATGTTTTCTTAAATGAGTTAATATCTTGAAGGATTTTTTACAATAAGGACATATTAACATATCTACATGGATCATTCTATTGATCATATATTTATATTTTTCTATGAGGATTTTAATTTCATAAGAAAAAATTCAAGATGATAATAACAATTTTTTAATTATTTATGTTTTAATTTTTCTAATTGCAATATGCTATAATTATTATCTTGAATTTATTATATTATAATCATTAATTTATTATATTATATTTTAACTTTATATTTTTGATGTTATTATTAAAGGTAAAGTATTATTTGTTATGATGAATAATTTTTAAATTCTTTGAAATTATGTTTTTGTAAATTAAAAATTTGATAAAACTAGGAATTCAGATTCCATATAATTTGATATCTTCATTACCTCATTTTTATTCCTCTGTATTCCACTTAGGTTTTCATTAAGCTTGAGGCATTTAGGAAAATCAAAGCTTTTCACAAGAGGTAAAACCATTAAAAGAGTACATGTAATAATAATAGCAGAAGAATAAAATAATAAGCAGATATGAGGACCTCACAGGTAGGCTCATCGCTCATCAATCGCTCCTAGCAAACCTCGCTCATCGGTTCTTCATTATTATTGAATAATTTACAATCTTATAAACTTTATATTTCAAAAAGAAAAATATAAAATACATATCATTAATTCGAAACTCTTTTTAACTTTTATTACACAAAAAGATTGGAAGGTGAATAACTTAATGAGTAAATTTGTAGAGAGATGGGAGGCAAAAGAAGAAAAAGTAAGTCCTCCATCAGGTCCATTAAAACCTCACATAGAAAATGCAATAAGATTAATTCAAGCTCAAGCTCAAAGACTAGAATATGCAAGTGCTAGATTAGCTGAAAAAGATAAGATTTTATTTTCAAAAATTGTTGATGCATTTACAAAACATGATAGACAAAAAGCAGTAATTTATGCAAATGAATTAGCAGAAATAAGAAAATTAGAGAAAAAATTACTTCAAGTTAAACTTGCATTAGAGACAATAGCATTAAGACTTACTACTGTTAGAGATTTTGGAGATTTCCTACATGTTGTTACTCCTGCTATATCAATAGTTAAAAGTATTCAGCCAAGTGTATTACAAATAGTTCCTGAAGCTGAAAAAGGATTTGCATCACTAAGTGAATCATTATATAGTCTAATAACAGAAGCAGGTGCTAGTACAGGATTAAATGTATCTTTTGAAGCTGCAAATGAAGAAGCTATGAAAATATTAAATGATGCTGCAAATATTGCAGAACAAAAGATAAAAGAAAAACTTCCAGAACTTCCAGAAGAAGTAAAGGAAGAAGTAAAAATATAGTTATACATAAATTTCAACAATAGCATGTCTAATTTGTTTTACTCCTTTACATGTTTTAATTTTATTAATTAATTCTTTTACTTTTTTAATATCTCCTTTAACTGCTATTATTTCAAGACAATTTTCTTCATCTAAATGTATATGTAGTGTTGAATTTATAATATCTCTATAATTATGTTGTAAATCAATTAAATTATTACGTTCATCATGTCTATAAATAATTGTAATAGCACCTCCACATTCACCTAATTCTTTTTCCCATATATTTTCTAATAAATAAATTCTCATTGCTTGTTGAATAGCTTTTGATCTATCAAGAGATAAGTTTTTAACAAGTTCATCAAATTCTTTAAGTAATTCATTATCTACAGAAACACTAAATCTTTTTACCCCCATTTTTAATCATTATAAATTTTGTTAGTAAAATTTATTAAGGATTTTCTTAAAATAAGCATTTTCATATGACAAATGAAATGACAATAATTGAAAAAATAATATTTGAAAAAATTGGAAAAATTCCTTCACCTGGTGATATAGTAGTATTGCCAATAGATACTGCAATGGCTCATG
This sequence comes from Thermoproteota archaeon, assembly GCA_020832905.1. Taxonomy (GTDB): domain Archaea; phylum Thermoproteota; class Methanomethylicia; order Methanomethylicales; family Methanomethylicaceae; genus WYZ-LMO11. The sequence continues at coordinate 92,797 of JAJHRG010000003.1, read as the reverse complement.
ATGGAACAGCACCATTAATGATAAAAAGTTTTGAAGAGATGAATGCAAAAAAAGTATGGAATAGTAGTAAAGCAGTATTTGTAATAGATCATGTAGCTCCAAGCTCAAATGAAGGAACTTCAAGATTACATAAAATGATGAGAGATTTTGCAAAAAAACATGGAATAAAATTATATGATATTGGAGAAGGAATTTGTCATCAAATACTTCCTGAAAAAGGACATGTATTTCCTGGTGCAGTAGTAGTAGGAGCTGATTCTCATACATGTACACATGGAGCTTTTACTGCATTTGCTACAGGAATTGGTTCAACAGAAATGGCTGCAGTATTTGCATCAGGAAAACTTTGGTTTAAAGTACCTGAAAGTATTAAAATAAATATAAATGGAAAACTTAAAGGTAATGTTATGTCAAAAGATTTAATATTGTATATAATAGGAGAAATAAAAGCAGATGGAGCTAATTATAAAGCTGTAGAATTTACTGGAAGTACTATTAAAGAAATGAGTATGGAAAGTAGAATGGTAATGACAAATATGGTTGTTGAAATGGGAGGAAAAACAGGATTAATAGAAACAGATGAAAAAACAAAAGCTTTTCTAGAAGGAAGAGTAAATATTCCTTTTAAAGAAATAAAAGCAGATAAAAATGCAAAATATTCTGATGAATTAGAAATAGAAGCAGAAAAAATTGAGCCAATGGTTTCTTGTCCACATTCAGTAGATAATGTAAAACCAGTATCAGAAGTAGAAGGAATTGAAGTAGATCAAGTATTTATTGGATCTTGTACTAATGGTAGATTAGAAGATTTAAGAATAGTTGCAAAAGTATTAAAAAATAAAAAAGTAAAAACAAGAACAATAGTAATACCAGCATCAAGAGAAGTTCTATTAAATGCAATTAAAGAAGGAATTATTGAAGAACTTATAAAAGCAGGATGTGTAGTAGGAGTACCTGGTTGTGGACCATGTGCAGGAAGTCATCATGGAATTCCTTCTCCAGGTGATATTGTAGTTTCAACAACAAATAGAAACTTTAAAGGAAGAATGGGAATAGCAGATGCTTATATATACTTGGCTTCTCCACTTACAGCAGCATATACTGCATTAAATGGAAAAATAACCATACCAGAGGTGATATTATGATAAAAGGAAGAATATGGAAATTTGGAGATAATGTATCAACAGATGATATAATTCCAGGAAAATATAAATTTAAAACAATAGATTTAAATGAATTATCAAAACATGTAATGGAAGGAATTGATCCAACATTTAGCTCAAAAGTTAAACCAGGAGATATTATTGTAGCAGGAAAAAATTTTGGATGTGGTTCAAGTAGAGAACAAGCACCTTTGGTAATAAAGCATGTAGGTATATCAGCAATAATAGCAAAATCTTTTGCTAGAATATTCTTTAGAAATGCTATAAATATTGGATTACCAGTAATTGAAGAAAAAGAGCTTTATGATTATGTAGAAACAGGAGATGTAATTGAGATTTCACTTTCTGAAGGAAAAATATATGCAAAAGGAAGAGTATTTAGCTTTAAGCCAATTCCTAGTTTCCTTATGAAAATATTAGAAGATGGAGGACTTGTAGAGCATTATAAAAAAAGAGGAAAATTCATTTGGGAAGATAACTTTTTATAATTTTATTTTAATATTTTTTATTAATGATAAGTGATTATGATTCATGGGCATTGGTTTATGATATAATATATGGAGGATATAAAGAAGATATTGAATTTTATAAAAAAGAAGCAAAAAAAGTAGATGGAAAAGTATTAGAAGTAGGTTGTGGAACTGGAAGAGTTTATTTAGAATTATTAAAAGAAGGAATTGATATTTATGGAATTGATATTTCTAAGAGAATGCTAGAAGAATTAAAAAGAAAAGCAAAAGCAATGTCTTTAATTCCTAAAGTAAGAATAGGAGATATGAGAAATTTTAAATTTAAAGAAAAATTTTCACTAATTATTGTTCCTTTTAGAACTTTTTTATATAATTTAACTACAGAAGATCAATTAAAAACATTAAAGAATTTTAAAAGAAATTTAAAAGAAAATGGAAAAGTAATATTGAATTTCTTTTATCCTGATATAGAAAGAATGATGAGTTTTGGAAAAGAATCAGAAGAACTTATAATAACTGATACAGGAGAATATGTAGTAAGAGAAAGATCTTATTTTGTTGATGAAATTAATCAAATAATAGAAACATCAGTAGTTGTTTATAAACAAGGAGAATTATATTGGAAGGGATCTTATAGATTTGCTTTAATTTATAAAAGAGAATTTGAATTATTATTAAGACTTGCAGGATTTAGAAAATGGGAAGTCTATGGAGGTTTTGATTATAAACCATTAACATCTTATAAACAGGAGATGGTGTGGATTATAGAAAAATAAATATTTTAATAAAAAATTTATTATATGATATGAGAAGAAATTGTAAAGTTATTCTTACAGCTGATAAGACCTTAATGAGTAATTACAACACTTCATTATTTTATGGTTTTATTTCTACAGCTCCAAGAGGTATATTATTTTCTGAGATATTATTTAAAGCTACATTTAGTAATCCAGTAGTTGATAAAAATGGAATTGCATTATTAGCTCCTCAAGGACTTAGAAGAATAGAATCTGCTCTTATTAATTCTAATATTGTTAGTAGAGAAGAAGTTGTAGTAACAACACTAGAAAATATTCCAAGATTTTTATCTAATGATACAAAAGTAATTGGTATAACAGTTTTTGATCCATTTGGAAAAGGTCCTGCATCAACAACAATGAGCGGCCCATATGGAATTATTCATAAAGAATCATTTAATACATACTACTTTAGGAAATTAATTACATCTAATATAATTAAAAATGCAAAAGAAAAAGGAGTTAAAATTATTGTAGGTGGACCAGGAGCATGGCAAATTGGATATGAAGAAATGAGAAAATTTGGAATTGATGTAGTAGTAGAAGGTGAGGGAGAAATAGTTTTTCCAAAAATTGTAAAACAAATTCTTGAAAATTCATTAGAATGTCCAATAAGAATTATTCCAAAATATAATGAAATTCCATCAGCAGAAGAAATTCCTTTATTGTTAGGAGGAACAGTAGGAGGATTAGTAGAAGTATCAAGAGGATGTGGAAAAGGATGTAAATTCTGTGCACCAACACTTAGAAGACTTAGACATAGAAAAATTAGTGATATAATTAAAGATGTAGAAACTAATATAAGATTTGGTCAAAGAAATATTTGTCTACATGCAGAAGATGTATTAAGATATGGATCTTTTTCACTAATACCAGATCATAATAAAGTAGTAGAATTATTTAGAAGTGTTAAATCTGTTCCTGGTGTAAAAAATGTAAGTATAAGTCATGCAGCATTAGCATCTATTGCATCATCTCCATCAACTGTAGAAAGAATCTCTGAAATTTTAGAATTAGATAGACATCATTGGCTTGGTTTTCAAACTGGTATTGAAACTGGAAGTAAAAATTTAATTGAAAAATATATGCATAATAAACCAGCACCATTTAAGCCAAGTGAATGGAGAGATGTTGTTGTAAATGCTTTTTCCATATGTGATGAGTATAATTGGATTCCAGCTGCAACATTAATAGTTAATTTGCCAGGAGAGACAGAAGATGATATTATACAAACAATAGAATTAGTTGAAGATTTAAAGCCATATCGTAGTTTCTTATGTCCATTACTTTATGTTTCATTTGATGGAAGTAGTAAGCCTATGAGATTTATTGAAGATGCAAAACCATATCATTTTGAATTATATAAAGCAATTTGGAGACATAATATGAGATGGCTAGAAGAATTAGCAGATGATTATTCTAGAGATAATAATCCTATTGTAAGAACAACTTTAAGATTGATTGTAAAAATGATTTCTACATATTTAAATAAGAAAGTAGAAAAATTCTTATCTATTGCAATTACTCAACAATCTTAATTTTTAAGAAAAATGAGTATTCATAAAGGAAGTGATAATGTTTGAAAAAATATAAAATTGCTGTAATACATGGAGATGGTATAGGACCAGAAGTAATGGAAGCAACATTATATGTTTTAAATAATTTAGGATTAAATTTTGAATTTATACCTGTAGAAGCAGGATTAAATGCATGGAAAAAATATAAAAATCCATTACCAGAAGAAACTATTGATATTATAAGAAAAACAGATGCATGTTTAAAAGGACCAACTCAAACTCCACCAGGTCCTGAAACATTTAAAAGTCCAACAGTTACACTTAGAAAATTATTTGATCTATATGCAAATATAAGACCATTTAAAAGTAGACCAGGAGTACCATCTATTCATAAAAATGTTAATATGATTATAGTAAGAGAAAATACTGAAGAACTTTATAGTGGAATAGAATATAGTATTGGTGAAAATTCTATAGCTATAAGAGTTATTACCAAAAAAGCATGTGAAAGAATTGCAAGATTTGCTTTTAATTTAGCAAAAAAAGAAGGATATAAGAAGGTTACAATTGTTCATAAAGCTAATGTACTAAAAGTTACAGATGGATTATTTAGAAGTATATGTTTTGAAGTTGCAAAAGAATATCCAGATATAATAACTGAGGAAATGATTGTAGATTCAGCTGCTATGAAAATTGTAATGAATCCAAGTGATTTCAATGTTATTGTTACTACTAATTTATATGGAGATATATTATCTGATGTTGCAGCTGGTATAACTGGAGGATTAGGATTAGCACCAAGTGCAAATATTGGTGATAAATATGCAATATTTGAAGCAGTACATGGAAGTGCACCAGATATTGCAGGTAAAGGAATTGCAAATCCTTCAGCTTTAATTCTTTCTTCAGCTATGATGTTAAAATATCTTGGAGAAGAAAAAATAGGAAAAATGATTGAAAATGCTATTGATAGTGTACTTTCAGAAGGAAAATATTTAACAAAAGATTTAGGTGGAAATACAAAAACAATGGAATTTGCTAAAGCAGTTGTTGAAAAACTTAATAAGCTATGATTTTAATATTTTCTTTATAATTTCATTTGTAATTTCATCTGTTGTAGCATTTCCTCCAAGATCTTTTGTTAATACTTTTCCTTCTGATAAAACCTTAGTAATAGCATTTTCAATAATACTTCCTGCTTCTTTTTCTCCAAGATATTCTAGCATCATTTTTGCAGATAATATCATAGAAATTGGATTTGCTATTTTCTTACCTGCAATATCTGGAGCAGAACCATGAATTGGTTCAAATATTGCATATTTATCACCAATATTTGCTCCTGGTGCTAGTCCAAGACTACCACATATTTGAGCTGCTTCATCAGATAATATATCTCCAAATAAATTAGTAGTAACAATAACATCAAAATCTTGAGGTCTTCTTATTAAATGCATTGCTGCAGCATCAACATAAAGTTCTTCACATTTAACTTCTGGATATTTTTTACTAACTTCAAGACATACATTTCTAAATAATCCATCTGTAATTCTCAATACATTTGCTTTATGAACAATTGTAACTTTTTTTCTTCTTAACATAGCATATTTAAATGCTATTTCAGCAATTCTTTTACATCCTTTTTTAGTAATAACTCTTAATGCTATAGCATCATCTCCAATATTAAATTCATATCCTTTGTAAAGATCCTCAGTATTTTCTCTTACAATTAGCATATCTATATCAGATCTTAATGCTGGAACACCTGGATATGATTTTACAGGTCTTAAATTAGCATATAAATCAAATAATAATCTTAGCTTTACTATAACATCTGCTGCACTTTCTCCAACAGGTCCTTTTAAGCATATACCTGTTTTTCTTATGATATCAATACTTTCTTCTGGTAGAGCAATACCTCTTCTTCTTAAGCATTCATCTCCACCTTCTATTTCAATAAAATCTAATTTAAAATTTGAAATTTCTTCTAATGCTGATAATACTTTTAAAGTAGCTTCAGTTATTTCTGGTCCTATTCCATCTCCTTTCATTAGTGCAATTTTATATGTTCTTCCCAATTTTATCACTTCCAAATTTTCTTTTAAGAGTTTGTAATAATCCTCCATCTTTTAGAATTTCTAATAAAAATTTTGGATATTTTTCTATCATTAGTCTTTCTCCATTTTCTCTTTCAATATATCCATTTTCAAGATCTATTAGAATTATTTCATTTTCCTTAACTATATCTCTTGCATTAGAGATAATTACTGGTAATCCAATATTTATAGCATTTCTAAAGAATATTCTAGCAAAGGATTTTGCTATTACTGCTGATATACCTGCAGCTTTTATTGCTAATGGTGCATGTTCTCTACTTGAACCACATCCAAAATTTTTTCCTGCTACAATAATATCTCCTGGTTTAATCTTAGTATAAAAAGATTCTATCATATTTTCAAATAAATGTTTTGCTAATTCTTTAGGATCTGTAATTACTAAGTATTTTCCAGGAATTATTAAATCAGTATCAATATTATCTCCAAATAACCATACTCTTCCCTTAATTATCATACTAAACACCTATATACTTTAATGGATCTGTTAATTTTCCTTCTATTGCAGTAACAGCTGCAGTTTGAGGTGAAACTAAGTATATTTTTGCTTTTGGACTTCCCATTCTTCCTATGAAGTTTCTATTAGAAGTACTTACACAAACTTCATTATCAGCTAATACTCCCATATGACCACCTAAGCATGGACCACAATTAGGATTACAAACTACTGCTCCTGCTTCTAAAAATATTCTAATATAACCTCTTTTTTCAGCTTCTAAGTAAATTTTATGTGATGCTGGAATTATTATTGTTCTTACTTTTACTTTTCTTCCTTTTAATATTTTAGCAACAGCTTCAAGATCTTCTAATCTACCATTAGTACAAGATCCAATAAATACTTGATCTACTTCAATTCCTTCTACTTCTGATACTGGTTTTACATTATCTACTGAATGTGGAAGTGCTACTTGTGGTAATATTTCATCTAAATAAACTTCTATTTCATCAATATATTCAGCATCATTATCACTTCTAATAATTCCATAGTTACTAGGCATATTGGTATATTCAAGAGTTTTTTCATCAGGATTAATAATTCCTGTTTTTGCACCCATTTCTATAGCCATATTACAAATTGTTAATCTACTATCAATACTTAATTTATTTACATCACCAGTAAATTCAGCAGCACAATATAAAGCACCATCAACACCCATTTTTCCAATAATATATAATATTACATCTTTAGCAGAAACTCCATTTCTCAAATTTCCTTTTAATTCAAATTTTATGCTTTCAGGTACTCTAAACCAAAGTTCTCCTGTAAGAATAACTGCAGCCATTTCTGTTGAACCAATTCCTGTAGCAAATGCTCCTAATGCTCCTAATGTACATGTATGAGAATCAGCTCCTACTACTAGCATTCCTGGTTTTACATATTCTTCTGCTAAAATCTGATGACATATTCCCTGATTTCCAAGATCATGTAGTTTTATTCCATACTTTTTAGCATAAGCTCTAAGTTGTTTATGATGTTCTGCTACTAGTATAGTATTTGCTGGAACTTGATGATCAAATATAATTACTATTTTACTTGGATCCCATGGCTTATCATATCCTACTTCTTTTAATACATTTAATGTTAATGGTCCTGTTAGATCATGAAACATTGCTAAGTCTATTTTTCCAATAATATATTCACCAGGTTCTACTTTGTCTTTACCTGCAGCTTTTGCTAAAATTTTTTCAGATATTGTCATTCCCATTTACATCACTTCTTAATTTATTTTTATGTAATTTCTTAAATAATTATTTCTTTGCTATTTTTACTGCATAATCAATAATTTTTCCAGCTATATCTATTCCAGTAGCAGACATTGCCCCCTTAAATTCTACAGTAGGATTTACTTCATGAACTACAATTCCATTTTTACTTTCCATAGCATCTATTCCAAGTACACCTCCTCCAATTACTTCTGCTGTTTTTAATATTATTTCCTTCATATCCTCAGTTAAATTACAAGGCTCAGCTCTTCCACCTCTTGCTATATTTGTTCTCCAATCATCAGGTGAAGAATATCTATATATAGAAGCAATAATTTCATTATCTATAACAATACATCTTATATCTCTTGGAGGTCTTTCTATCATTTCTTGTATATAATAAATTTGATAAAGTGGATTATTAATTTCTTCTCTATGTTCTAGTATTACTTGTGCTACATCTTTATCTTTTACTTGAGCTACTAATCTTCCCCAACTTCCAAATATTGGCTTAATTACAGCTGGAAATCCAATTTCTTCAATAGCTTTTAATGCTTCTTCTTTTGTAAAAGCTATTATTGTTTTTGGTGTTGGAATACCATGTTTTGCTAATATAATACTTGTTAGCATTTTATTACCACAAATACTTAAAATAGAATATGGATTAATGACTTTAATATTCTTTCCTTCAAGTATAGCAGCTAAATGAAGACCACGAAAATAACTTATACATCTTTCTATTGCAACATCTCCAAAAATTTCTCTATCTTTACTAGGATCTGTAATTACTAAGTGAAGATCCTTTACATCTATTGGTTTTAATTCAACTCCTTTTTTTTCAGCTGCATTAATAATAAGCTTTTCTTCAACTCTAATTCTATCATAAAGTAAAGAAAGAATAGGCAATTATTCTCCCCAATCTTCACCCTCACTTTCTGCTACTACAAGTTCATAAGTTCCATCAGCTTTCTTTTTTACTTCTAAATCTACTCCACAATCTTCACAACTTATTATTTCTCCTTCAAGTACATCTTCTAATTCAATTTCACAATCACATTCTGGACATCTTAACTTTATCTTCATCATTACCCCCTTCAAAGTTAGGAGTTTTAAGCTTATAAACTTTTCTTTTTTTAAAAATATAACCTTATTATTATTAAAGTAATATTTTAGAAAAACTTAATAGCTTAAAAACTACTCTTTTTCGATATTTAAAATTTTCTCATTTAGTTTAGTTAAAAATTCATAAAAGTATTCCTTTGGAATTCTAGCACCTACAGCTTTTCTATGTCCACCTCCACTTCCACCTAGCTTTTCTGCTATTTCCATTACTATTTCATTTAATCTTATATGATCAAAAGGAGTTCTAAGACTCATATCTATAAAATTTTTTCTGGTTTCAGCACCAATACCTACTATAGAATTTGTTATAGCTCTTGCATAAATTGCTGATTTTCCAAGAGACCATTTAATATCTAATAAATAAGCAATTTTTCCTATGGTTTTTACTTCTTTTTCTATAATTTTTCTCATTTCTTCTTCTTTTGAAGCTTCTTTTATAGCCATTTTAACAATTTCATCATTATCACTTGGTAATTTATTTTCTGATAAATATTTTACTAATTCTCTTTTCATATTATAATCTCTTCCCATTGATTCAATAGCTTCTATAAGTAAACCACTTTCAAAGTAAAGAGTTCTTTTATCCCAATATTCTAATAATTTTTCAATACCAGGAGTATTATCAAGATAATCACCTATAGCACCATATATAGCAATTCTTCCCATTTCCATACTTAAATAATTTTTAAATTTCATAAATGTAAGTTCAGAAGTACTTGATGATAATGAATGAATTAATTCTCCATAAAATAAATTTGAATTAAAATTTTTTGGAAGTGGATGATGATCAATATAAATTATTTTATAACCATTTTCATGAATTCTTTTTAATTCTTTTAATATACTATCTAATTCTCTTGAAGATAATGCAATATCTAATACTAGTAAGTCACCATCTACTTGTTTTAAATCACTCGCTAATCCAACTGGATGAGAAAAAAAGATATTAGCATTTTTAAATATAGAAAAAGCAATAGCACAAGAACATATTCCATCACAATCAGCATGTGCTAAAATCCATTTCATTTTTATACCTCATATTGCTTTAAAGCTTTCAGCCCATAGCTCATATGCTTTTATCATTTCCTTTGTAATACTTGGTTTTCTCTGAGAAATAACAATTCTAAAATCTTCCATTGTAATTGGTCTAGGTTTAGCATTTTTATCTAAGTATTTTCCAGATTCAAATAATTCACTTACTACTCTTAATTGAACAGCTTGACATACATCTCTTATATCACTACCTGAATAACCTTCTGATAATTTTGCTAATTCATATAAATCAACATCTTTCATAACAAGCTTTTGTGTATATAATTGATAAATTTTAAGTCTTGTTTCAAAATCTGGTAAAGGAACATAAATTCTTTTTTGAAATCTTCTTATAAATCCCCAGTCTAAAGTCCATGGCTTATTTGTTGCACCAATTACATATATAGGCCAATTCTTTCCCTTATCCATAATTCCATCTGTTTCTTTTAAGAACTGATTTCTTACTCTTACTTCACCACCTACTTCATTATATCTTACACCTAATAAGGAATCTATTTCATCAATAAATATTATTGCAGCTCCATGTTTTATTGCAGCTTCTCTTGCAGCTCTAAATAATCTTGCTACATTTTTTTCAGCTTCACCTAACCATTTTGACATAATAGATGCAGCATCCACAGAAAAGAATACAGCATCAATTTCTGTTGCTACAGCTGCAGCTATTAGAGTTTTTCCACAGCCAGGAGGACCATATAAAAGAATACCTCTAGGAAAGCCTAATGGAAATAAATCTGGTCTTTTTGTTGGATAAACAATAGCTTCTCTAATTGCTTTTTTTACTTCTTCTAATCCAGCAATATCCTCCCATTTTACATTTGGCTTTTCAGTTATAACTAAGTCTTCAAAAGCTGAAAAAGTTGATTTACTTTCTGTTTTACTTTCTGATATAGGTTCTTTTTTTATTTCTTCTTCTGAAATTTCTCCTCTTAAGACTTTTATTCTTTCTTGATACATTTTTGCTCTTTGAATATATATTTTATTTAATTCATAATCTGGATAAAGATTTACTAGTTTTAAAAAAGCATCAATTGCTTTTTGATAATATGCAATAGCTAATCCTTTTGCTCCTTGCTGATCTAAACGAGTTGCTTCTTTTGCATACTTTATAGCAAGAGCTTCTAATTCATTTGCAGCCATAAACCCCATCAAAAATCTCCTCAGCTACTAGTATTTTTATTAATCCTTTATTTGATAATCTTTCTAATGCTTTTAATACTTCTTCTTTTGGAAATTTTGTTATTTTACAAAATTCACTTATATCAAATTCTCCATTTTTTCTTTTTAAATATTTTACAAGATATTCATCAATCTTATTATCTACATCAACTGGTGGTATAGGTATATCTCTTTCAAGCTTATCTTTTAATAAACTAGATACTTCTTTAATTATATTACTACATTCCGATGATTCAATAATAGTAGATTCATTTATTTCTTTTGCTTCTGTACTTATTATAATATCTTGAGCAATAGTATCTATATTATCTAAGTTATTTAAAAATTCAGGCATAATTTTATTTACTTCTAATATTACATCTTTAATAGAATTCAATGTTTGATTTAATTGTGAAAATATTATTCTTACTTCTTTAATAGTTTCTAATCTGAGAATAAGTTGTTCACATATTAAAATACTTTTATTAATATTTTTTATAATCTTTCTTACTTCTAATAATTCATTTGCATATATTTTAGCTTTAACTAAATTATTCTGTTTTATAAATAATACAATATAACTAAATAACTTTTTTTCTCTTTCTTTTATTCTAATAATTAAGAATTCTAATTTTCTTTTTTGTAAAGAAAGAATATTAATAGTATTATCAATTTTTTGCTCAAGAGGTGGGGTATGCTTAAAAAAAAATTTAAAAATAACCCCCACCTCTTGAATTTAAAGAATTTAGAAGCCAGTCTTTTCTCCAGTCTTCTCTCCAACTGTTACTGGAGGTATTTCTGGGAATTTCTCTTTGAATTTCTGTTCTGCAATAGCTGCAGCTTCATTAAGTATTTTCATTGCATCTTCATTTGCAGTTTCAAAGTTCAAAGTAAGTCCTGCAGTTTGTCCTGCATCAACTAATATTGAACTTAATATTGTACTTATATCGCCAAGTTCTTTTTCTGCTTCTGGTATTAATGTAGATATTCCAGTCTTAATACTCTTTATTACTCCCATAGCAGGTGCTAATGTAGCAACAATATCTCCAAGTTCTGTTACTGTACTAAGTCTCATAACAATTTGTTCTAATGCCATTCTAGATTGCATTAATATCTTAGTCATTTTTCTTATTTCTGCTAATTCATTTGCATAAATTTTAGCTCTATCCATATCATGTCTTGAATAAGCATCAACTATTTTATTAAAAATCATTCTATCTCTTTCTTGAAATCTTTGATATGCAATATCAAGTTTTTGAATTTGTAATTGTAATGCTCTTATAGCAGCATCAAGTCTTGGTTTTAATGGACCTGGAGGTCTTATAGTTTCTTTTACTCTTGTAGCTAAACTAGGAGTTTCTTTTGGCTCCCACTTTTCTACAAATTTACTCAATATTTCACCCTAGCATTATCCTAGGGGCTAAGCTTTATAAGAGCTGTGTAACTGGTTAATTGTGTAACTAGGGTCAATGTAACTCTGGTGACAATTATTGAGGTTACAGGATTTAATTGAAGCTCTTAGTAAATTAGGATTAAGTGAATATGAATCTAAAGTTTACATAACATTAATTAAATTAGGAATAAGTGAAATAAAAGAAATTGCTGCTCATAGTAAAGTTCCAAGAACAAAAATTTATCCAGTATTAAAAAGTTTAGAAAAAAGAGGTTTAGTAGTTATTATACCAGAAAAACCTATAAAAGCAAAAGCTTTAACACCTACTAATTCTTTATTAGAACAAATAAAAGAATTAGAAGAAAATTTAATTATAATGAAAAATGCAGTATTGGAACTTCAAAAAATTTATGAATCTTCATCAAAAAAGATTAAAATTGAAGAACAAAAATATTGGATTATAAAAGATGATGAAATTATAAAGCATATTAATGATACTCTAGCTCAAGCTTCTAAATATGTTTATTTTGTAATTAATAATGATGGATTGGAAATACTAAGTAAATGTTATGATGTAATAAATAGAATATCAAAATCTGGAATAAATGTAAAAATCTATACAAATTCAAATTCTCTTATAATTAATAAATTATTAGACTTAATTGAAATAAAGTATATATCAAATACATATGATAGTAACTTCATATTAATTGATGGAAAAGATTTAATTGTATTTAATAAAAATGGAAAGCAATTTATAGCTAAGCACTTAAGTGATTTATGTATTTGTAATATTATTAATCATACTTTAAGTCAAATTGATAAGCAAGCATTTGATTCATTAATTCCTTTAATAATTCAACAATTACCAAATTTTAAAAAATCATTTATTGATGAACATAAGAATTTCATTCTTCCTATTTTCTTCTATGTACTTATGGAAACTATTTCAAAGAAAGGAGAAAATGTCTATGATTTCTTAGCAGAATTAGGAAGAAAAATAATAAATAGCATAGAGCCATTTCCTATTTTACCAAATATACAAGAAACTCTTGATTTACTAAGTTATTTATATCTAATAGATGAAGGAATTAAAGTAAAATTCACATGGGATGGAAGTTATTTACTTTGTGAATATTCAGGAGAATTACCAGATTTCTATAAAATAGCTTATGAGCGTGGATTTTCTATTTCTCCATCTGTATGGAGTATTTGTCTATTAGGACTAATGAGTATCTTTGGATATTATCTAATATGTGAAGAAGAGAATTTTAAATCAAATTATTGGTACATAAAGTACAAGGTAATAAATAAATCAGTATCACAAATAACAAAAGCAATAAAAGAAATACATTAAAAATTAACTTGTTGCATATGCCCATACAACAACTAATATTACAGTTATTATAGCACCTGCAATACCTGCAATAATCCAGTCAATACTTGATAGTAAAGAATATTTTTCTACAAGATTAGCTATGTTTTTAAACATATAATATCCTGCAATTCCTAAAAAGAATCCAATTATTGCAAAAGCAGATAATAATGCTTTTCTTCCCATTTAATCCCCTCAAATACTTATAAGTTAAAAAATATAAAACTTACTAGTGATATTTATGCTTAATGTAAGAGAAGACTTCCCTATTTTAAGAAATAACTACATATACTTAGATTCTGCTTCTACAAGTCTTACTCCTAATTGTGTAATAGAAGCTATGTTAGAATATTATAATAGCTTTAGATCAAATATAGGAAGAAGTATTTATAAAATAGCAAATAAAGCATTAGAAGCTTATGAAGAAGCAAGAAGTAATATAGCAAAACTAATTAATGCAAAACCTAATGAAATAATTTTTGTTAGAAATACTACAGAAGCAATAAATATTATAGCAAATGGCTTAGAATTTAATAAAGAAAATAATATTGTAACAACAATATTAGAGCATCATTCTAATTATTTACCATGGATTAAAAGAGGAATTCCTGTAAGAATAATGATGTGTAATAGTGAAGGAGAAATTTCAGATTTTTCACTTATTGATAAAAATACAAGAATTGTAGCAATAACTCATGTATCAAATGTTTTAGGTGTAAAAACACCAATAAAAGAAATAATAAAAATAGCACATGAAAATAATGCATTTGTTTTAGTAGATGGTGCACAATCAGTACCTCATATGAAAATAGATGTTAAAGAATTGGATTGTGATTTTATGGCTTTTTCAGGACATAAAATGTGTGGTCCAACTGGTATTGGTGTATTATATATAAAAGAAGAATTACAAGATATTATTCCTCCACTTATTTTAGGTGGAGGAATAATTGAAGATGTAGATATAAATTCTTTTATTTTAAGAAAAGGACCTGAAAAATATGAAGCAGGAACACCTGCAATTGCAGAAGCTATAGGATTAGGAGAAGCTGCATTATATCTTATGAAAATAGGAATGAATAATATAGAAGAACATGAAAAATATTTAACAAGAAAATTATTAGAAGGATTAAATGAAATTGATGATGTAATAATATATGGACCTAGAGATTCAAATAAGAGAACAGGTATTGTTTCCTTTAATATTAAGGGAATAAATCCAAATGATGTAGCAAAAAAGTTAGATGAAATAGCTAATATAATGGTAAGATCTGGTTTTCATTGTGCTATTCCATTACATAAATATGTACTTAAAGCTTACAATGGTACTGTTAGAGCTTCTTTATACTTATATAATAATTATGAAGAAATAGAGATATTCATTGAAACAATAAAAGAAATAATTAGTAAGTATAAAAAGCTTAATAAAAATAAAAGTTAATAATTATTTATGATTACTTGGTTTGATAATATTGAAATTCCAGAAGATGATATGAAGCTAATAGAGGAATGGATTAAAAATAATATAAAAGAAATTCATGAAATTTATCATTTTATATATAATCATGAAATGGAAGGTTCAAAAATAATACATGGAAAGGAAATTAAGGATGAGAAAGAAAATACTATAATAATATCTTATGAGTTATATTTACTATGTAATATGATATTAATAATTAAAAGTGAGGAAAAGCAAATAAAGAATAGTAATAGAATAGTAAGAAATGTTGTAAAGTTAGGAATTTTAGAAATTCCAACATTTAATAATTGCTCATGTTGTTCAAAAAATAAATAGGTGATAATTTATTATGAAGAAACCAAGAGGATTATATTTAATAATTTTCTTACAATTAATTTTTGTTGCTTATGATCTCTTTAATCCTTTTTTACTTGGTAAATATATTTACTATACTGAATGGGATTTCTTAATGGCATATTTATTTGCTTTTCTTGATTTTATTTTAATAATTGGATTTTTAAGAGGATCAAGATGGGCTTGGTTCTTTGGACTTGCTTATAGTGGAATTAATATCATAAGCTATGTATTTTCTTATATTTCTAATCCCATATTATTATACTTAATTTTATTTATGATGAGATTAATTGTTATACTATGGCTTAGAAGTGAAAATGTAAGAAAATACTTCCAAATTATTCTATAAGTGGAAATACTTCTTTTTTTATATAATTTAAAAATTCTTTTTGTTCTATTTTACTAAAGCATGTAATTACACAATTTCTTGTTATACCTACTATAATTCCAAATTTTTTTGATTTAAATACTATATACCAAATATTACCATGAGATAAGTATTCATTATATAAATTAGTATTTAAAAGTTGAGAACCATAAAGTGATAACTTTTTAATATTTGGAATATCTACATTATCAAAGAAAATTACTTTTGTATCTTCTGGATTAGATTCATGAAATTTTCTTAATGTTTCATGAGATATTCTTGCTTCAACTATACTTCCAGTAGTAATAAATATTATCTTACTTAACTGATTAGCTATGTTATTTGCTAATCTCTTTTTTTCAAGAACAACTAAAAAGATTCTATCATTATAAATTTGAAATAAAAAAGGTGCTTCTATGGTTTTTATTATAGTTTTTTCTCCTTCTCTATGATAAAAAGTAATAGGAATATCCTGAGAAAATATACCTTCAATATAATTATTTCCAATTTTTAGATTTTGTATTTCTGTAATTACTTTTCCTTCTTCTATTTCTTCTTCTTGCTTAAATCCTTTTAATTTTTCTGCTATTGTAGTTAAATCAGTTCTTTCTTTTACATTAAATATTTTAGCTGATAATACCATTTTTACACTAGTAATTATTAATTAATTTTAAATAATTAACTTTTAGTTTTTCTTTTGAAGGGAAAAATATGGGAAGTTTAGCAATACTTGAGGTTATTCTTGAAAACTTTATGTCATATGAATATGCTAGAATACCATTAAAAAGAGGTTTAAATATAATATGTGGTCCAAATGGTGCAGGAAAATCTTCTATATTACTTGGTATTTCTGTAGCAATTGGACAAAGTTATACTGAAAGATCAAAAAAACTATCAGATTTAATAAGAAGAGGGAAAGATACTGCTAGAGTTACAATTTTACTTGATAATAGTAAAATAAATAAAAAACGTCCTATTTCACATATAAATAGTGATGTTGTTTCTATTTCTAGATATTTAAAAAAAGATGGAAGATATTGGTTTGAAATAAATGGTAGAGAAGTTAGTAAATTTGATGTTACTAGAATTTTTAAAAATGCTGGAATTAATCCTGATAATATGCTAGTAATAATGCATCAAAATATGATTGAAGAATTTGCTATTATTCCTCCTGAGGAAAAACTTAAAATGGTTGAAGAAGCAGTAGGATTTTCTAGATATAGAGAAGCAATAAAAGAAGCAGAAAATAGACTTAAGAAAGTTATAGGAGAAGAAGAAGTAACATCAAATTTACTAAAAAGTACTGAACAAATATTAAACTATTGGAAGGATAAATATGAAAAATATCTTGAGAAAATGAAATTATTAGAAAGAAAATCATATTTAGAAAGAGAATTAATATGGGCTCAAATAATAAAATATGAAAATACTATTACTCAAATAGAAGATAAAATAAAACTTAAAAATTCTCAATTAGAATTCATAAAGAATGAAATAATTAAAAAAGAAGAAGAATCAGTAAAATTATGGAATGAATATTTATATCTTAAGGAGAAATTTAGAAAAGTAATTTTAGAAAATAATTTAAAAGAAATAGGATTAGTAAATGAAGAATTAGACAAAATAATAAAAAATTATGTAAATATAAGAGTTGATAGTGCATTATTAAATTATAAGAGAGAAAAAATTGAAGAAGAAATAAAAGAATTATATTCTTCAATTAATGATGCTAAAAAAGCTCTTTTTGAAATTAAAAATAAAATTGATAAGAATAAAATTGGAGAAAGAATCAATACAACAAGAACAATTTCTGAAATATCTGATGAATTAAAAACTGTAAATGCTCATTTATTATCTCTTAGAGAAATACCTGATGATACTCCTCTATTATATCAAAAATATTTAGAAACTTATAATGAATTAAAGCAAAAAATAGAAAACATAATTGAAAATAGAAAGAAATTATTAGAAGAAATTGAAGAAAGAAAAAAAGTATGGAGAAATGTAATGGAAAATTTAATAGAAGAAATTAATCCTATTTACAAATCAATTTTAGCAAATGTTGGAGGTACAGGAGATATAAGAATTTCTAATGCAGAAGATTATGAAAAAGCTGGAATTGAAATTACAGCTGGATTTAGAGGATCATCTCCTGTATTATTAGGAGAATACTCTCAAAGTGGTGGAGAGAGAACTGTTGCAACAACAGCTTTTCTACTTGCACTTCAACATCATTTAAAATCTCCAATAAGAGCAATAGATGAATTTGATGTTCATATGGATCCAAGAAATCGTGAAATTATGATGAATATGATATTTTCTTTTGTAAATGAAAATCCAAATATTCAATTTATTGTTATAACTCCAAGTCAAATAAGTATTGTAAATAATTTAGTTAATATAATTTTAGTTCAAAATATTCATGGTAAATCAGAGGTGATTAAAACTGTTACATGAAGAAATCTTAAAAATTATAAATTTATGTCAAACTATTAGAACAAAAGGTGGAGATCCTTTTATTGTAGATATTCAACAAAAACTTCAAGTTTTAAGAAAATTATTACCAAAATTAAAATCTATAGAAGAATTAATAATGGATTCTGAAGCTATAAAAGAATTATCATTTATATTAGAACTTCAAAATGATTGGATTAAAAGAAAAGCTTTAGGTTTATTTATTGATCCTTTTATTATTGATTCAAAAATAAGAATATTAGGAAAAAAGGAATTAGCTTCAATATTTTTATCATCATGGCATCCAATAGTATCTATTGAACAATTAACTACTAAAAAATTACTAAATGCATTAGATTATTGGAAGGTTTTAATTCCATTATCACAAAGAAAAAAAGAATTAGAATTAGCTAAGGAATTAAAGGAAAAAACAATTAAAATATCAGAATTAATTAATTTAAAAATATTATCTGATAGAAAATTTAATGATGAAATTAGTAAAATAAAAGAAGAACTTAAAAACTTAAAAGAACCTATTGATTATTGGGATTTTATTATAAGAGATAGTTATGAAGAAACAATTCTTAGAGCATATTTATTAAGCTTTATAATTTCAGAAGGTTTTGCAAGACTTATTATAAATCCATTAGAAGAAAAAATACTAATAGAATTATGTAAGGATAAAGAAGTAAAGAGAGAAGTAAAATCTCTTCCTATTGTAATTAATTATGATATATGGATGGAAAAAAGGAGAAATAAAAAATGAGTGAAGAAGCAATATTATCAAGAAAACTTAAAAAAGCATTACAATTATTATTATTTCAACATCATCATTTACCAGGTGTAAAAGGATGGGAATTAAGAAAAGCATTAGGAAAAGATTACTTAAATATTATAAGAATATTGAATAGGAAATTAGAAGAATTAGGTCTTGAAATAAAAATTATTCATGAGTTAGAAGATGAAAATGATTTTGATAAAGCAAGATTTTATGTTACATTTAAATCTATACCAGAGGAATTATCAAGTTGGAGAATAGATGAACTTGCAATACTAGCTATTAGTATAGCAATTATTGCTACAAGAAATTCTGTAAAAAAGCAAGAATTACAAGAAATACTAAAAGAAAAATTTCCTGATTGGAAAATAGATAAAGTAATTAATATGTTCATAAAAAAAGGCTATTTAGAAGAAAAAGATGATAATTTATATATTGGATGGAGAACAAAAGCTGAAGTTGATATTAAAAAATTAGTAGAATCTATAGCTGGTTATAAAGTAGATTAAAATTGGTAATTATTGATAAAAAAGCTTATTAAGTTGAAATAAAAAAATTATTTATTTTATGAATAATAAGATATATGATATTATAATAATTGGTGGTGGACCTGCAGGAATATCTGCAGCTATTTACTCAAAAAGAAAGAAATTAGATACATTAATTATAACTATGGATATTGGAGGAGGATTATTAGTAAGTGGAAAAATAGAAAATTATCCTGGATTTATTGGTAAAAACAGTTATGAATTAGTAGAAATACTTGGAAAACAACTTAAAGCTTTAGATGTAGAAATTAAATATGGTGAAGTTAAAAAAGTAGAAAAAGAAGGAGAAATATTTAAAGTAATAGCTAATGAAGGAGAATACTTAGCTAAAGCTATAATTGCTTGTAGTGGAAGTATTCCAAGGAAATTAAATGTTCCAGGAGAAGATAAACTAATTGGAAGAGGAGTAAGCTATTGTGCTATTTGTGATGCTCCTTTTTCTAAAAATAAAATTGCTGCTATTATTGGTGGTGGAAATTCTGCATTTCAAGCTTTAGAATCTGTTTCAAAATATGCAAAAAAAGTCTATTTAATACATAGAAGTGATAAATTTAGAGCAGATCCAATATTAATAAATATTGCTAAAAGCTTGAATAATGTAGAGTTTATACTAAATTCCATTGTAACAAAAATTAATGGAGAAAATAAAGTTGAGAGTATAACTATTAAAAACATTATTACTAATGAAGAATATGATTTAAATGTTGATATGATATTTATAGAAATTGGAAGAGAATCAAAAATAGATTATATTAAGCATCTTGTAAAATTAGATGAAAAAGGACAAATAATAGTTGATAAGTATCAAAAAACTTCTTGTGAAGGAATATTTGCTGCTGGAGATGTAACTGATAGACCATATAAACAAGCAATAGTAGCTGCAGGAGATGGAGCTATTGCTGCTTTAAGTGCATATGATTATTTAATAAGAAAAGGAATTTCTCCTTTGAAATAAATAGTATTTTCTTCTAAAGCTATTTTATAACATTCTACTTTAAGATTTTTAGATAAAGCTATTTTAATAGCTTTATAAAATTTTGGATCAATTTCTTTATTTATTGATAATACTTTTGGATCATTTCTCATTATAATAAATATCAATATTGGATTATCCTTACATAAATTTATCATATTAATTAATTGTTTATATCCTCTAATTGTTGGAGCATCAGGAAAAAGTGCATATTCATTTTTACATAAAGTACATCCTTTAACTTCAGCTAAATATCTTTTATTATTTCTTTCTAATAGAAAATCTATTATAGAATTTCCACATTTTACATTTTCATCTATAATTCTATAATCTATAATTGATAACTCTATGAGTTTTTTAAATATAATATTTGGAATTCTAGAATCAATTATAACCCAATTTCCTTTATTTTCTGCAGCTAATACATCATATTCTGTTTTTCTATTATTTCTTTTAACTTTTCTAAATAAAATTCTAGTATTAGGTATTAGTATTTCCTTTAATCTTCCAGAATCATGAAGATGACATAAAATATTACTATCTTTATAATTTAATAAAACTGTAAATCTATTTATTCTTTCTAAAAATTTTCCTTCAAGTAAATCATGAAATTCTATTAGTTTCATAAACATTCGATAAAATTATTAAATTAGTTCTATTTTATAGTTGTGGAAATGAAGGAATTATTTTCAAAACCAATTCAAAAATTATTAGAAGAAAAAGGATTTAATGAGCTTACAGAACCTCAGAAAAAAGCTATTCCACTTATTTTTGAAGGAAAAAATGTACTAATAATTGCACCAACAGGTACTGGAAAAACTGAAGCTGCATTTCTTCCAATATTAGATATGATGTTAAGAGAAGAAAGAAAACCAGGAATAAAAGTTCTCTATATTACACCATTAAGAGCATTAAATAGAGATTTAATGGAGAGATTACAATGGTGGTGTAGTAAATTAGATTTTAAAATTTCAGTAAGACATGGTGATACTGATGTAAGAGAAAGAGGAAAGCAAGCATCATCTCCTCCTGATATATTAATTACAACACCTGAAACACTACAAGCAATACTTACTGGAAAAGTATTAAGAAAACATTTATCAAAAGTAAAATGGATTATAGTAGATGAAGTACATGAACTTACAGATGATAAAAGAGGAAGTCAATTATCAATTGCTTTAGAAAGATTAAGGAAAATATTAGAAAAAGAGCCACAAATTATAGGATTATCTGCAACTATAGGATCTCCTGAAGAAGTTGCAAAATTTTTAGTTGGTACTGGAAGAAATTGTGAAATTGTAAAAGTTTCTGCTCAAAGAATAATGAAATTAAGTGTAGAAATGCCAGAAGTAAGAGAAGATGATATTTATCTTAGTGAAAAATTAGCAACTTTTCCTGAAGTTGCTGCAAGACTTAGAAGAATAAAAGAACTAATAGATGAAAATAGATCTACATTAGTTTTTACAAATACAAGATCTGAAGCTGAAGTACTTGCAAGTAGATTTAGAGTATGGGATATAAATATTCCAATAAGTATACATCATGGAAGTCTTTCAAAAACTTCAAGAATAGAAGCTGAAGGAGGATTAAAAAGAGGAGAATTAAAAGGAGTAGTATGTACATCTTCTCTTGAGCTTGGAATTGATATTGGTACTATAGATTTAGTAATTCAATATAACTCTCCAAGACAAGTAACAAGATTAGTTCAGAGAATAGGAAGAGCAGGTCATTGGATTGGTGGAATTGCAAAAGGAGTTATAATTGCTATGGATTCTGATGATTTTCTTGAATCTATTGTAATAGCAAGACGTGCTCTTAAAGAAGAACTTGAAGATGTTAAAATTATAGAAAAACCATTAGATGTATTAACTCATCAAATTGCAGGTTTAATTATAGAATATAAAAGAATGAAAGTAGATGAAATTTTAGAATTAGTAAGAAAAGCATATCCTTATAGAAATTTAACAAAAGAAGAATTAATATCAGTTCTTGAATATATGAGTAATAGAAGACCAAGGTTATTACTTTATATACCAGAAGAAAATATTGTTGTAAAAGCAAGACCATATGATGCTGTATTTAAATATTATTTTGAAAATCTATCTATGATACCAGAGGAAAAACATTATCTTGTAATTGATGAAGAAAAAGATGAAGCTGTAGGAATGTTAGATGAAGCTTTTGTAGCTGAATATGGAGAACCAGGTGTAAAATTTATTGTAAGAGGATCTCCTTGGAAAATTCTACATATTTACAATGATATAGTTTATGTAAAAGCAGAAAATGATCCTACTGGTGCTATACCAGATTGGATTGGAGATGAAATTCCTGTTCTCTTTGAAGTTGCTCAAGAAGTTGGAGAAATAAGAGATTTTGTTTATAGAAAGCTAAAAGAAGGAGTAAAATTTGATGATATTATTAATGAATTATGTAAAATTTATCCTGTTTCTAAGGATTTACTTAAAAAAGCATTAAGTGAAGTTAAAGAACAATTTGAAAGAAATATGGAAATACCAACTCATAAAGTTATAACTATTGAAGAATGGGAGGATTATATTATAATAAATTGTACATTTGGATTAATGATAAATAAAGCATTAGCAAGAGTACTAGGATATTTAATAACAGAATATACTGGAAGTGGTGTTGGAGTTTCTCAAGATCCATATAGAGTTTTCTTAAAAACATCAATTGATGTAAAAACTTTATTAAAGATAATTAATGATATTAATGTAGAAGAAATAGAGAAAATTATTGAAAAAGCTATTGAAAGAAGTGGATTATTTAAAAGAAGATTACTACATGTAGCAAAGAGATTTGGTATAATATCAAAAAATGCTGATTTAAGTGATGTTGGAATAAATCAACTTATGGAAAGTTTAAAAGGAACTATTATATGGAAAGAAACATTAAGAGAGATATCATATAAGGACTTAGATATAGAAGGACTTAAGTATGTTATTGAAAAAATTAAGAAAGGAGAATATGAAATTAAAATAATAGAAGGATTATCACCAATTTCAAGAATTGGTTTAAGAAAATTAAGTTGGAAATCTGATATTATTCCTGCAGATAGATTAAGAAGAATATTAATTGAATCTGGAAAAGCAAGAATATTAAATGAAGCAAGAATTGCATTATGTACAGAATGTTTTAAGTATTTAGAAATTGTAAAGATAAAGGATATTTTAAATGAATTAAAATGTCCAATTTGTAAATCAAAAAGAATAGCATTACTAGATGGAGATCCTAATGAAGTAAATCAAATGGTAATAGAAGTTACAGAAAAAGGAAGAATTTCTGAAAGATTTAAGAAAATGTATAGAGATGCTATGGAAATTGGAGAACTTATTGAAAAATATGGATTACCAGCTATATTAGCAATAGCTGCAAAAAATCTATCATGGCCATCAATTATTAAAATAGCATCATCAAATATAAAAGATTTAGATATTCTTATTGATATGATATTAAGAGAGGAAAAAGAATCACTAAAAATGAGATTTAAATTTAAGTAATTAAACAATATAACTTGTATCTTTCTTTTCTTCTGATGATTGAGATATTATAGGAAGAGGAATTGGTGGTGGAATATTTAAAGATTTTGCAATTATTACACCTTCAATAAATGAAGTATTTGCAATTATTTGTAATATATCAGCAGGTAAAATTTTCTTTTTATTAAATTCTTTACTTATATTTTCAATTTCATTTTTCTCTCCTGTTATTTTTACTACTCCTTTTATTATTATATTAGCAATTGCAGGATTGTAATTTGCTGTAAAAATAAAATTACCTTCTAATCCTTCTTCTGTTTTTACTAATTTAGTAACACTTATATTAGTAGTAATTTGTATATTAATTGGACCACTAATATCCATTATTTTCTCTCCAAAAAGATAATTAATTATAATGCTTACATTCATTTAATTTCTCTCCTCCAACCATATTTTTTAGTATCATAAAATGGAAAATCAACTACAATTCCTTTTTCAAATTTTCCTCTTATTTCTACTTCAACAATATCATTAATATTAATATTTAAAGGAAGATATGCCATGGCAATACTACAATTTAAAATTGGAGAAAATGTACCACTTGTAATATATCCTACTGGCTTTCCATTAAAATATACATTAAAATTCTTTCTTGGAATACTTTTTCCCATCATTTTAATTCCCATTCTTCTTTTATTTATTTTAATATTTAATAGAGCTTCTCTTCCAATAAAATTCTTATTCATTTTAATAGCAAAATCAAGTCTAGCTTCAAATGGATTTATATTTTCATTAATATCATTTCCATATAATGGTAATCCTGCTTCAATTCTTAATACATCTCTAGCTCCAAGTCCACATGGTTTTACTCCTAAAGAAATTAATGAATTCCAAATTTCATCTCCTTTATTTTCACCTATTATTTCAAATCCATCTTCTCCAGTATATCCAGTTCTCATAATTATGTAATCATTTATTATTTTTCCTCTAAATCTTCTTATTGAAGAAATTTCTTCATTAAATAATTGCTTTAGGATTTTTTCAGATTTTGGACCTTGAATTGCTATCATAAAGCTTTTTTCATAAATACTACTAATATCTACATTAAAATTACTAATTTTTTCACTAATCCATTTCATATTTTTTTCATGATTTATAGCATTCCATATTACTAAATATTCATTATTACTAATTCTAAAGACAATAATATCATCTTTTATTCCTCCATTTTCATTACAAATTAAAGAATATCTTGCTTGAAAAACTTCTAAATTTAAAATATCATTTGTTGTTAAATAATCTAGAAATTTTCCTGCATCTTTTCCTGAGATTATTACTCTTCCTAAATGACTTACATCAAATAATCCTACATTTTCTCTTACAGAAATTACTTCTTCTTTAATTCCTTCAAACCATAAAGGTAAATCAAATCCTGCAAATTCACCCATATGAGCTTTATTCTTATATAATTCATATAGTAAAGTTTTCTTTCCCAAAATTTTCACCTTATTCAATTTTATATCCTGGTAGTTTACTTATTCTATCAAAAAATTCTTTTGATTTTAAACATTCTATAAATATATTATTAAATCTTCCATTAGGATTAATAACAAAATCATATTCTTCATAACATAATGGAATAAAATCAAGATTATATTGAATTGCAGCACTTAATATTCCTATTCCCATATCTGCTTTTCCCTGGCTTATAGCAGCTGCTACTGCAGAATGAGTTTTTGCTTCAATTCTATATCCTTTTATCTTTGTAATAACTTCATTAAAATTTAATCCTTTTTCATTACAAATTTTTTTCAATAGGTAATCAATTAAAGCTCTTGTTCCCGATCCTCTATTTCTATTTATAAATGTAATATCTTTTTCAATTAAATCTTCAATTCCCTTTATATTCTTTGGATTTCCTTTTTTAACCATTATTCCTTGTAATCTTTTATAACCTTTTATAAGATAATCTTCTGGAATATTCATTTTTCTAAGAAATGGTTTATTATATGTTCCAGTTTCTGGATCAAATAAATGAATACCTGCAATATCAGCTTCATCTCTTTTTATAGCTTCTAATCCTGCTAATGATCCTACATTTATAAGCTTAGTTTTTAATCCATATTTTTCAAAAATTATTTCAACTAATATATCTAAAGCATGACAATTACTACCAATTATTACAATATCTGCTAATTCTTCACTAAATAAATTTACTTCTACTTTTTCTCCTTTATCTAAGAATTCTTTTTTATCATCTATTACTATATAACCATCTGCTTTAGATAATGTTCCAATTGCTCCAGAACTTATAAAAATTGGATAAGCAATAATTGAATTTCTTTTTATAAGATGTACTGGAAGAAACCATTTCTTTCCTTTTATTGTATTTATTCTATCAGAAAGATAAGCAATAATTTTCTTTTCTTCTTTTCTTTTCTTTTTTGTTATATAATGAATATATGGTCTTACAATTTCATTGAATATTATTAATGCAGAAACAGGAAATCCAGGAAGACCAAATATAGGTTTTCCTTTATGTATAGCAATAACTGTAGGTTTTCCTGGCTTAACTTTAAGACCATGAACAATTATTCCTTGATCACAATAATCTTCTAAAACTCTATAAACAATATCTCCAATACCTGCAGAAGTACCTCCTGATAATATAACTGCATTACATTTTTCTAATCCATTAGCTAATAATTCCTTTATTTCATTATAATCATCTTTTGCTCTTCCTAAGAATATTACATCTACTCCTTCTTCTTTTAATGCATTATAAAGCATAGGAGCATTAACATCATAAATTTTTCCATATTCTAAAATACATTCTTGATCTAAAATTTCATTACCTGTAGATATTATTCCAATTAATGGTTTTTTATAAACTTCAATTTTTTTAAATCCTAATGCTGCTAAAAGAGCAATTTCTTTAACACCAAGATAAGTTCCTTTTCTTAAAACAATTGTTCCTATTTCTATATCAGAACCAGTAAAAGCAATATTTTCACCTGGTGTTACTGATTTAAAAATTTCAACATAATCTCCTCTTCTTCTTGTATATTCAACCATTACTACTGCATCTGCTCCTTTTGGTATAGGAGCACCTGTAGAAATTTCAATACATTCTCCTCTTGATATTTCTTTTAAATTACTATCTCCAGGATTTATATTTCCAATTACTTTAAGCTTAATAGGATTTTGTTCAGAAGCACCTTCTAAATCTAATGATAATACTGCATATCCATCTACTTCTGCTCTATCAAAAGAAGGTAAATCTATTGGAGAAATAATATCTTTTGCTAATACTCTTCCATATGCATTATAAATATCAATAACTTCAGTTTCAATATCTTTATTAATTTTGCTAAATAATCTATTTAATGCTTCTTCTATACTTACAAGCTCATGAAAAATTTTTCTCATAAAATTTCTACCTCAACTTCTTCTCCTTCTTCTAATCCTTCTATATTTTCTTTAATTACAACAATTCCATCTGCTTTTGTAATAGATGATAAAAGTCCTGAGCCTGTAAGAGCAATTGGCTCAGCAATTAATTTATTATCTAATTTTTTAAGAGAAACTCTTAAGAAATGTCTTATACCAGGAGTTATTGGAATTCTTCTTGATAATATAGCTTTTATCTTTTTTCTTTCAATTTTCTTTCCTCTCCAATGAGATAGTAATGGCATTCCTATACATTCAAATCCAACTAATGCAGAAACAGGATATCCAGGAAGCATTAATACAGGTTTTTCATTAAAAATTCCAAATCCTGTAGGTTTTCCTGGCTTTATTGCTAATCCATGAAATATAATATTTTTAATAACCTTTGGTACTAAATCTTTTCCTCCTAAAGAAGTTCCACCTATAGTAATTATAATATCAGAAATACTTGAAAGTTCTTTTAATGTATTTAATATTTCATTATAATCATCTTTTACAATTCCTTTATCAATTACATTACATCCAATTTCTTTTAATAAGCTAATTATCATAGGTCTTGTTGAATCAATAATTTTTCCTTTAGTTAATTTATCTTCATAATCTATTAATTCATTACCAATAGAAAATATACCTACAATTGGTAATCTATATACAATAACTTTTTTTCTTCCTATAGATGAAAGTACACCAATATGCCATGGTCTTATCAATTGTCCTTTTCTCATTATAATTTCTCCTTTTTTTATATCTTCACCTTTTAATGAAATATTTGCATACTTTGGTACTGGTTTTTTTACTCTTACATAATTTTCATCAAAATCACAATCTTCAACCATTACTACTGCATCTGCTCCTTTTGGTATAGGAGCACCTGTATATATTGCATAGCATTCTCCTTCTCTTACTTCAATTTCTTCATTTTCAACTCCAGCTTCTATAATTCCTTTAATTTTAAAAATTGCAGGATTATATGGATTTGCACTAAATGTTTCATATGATTTTAAAGCAAATCCATCTACAGCAGCTCTATCAAAAGGAGGTATATCAATATCTGATATTATATCTTCAGCTAATACTCTATCTAAAGCTTCACTTAGCTTTACTTCTTCTTTTTCAAAATTTTTTGATCCAAAAATATTCATTACTATACTTAATGCTTCATCAACATTTTTTAATTCTTTAAATCCTTTTTCCATCATGTAATATAACCCTGAGCTTTTGTTATATAAACATCATTTAAAATCATAGAGGAAATAAATGTTGGTATTGAAACTTCCCACCATCTTATCCATTTTCTTTCTTTAAAAATATAATCTACTGAGTTAAAAATTCTTAATAAATTATCACTTATTCTAACACCTTTTATAGCTCCTTTTATTTCTCCATTTTCTACTAAGAAGACATTATCTCTACATAATGTTGAAAAATCTCCAATTCTATAATTTTGAAATCTTGTATACCAATTACTAGTAACATAAATTCCATTCTTTAGTAAACTCATAGCTTCTTTAAATGATATTTCTTCTGATTCTACTATTATATTCCATGGATGAGGTTTAATCCATCCTGCATTTCCTGTAGTTTCAGTATTAAACTTTCTTGCTGTTTTACTATTATGTAAGTAGCTTTTCAATACTCCTTTTTCTATAATAATATTTCTTCTTACATCTATTCCCTCATCATCAAATATTCTTGAATTTAATCCATCTTCTATTACACCATCATCAATAATTGTTAATTTTTCTGATACAACATTTTTTCCAATTTTTCCTACAAGACAAGATAAACCAGCATCGATATTAAATGCAGAAGTAGCACTTACTAATCTCTCCATTAAATTTGCTGCTACTATTGGACTAATTAATAATCTATATTTTCCTTCATTCCATTTTAGAAATTCCTTAGCACTACTTGCTATAATACCAGCTTCTTTTCCAGCTTCTTCACTATTAATTTTACTTATAGAATTTGCACAACTTAATCCTTGACCACTCATTTCTCCTTTAAATGCTCTTATATTTAATTCATAAGTAATTCTTTCATCATATCCTTCTGCTTCTTTACTACTTAATATACAAATAGATTTTAAACAACCTGTAAATACTCCAGCACATCTTTCTGCACCTTCTTTTAATGAAGAATTAATAGCAGAATAAACATAATCTATCATTTTCTCTTCATTTAGTTTTTCTTTTGAATATCTTTTTTGAAATTTTTTACCTATTGGAATAATAGCTGATCTTTCACATAAGAATTTTAAAGTTCTTTCTAATATTCTATCAATACTTTCTTTACTTACATTTCCAATATATCCAATAACACTTTTATCATTTTTAATTGCTAAAAATTTTACACCTGTTTCTGACCAATTTTGAACAACATCTATATCATTATTACTAAATCTTATCATCGTCTTTCTTATATGAATTGGAATAACTATACAATCATTCATTCCTCTATTTAGTATATTTTTCATTACATATTCTCCAATATAAAATAATTCATTATTACTCATTTTTTCACCAGCTTTATATAATTTCAGGAATTTTTCCATAAATTCCTATTTCCTCATTAACCATTATTATTACTCCTCTTACTTCTTTTATATTCTTAGCTATTTCTTTAGCTTTTAATAATCCATTTTCTAGAGGATTTTTTCCTCTAGTATAATTACATACAGTTGTAGCAACAGCATCAGCTATACTAGCATTATCTGCTATTATTGTTACTGAATCTGCAATTCCAAAGCTTAATGCATGACCATATTTTCCTGAGCTTGTAGCTATTCCAATAGGCATATCACAAGGTCTTATTTTTAATCTAAAAATAATTGAATTTCCTACTTTAATTCCAACTTTAAATTCATGATTTCCATTAATAGCAATTTCTCCTCCATTTTCAATTAAAATATATTTTGAATTTTCATTCATAGCAGCTTCTAAAGCTAAATCAGCTAAAACTCCTGCTACTGCTGCCATTGGACCTATACCTAATTTTTTTGTTACATCTACCATTTTTTTAACAACAATAGGAGCATTTTCTTCTACTTCAATTGGATTTAAAGCAATTTCAAAAATAGGATTTTTTATTATGTACTTTTTTAGTAATTTTCTATTTTCTCTAATAGAGTTTATAGCTGCTTTTATACCTTTTAAATTATCACAAATTATTATTCCTCTTGATTCACCAATTTTATATCTGTACTTCATTATAATATATATGAACATAGAAGATATTTAAGGGTGATTAATTGAAGACAATAAAAGAAATTAATGAAAAAATAAGAAAAGGAGAAGTTGTTGTTCTTACAGCAAAAGAACTTTGTAATATGATAAGAAAAGGAGAAAAAATTAAGGATGTTGATGTTGTTACTACAGCAACATGTGGAATTATGAGTGGAACAATGGCGGTATTTTCATTTAAAGTGGCAGAAAAAGGAGTTTTTATAAAAGCAAAAGAAGTCTTAATGAATGGAATTCCAGTATTTCCTGGACCTTGTCCAAATGAAAGAATTGGATATATTGATGTAATACTTTATGGACCAAGTGTAAGTATTTATAATGAAAAATATGGAGGAGGAGAATTAATAAAGGATTTAATAGATGGAAAATATATTGATGTATATGTTAAAAGTATTGAGGGAAAGGAAATTGAGAGTAAAATTAAGCTAGATGAAATGATTTATGCTAAATTAATTACTACAAGATCTTGTTATAAGAATTATATGGCATTTATAAATCCAAGAGAAGAATCGATAAGAACTATATTTTCTGTAATTCCAATGAAGAAAAATATGATTACAGTTTCAGGATGTGGAGAGTTAAATCCGCTAGAAAAAGATCCATTATTTAAAACTATTGGAATAGGAAGTAAAATACTAGTAAATAAAGCTATTGGTTATGTTATAGGAACTGGAACAAGATCAGTAAAAGAAAGACCAAATTTATCTTTATGTGCTAATATAAAGGGAATGTCATCTTATTTTATTGGTCAGTTTATTACTTCTTTTGGACCTGAAATTTATAATACTATTGCTATTCCTATTCCAGTATTAAATGAAGAAATATTAAGTAATGTTAAGAAAACAGATGAAGAAATAATTTTACCAATAGCTGATGTATATGATAGAAGTATAATTGATTATTCTAATTATGCAAATGTATGGCAAGGAACTGATATAGAAATAAAACATTATGAAGATATATGTAAAAATTGTAAAATAGATCCATGTCCAGTTTCTTTACTTTGTCCAACTAGAGCATTTAATAATAAAGTAGTTAATAAATCATTATGTTTTGAATGTGGAACATGTACATGGTTATGTCCAAATGGAGCATTTAAAGCAAATTTAGGAAAAATAAAATTTAAAGATATAGAAATTCCTATATCATCAAGATTATCATGCTTAAAAAAAGCAGAAATTCTTGCTAATTATTTAAAATCTATTATAGAAAAAGGAGAATTTTATTTAAATGAGCCTTCAGATAAAATCTTAATATGAAGGTAAAGTTTTCTTCACCTGGAAAGATTACTTTATTTGGAGAACATGCAATTGTATATGGAAGACCAGCTATTGTAAGTGCTATTAATAAAAGAGTATATGTATCAATGGAGAAAAGAGATGATGATTTTATAAAAATAATATCAGATTTATCATCAGATTTTATTTCAATTAATGAAATAAGTAACTATAAAGGATCACTAATATATATTATTAAAGCAATTGAAATATTATCAAAATATACTGGAAGAAAAAAAGGAGTAAATATTATTATAAACTCAGAAATGCCAATTAGTGCAGGACTTGGAACATCAGCAGCAGTTTCTATTGCAACTATTGCAGCATATTCAAGAATAATAGATTATAATATAAGTATAAGTGAAATTGCAAAACTTGGTCATAAGGTTGAATTAGAAGTACAAGGAATAGCAAGTATAATGGATACTACAATTTCAACTTTTGGAGGTACTATGTATATAAAGCCTAATGTTACTATTGAGAAAATAAAGATAGATTATGAAATTCCATTTATTTTAGGATATATAAAAAGAGAATATAATACTGCATATATGGTAAATAAAGTTAAATCTCTTATGAATGAAAATAAAGAAATTATTGAAAAAATTATGGAGACAATAGGATTAATAGTAGAAGAAGGAAAAAAAGCAATATTAGAAAAAAACATAGAAAAAATTGGATTATTAATGAATATAAATCATGGACTTTTAGATTCTTTAGGAGTATCAAATAAGGAATTAAATGATATGGTTTATTTAGCAAGAAAAGCAGGAGCTTTAGGTGCAAAACTTACTGGTGCAGGAGGTGGAGGTTGTATAATAGCATTATGTCCAAATAATGAGAGTATAAAAAATAACATTTGTAATGCCATAGAATCTATAGGAGGAAAAGTTATTCCAATATTACTATCAGAAGAAGGATTAAAAGAAGAAGACTAAAAAAGTAATATAAATAACTCTTTAAATAATTCTTTTTATGATTAATAAAGAAGAAATCATTAATAAGCTAAAAAAAGTAATGGATCCAGAACTTGGTATGAGTATTATTGATGCAAATATGGTAAGAAATATTTCTATTGATGAAAATAATAATATAAAAATAGTATTAGCTTTAACTTCACCATCATGTCCATTATTAGATAAAATTAAAGAAGATATATTATCAAATTTAAAAGAAATACAAGGAGTAAATAATATTGAAATAATAACAGAAGTAATGCCTGAAGAAGAAGCTAAAAAATTACTAAGTAAAATAAGAATAAGAAAACTTCCAAAAATGAATATTAAAAGAATTATTGCTATTTTATCAGGAAAAGGAGGTGTAGGAAAATCATCTATAACTTCATTAATAGCAGTAACATTAGCAAATATGGGATATAAAGTTGGAATACTAGATGCTGATATTACTGGATCAAGTATTTCAAAAATATTTGGAGTAAAAGTAACACCATTTATAGTTGAAGGAAAAATTATACCACCAAAATCAAAAAAAGGAATAAAAATTATATCAATGAATTTAATTCTTCTAGATGAAGAATCTCCAGTTATATGGAGAGGACCACTTATAAGTAGTGCTATAAGACAGTTTTATACTGATGTAGATTGGGGAGAATTAGATTATTTACTTATAGATTTACCACCTGGAACAAGTGATGCTCAATTAACAGTAATGCAAATTCTTCCTTTAGATGGTGTTATTATAGTTACATCACCACAAGAACTTGTAGGAACAATAGTAGCAAAAGCTATGAATATGTCTATATCTCTTGGTATTCCAATATTAGGAGTAATTGAAAATATGTCATATATTACTTGTCCTAAATGTGGAGAAAAAATAAGTATTTTTGGAGAATCAAAAGGAAAAATAATTGCAGAAAAAATAAATACTAAATTCCTTGGATCAATACCAATAGATCCAAAGCTTACTATTGCATGTGATAAAGGTATTATTGAAGATTATGAAAATAAAGAAATCTTCTCAATATTAAAAGAAATCATAGAGACTATTTCTCTATAAATTGTAATAATATAATGGCTATAGTTATAAAGAATATTCCATAGTAAAATGCATAAGAGCTTTTCATAGTAAATAAAATACCAGCAATAATATTTGTTGGTAATGTTAATATCCCTAATATCATATTATAAATTCCATATGCAGTTGCTTTATGTTCATTACTAATTAGACTTGGTATTAATGCTCTTTGTGAAGTTTCTACAATTCCTTGATGAAGACCAAACATTATTACTCCTAATAAAATTCCAAGTATATTATTAGTAAAAGCTATTATCATAAAGGATATTAAAAGAAATAAATATCCTAATTGAAGTGTTTTTCTTCTACCAATTCTATCAGAAAGTTCTCCAGCAGGTATTCCAGTTATTACATGAAAAATTTGAATTATTGCATATAATAAAGGAATAATTTCTTCTGCTATACCAATTTCTATTGCTCTTAACATTATAAAAGCATAACTAATTGCTCCAATAGAGTAAAAACCAACTGAAAATAAATATTTTATAAATTTTTTATTTAAATGAAATTTTTCTTTTTTAGCTATAGTCTTAGTTATAATCTTAGGTTCTTTTACAAATATTATTAATATTAATATTGCAATAATTCCAGGAATAGCTGTAAAAAAGAATGTTCCTCTATATCCTAAAATTGCTAATAAAGGAAAAGCTAATAGTGGTCCAATAACTGCTCCTAATTGATCTAGTGTTCTATGTATTCCAAATGCTCTTCCAATTTTATTCTCAACTGTACTTTCAGCAATAATTGCATCTCTTGATGGTGTTCTAATTCCCTTTCCTATTCTATCAGTAATTCTAATGATTAATACATGAAGCCAATCATAAGAAATTCCTAAAAATGGTTTTATTATATTTGAAATTCCATAGCCTATAACTACTATTTTTTTTCTTTTTCCTATTTTATCTGATATATATCCTGAAATACTTTTAAAAATAGATGATATACTTTCTGCAGCTCCTTCTATTACTCCAATTATATCTGCAGTTACTCCTATTTGATATACTAAAAATAATGGTAAAATTGCAAGAACTATTTCAGTACTTATATCAGTAAAGAAGCTTACAATTCCAAGAAATAATACAGTAGAAGAAATACCAATTCTTTCAAGTACTTTTTGCATATTTCACAGCTCTATCAATAAGCTCTTCTACTTTTCCTAAATAGTTTTCAGGCTTCATAAGCTCATCTATTTCTTTTTCAGAAAGATATTTCATTACTAATTCATCTTCTTTAATTACTTCTTTTAGTGATTTTCCTTCATTAAATGCTTTCATTGATAATTTTCTCAAAATTTCATGTGCTTTTTGTCTTCCTAATCCTTTTCTTGCTAATGCCATCATAATTGCTTCTGATAATATTGCTCCTTTTGTTATTTCTAAATTTCTTTTCATATTTTCAGGAAATATTCTTATATTTTCAATAACTCTATTCATTGTTTCAATCATTTCATCTAATATTATAAAAGTTAATGGAATAATGAATCTTTCACTACTTGAATTTGTTAAATCTCTTTCATGCCATAATGGTATATTTTCAAGTGCAGTAATTAAAAATCCTCTTATTACTTTAGCTAATCCACATACTTTTTCACAATCTACAGGATTTTGTTTATGAGGCATTGTACTACTTCCAACTTGTTCTTTTCCAAATCCTTCTGCAATCTCAAGAATTTCTGTTCTCTGTAAATTTCTTATTTCAGTAGCAATTCTATCAAGACTAGATGCTAATATTCCTGCCCAACATATTAATTCAGCAATTCTATCTCTACATATTATTTGTGTAGAAATTTCAGCTTCTCTTAATCCAAGTTTTTCCATTACTTTTTTCTCTATTTCAATTCCTTTATCTCCAAAACTTGCCATTGTTCCAACTGCACCACTCATTTTTCCAACAAGAACTCTTTTCTTAATTTCATTTAATCTTTCTAAACTTCTTCCTATTTCAGCTGCATAAACTGCTATTTTAAATCCAAGAGTAATTGGTAAAGCATGTTGTCCATGTGTTCTTCCAACCATTATTAATTTTTTATTTTTTATAGCTAAATCACATAATTTATCTCTAAAATTTCTTAATTTATTTTCAATAATTGAAATTGCTTCTTTAATTATTAAAGCCCATGATGTATCTACAATATCATAACTTGTAGCACCCCAATGAACATATTTTCCATATTTTCCACATTCTTCAGCTAAAACTTCAACCATTGCCATTATATCATGATGTATTTTCTTTTCTTTTTGTTTTACTTTTTCTATAGTAACAAAATCAATTTTTGCTTTTCTTTTTATTTCTTCAGCTGCTTCTTTTGGAATTTCTCCAAATTCAGCTAAAACTTCAGCTAAAGTTGCTTCAACATCAAGCATTTTTTGAAGTCTATAATTTTCATCAAATATTCTTCTTATTTCTTCACTTCCATATCTTCCAGTATCTATTGGACAAATTGGCATAATTATTTTTAATAAAAAATTTTAGATAAAAAATTTCTTATTAAAATATATGGAAGAAATAAATATTATAGATATTGATGATATTAGAGCATTAGATGAAAATGCAGAATTTTTTGGAATTTCAAGAATTCAGTTAATGGAAAATGCAGGAAAAGGTGTTGTTGATTCTATATTAAAAAGAATGAATGTTAAAGGGAAAAAAGTTTTGATTATTGCATATACTGGAAATAAAGGAGGAGATGGTTTTGTTGCTGCAAGACATTTATTATACCATGGAGCAATAGTAAATGTAATATTATTATCTAAGCCTGAAAATATTTCTACTGAAGAAGCAAGAAAAAATTATTTCATTTTAGAAAAATTCATAAAAATTTATTGTACTAATGATTTAAGTAATTTAGTAGAATTATTTGAAAATGCAGATATTATTATAGATGCAATGCTTGGAACAGGTGCAAGAGGTGAGCCAAAAGAGCCTATAAGAACTGCTATTGAGCTTTGTAATAAATCAAAAGCATTTAAAGTTGCCATAGATATTCCAACAGGAATTGATCCTATTACTGGAAAGCCATCAAAATTTACATTTAAAGCTAATCTTACTGTAACACATCATAAATTAAAATCATGTTTATTAAGTGAAGAAGCAAAATCATTTGTAGGAGATATAGATGTTATTAGTATAGGTATTCCACCTGAACTTGAATTATTTGCAGGACCTGGAGATTTAAAGCTTGCATATAAACCAAGAGATATTTATTCACATAAAGGAGAAAATGGAAGAGTATTAGTAGTTGGAGGTTCTCATAGATATTCTGGTGCTCCTGCTTTAGCAGCTTTAGCTGCTTTAAGAACTGGTATTGATCTTTCAATAATTGCAGTACCTTATTGTATTGCTAATGCTATTAGATCATATTCTCCTGATTTAATTGTACAACCACTACCTTCAAAATATATTTTAGATATGGATTCTATAGAATTATTAAAAGAAGAAGCAAAAAAAGTAGATGCTATTATAATTGGAATGGGATTAGGAACTGAAGATGCTACAATTATAACAGTAAGAGAATTTATTAAATATTTAAATGAAATAGGAAAACCAGTAGTTATAGACGCTGATGCTATAAAAGCATTAAGTAATTATGAAATATCATTTAGTAAAGCAATTTTAACACCTCATGCAGGTGAATTTTATATTTTAACTAAGGAAAAATTACCAGAAGAAAGAGATGAAGGATGGAGAAAAAGAATAGAAATTGTAAAAAAATGGGCACAAAAGCTTAATGCAGTAATATTACTAAAAGCACATTATGATATAATTACTAATGGAAAGAAAGTAAAAATAAAAACTATAGGAAATCCTGGAATGACAGTTGGAGGAACTGGAGATGTATTAGCTGGAATAGTTGGAGGTTTCTTAAGTAAAGGTATAGAGCCATTTAGAGCAGCAGTTGCAGCATCTTTTTTAAATTCATATATAGGTGATTTATTAGCAAGTGAAATTGGTTATCATTATACTGCAAGAGATATTATTAATAAAATACCTGAAGTATTAAAAAAATTTGGAGTTTAAATAATTGATGATATCTTTCTAACAATATTTCTTATTGTGACTTCTGATACATGAGTACTTTTTGCAATTTTACTTTGACTTAATTTTCTTCCTAGTATTAATGCAGCATAATAAACTACTGCAGCTGCAAATTTATATGGAACTCTACCATTTAATAAACCATATTCTTTTGTTTTTCTTATTATTTCTAAGCTTTTCTTAAATACTTCTTCATCTGCACCTACACTACTACATATTTTTGATAGATATGCTTCAGGTTCCATTAATGTATTTTTTACTATTTTATTCATTATGATATATTTATATACTCTCCATACATCTTTTTTATCACATGAATCAATCATTTCATCTAAAGTTCTTGGTATTCCATTAATTTTACATGCAACATAAAGTGATGCAACTATTGTAGCTTTTATTGGAAGTCTCTTTTTTATTTTTCTTACTTTTTTGAATATAGTAAGAGCTTCATCTTTTATAAAATTAGGAATATTTAGTTTAGAAACTAATCTATTAAGCTCATTTATAGCAGTTCTTAAAACTCTTTCTTCATAACCTCTACTTATAAGAGCTAATTTCTTTAATCTTATTACTTTTACTCTTTCTTCTTTTTTATTTTTTATTATTTCATCATTATTTTTAATAAGATGATAACGATAGAAATCACATGAATGATCCTCAATTACTAAACCACAATTTCTACATATAAGTTCTCCTTTATCTGATATTAATTGTTCACTACCACAAAGAGAACACTTCATAAAATTAAGTTGTACATATATACTTTTTTTAAGTTTTTATCTATTCTTACAAAGGAAAAAAGAAAAATTATAGAAAAAGAAAAGTCTAGAATTATTTACAATTTTTTACAGAAAGCACAAAATGATTTGAGTATTTTACTATAATGTAATTTATTATTATTGGTATTATTGAAATAAGTAAAATCCATAAAGAAATAGGAATTCCATAAATATTTATTAAAAATGTTTTTAATGGACCATAAATTATAGCATTACATAGTGCAAAAACAATACCAGAAATTAATCCTATTAAAGCTCCATACTTTAATTTCTTACCATTTGCTATTAATCCAATTATTGTTACTGGAGCAAGAGGAATAAGGATTACTGATGATAAAACTGACATTTCAACAATAAAACCAGGTCTTAAAAATGCTATTAGTCCAGCTATTAATGAGAATATTATTACTACAATATTACTAATAGCTAAGATATTTTTACTTAATCTTCTTTCAAAGAAATCTCTAATAATTGAAGATGTAACACTTAATATTATTGAATTTGCTGTAGAAATAGCAGCAGCTACTATAGATATGAAAATAAATGATGCTATTAATGGATTAAAAGTAAGTAGTAATGTAGGAGTAACTGCATCTCTATTAGTTATATATGGTAATAATCCTATATTTGTTAATCCTTTTGCTATCATTCCTATAATAACAACAATTAATGTATAAGAAAATCCATATATAGAAAAGTACTTAATCATATTTTTAAGTACTTTTTCATTTGCTGGCATATATAATCTCTGAACTACTTGAGGATTTGTTATTGCAAAAAATATCCATGGAATAGTATATGCTAGAAAAGTATTAATAGACCAAAATGATGATAATCTCACATCATTTATAATACTAAAATCTGGAATTTTACAAATAGTTAAACCTAAAAATAAAAATGCTGCAGTTATCATTAAAATTGCTTGATATGCATCTGTAGTTGCAACACTCCATATTCCAGCTAGTATAGTCCATAGTAATGTAAGAAATGTAGCAATAATTATACCAAATCCATAATTTAAACCTATACTTTCAAATATTACACCTATTCCAATTATTTGAGCAGAAACATATGGTATTAATGCTAATAAGTAAACAATAGCTATAAAATGTCTAATTATTTTACTTTCATATAAATCAGAAATCATTTCTGATGGACTTATCCATTTTCTTTCTCTTGCTAATTTCCATATTTTTTGAGAAAATATTGTTAAAATAGATATTGTAGCAACTAAATAAGCTAATTCAAATCCTAAAGCACCTATGCCTGTTGTATATGTAAGTCCAACAAGACCAACCATCATAAATGCACTATATGTTGTTGCAGCATAAGTCATGGATGCTAAAAAACTTCCAAGCCTATAATTTCCTACAAAATATTCACTAGTGGATTTTACTCCAAATCTTTTAGAAAATAAGGCAATTATTGTTCCTATTATCATATAAAGAGATAATAAAATTGAAAATTCTAAGAGCATATTATTTTCCCCTTATATAAATCATTGTTATTATTATCCAAATAAGTGTCATTATTGTCCAATAAGTAAATAAAAGATACCATTTGGTATTAATTAATATAGTGTATGGTATTATATAGAATAATAACATAAATATTATGAATGTGATAACATAGATTTTATTCATATGATTCACTAGGATAATATTTATGTATAGACTGAATCTTATATAAATTTTATATTAAAGACAAAGAAAATTATTCACAATAATTGAGAGGATGAGGATGAAAAAATCATCAATAATATTTTCATCTCTTGTATCTTTGTATTTCTTTGCTTTAGTTCATAGAGTTGGAATTGCAGTTATAGCAATTGATATGATGAAAGAATTTTCTGCTAATGCTTCACTTATTGGATTAATGTCATCCATGTATTTTTTCCCATATGCAATATCTCAAATACCTGTTGGAATAATGCTTGATAGAATTGGTGTAAGAAAAACTATTGTAATTTTATCTTCTATTGCATGTATTGGAAGTCTTATATTTTCCTTATCTCCATCATTAGAATTAGTTTCTTTAGGAAGAGCAATGATAGGATTTGGTGTAGGTGGATACTATGTTTCAGGATATAAAGCTATTTCTATATGGTTTAATCAAAGAAAATTTGCTACACTTACAGGAACATTTACATCCTTGGGGAATTTAGGTGCTATATTTGCTACTTTTCCATTAGCTATAATAACATTATATATAGGATGGAGGTATTCTTTTTTATTAATAACTATTATTATGATAATATTAACAATATTAGCATGGATTTCTATTGAGGAATATAAATCTAAGGAATTCTATTCAAAAAGAAGTATTATTTCAGATTTAAAGATAGTTTTTTCACATAAGGAATTTATTTTACTTTCAATTATACCATTTTTTGCTTATGGTCTTACTTTAAGTTTTCAAGGACTTTGGGGAGGACCATTTTTAGCTGATGTTTATAATATGGATAAATCTACTGTAGGAATATTGTTATTATTTATAAGTATTGGATTTATAATTTCAAGTCCATTATCAGGTTATATTTCAGATAAAATTAGAAAAAGAAAACCAAATCTAATATTTGGAGTAGCTATAAATGCAATATTTTGGATAATATTATCAATTTTTGGAAATAAATTAAATATCTTATCAATTGCTATATTATTATTTTTACTTGGATTTTCATATGGATTTTTTAATGTTTATATGGTTATTTCAAAAGAAATATTTACTTCAGATATTAGTGGAACAAGTGTTGCTTCACTTAATTTATTTAATTTTATAGGAGCTGGATTTTTCCAATATGTAATGGGTATAATAATATCAGAAAGAAGTTTTTCATCATATCAAAATTATTTCATAATTGCTTCTATATTAATGTTAATTACTATAATTCCTGCATTAAAAATAAAAGAAAGTTATAAAACATAAAATAATTTGTGAAAGCAAATATTAGAGATAGAATTTTATTATTACTTTCAATAAAAGAAGAAGGAAAGTATATTGATTTTGAGCATATATTTGAAAAAGTTTCAAGAGATGAAAAAAGAAAAATTTCAAAGGAAGAAATAGTTAATGAAATAAATTCTATGATAAATGAAGGTTTAATATTATATCATAATGGTTATGCAATTACTGAAAAAGGAATGAAAAAATTAATGGAAAGACTTCCTATTGTAGGAGATCAACTTAATTTATCATATAGATTAGTCTTATTAGCAAAGCAATATTATCCTAAAATATACAATTATATAATTCCCTTTTTAATAAATAGACCTGTAAGTGTTATAAAAGTATTTAGTGATGATGAAGATCCTATAGGAAAAATAAAACCATTATTTGTAAGATATGCACGTTATAAACCAAAACCAATTTTTATTTCAATAAATAATAAAGATGACTTAATAAATTATGTTAATGATCATGCCATAGATTTCATACCATATGTTCATAAATTTGATATGAAAGAACCAGATTGGTTTATAATTGATCTAGATGCAGGTGAAGGACTTATAAAAGAAGGACTACTTGCTATAAAATTTATTGCTAATGAAATATATCAATTTTTATTAGAAAATGAAGTAAAATCATATTTGAAGTTTAGTGGATCAAGAGGAATACAAATATGGGCTTCTTTTGATAATTCAAAAATTCCAGGATCTGATTTATTTGCTACTTATAGATTAATAATTCAAAAAATACAAAATAAAATTGAAGAAAGAATTTCAAAATCTCAAGCACCAAAGGAACTTTTACCTTTTATTAAAAAAGGATTAACAACTTCTATAGTAGCAAAAAAAGAAGAAAGAAAGTATAAAGTCTTATTGGATTGGAGTTCTATGAAGCCATATGGAGATGTAAGAGCTCCTTATAGTATACATTATAAAACAGGATTAATTTCATGTCCAATTGATCCAAATAAAGTAATGGATTTTCAAATAGAATATGCAAAACCAGATAATGTTTTAAATAACATAAATAAAATATCAAAATATTTTGAAATAGAAAAATCAAATCCATTAAAATTATTAAATACTTTAAATATAATTTAATTATGATTGAAAAAATAATAGAATTTATTAGTAAAATAAAAGGTATTGAAGATGTTATTTTATTAACAGAAGAACAGAAAAATGAAATAATGAAAATTGAAGAAAAAGCTGAAAAATCTATGTTAATGGGTCTTATGCCAGGAATAAATCAAGGTGTTAGAGAAGCTATTTCTAGAAAATTTACACTTGCTGCAATAACAAATAATGATTTTGAATGGCCAGAAAAAGGAACAGTAAAATTTGTTTTTGAAGGAAAAATAATAGGAGAAGATGTAAGAGGAAAAGAACTTGAAAAATTAAAAAAAGAAGGTAAGAAAATTATTGGAGATGTATTTGTATTATATGATGAAAAAAATCTAAGAAAAGCTAAACTTATTGTTTCTTCTTTAGAACTTCCATGGATAAAAGAAATTCCTTATGCAAAAAATGTAGTAATTGGTAGCCCTTCACCTCCTACAGATCTTTATATTAAAAAAATAATGAATAAAAATGGAGAAGGAAAAGGAACCATATTGATTGGTTTTGATAAAGAATAAGAAATAGAATAATAAAAAATATTTTATGAGTGAAGATTTACTAAAAGAAATAAAATCTTTAATATTATCTGGAGATAGTAAAAAAATAATTGAGATTATAGAAAAAGCAATGAAATATTATTCTATTGAAGATATAATAAATAAGGGAATTTTAGAAGCATGGAAAGAATTTAGTAAAATTTATGAGAAAAATCCTATTGAAGCATTTAAAATTTGGGATATTTCATATTTAGCTACTAAAAAAGCATTAAAAGTTATAGAATCTCATACAAAGCCAGGAGAAGAAATAGTCATTATAGCAACTGCTAAAAGTGAAGGACATTTATTAATGAAGGAAATAGTAACTACTTATATTAAATCATTAGGATTTAATGTTATTTCTTCAAAAGGTATAAATATTGATGATTTAAAAAATCCATTAGTAAAATTCTTAGTATTATCATGTACTCAAGATGATACAGAAAAAGAGCTAAAAGAAATTATAGAAAAAATAAGATCAATAAGATCAGATTTAAAAATAATTGCAGGAGGAAGAATAGCAGATAGAATAGGAGCAGATTATGTTGTATCTGATTTATTAGAATTAAAAAATATCTTATTAAAATGATTTTTCTTGGAATTGATTTAGCAGCATTAGAAAAAAGACCTTCTGGTTATTGTATTTTAGAAAAGATAAATAATGAATTACTATGTAAAACTGGAGTTATTAAAAAGGATAATGAAATAATTAAATTAGCTTATGAAAATAAGCCAATAGTTATTTCAATAGATTCACCATTATCTTTTTCTAAAAATGGAAAAGCATTTAGATTATGTGATATAGAAGCAAGAAGAAGAGGATTTATGGTTTTACCATTAAATATACCAAGTATGAAATTATTAACCTTAAGAGGAATAAGAATTAAAGAAGAATTAAGTAAAATGGGATTTGAAGTAATAGAAGTATTTCCAGCAGGTGCTTTTAAATCATTAAATATTCCTTCACCAAAAAGAGATTTCAAAAAAGCAATTGAAGGATTAAAGAAAATAGGTTTAAAGTTTAGTAATGTTAAAACAATTCATGAATTAGATGCAATCATATCAGCTTATACTGCATATAAATATTATAAGAAAGAAGTAATAATTCTAGGAGATCAAGAAGGAACAATTGTTTTTC
The DNA here is from genome assembly GCA_020832905.1 of Thermoproteota archaeon. GTDB lineage: Archaea > Thermoproteota > Methanomethylicia > Methanomethylicales > Methanomethylicaceae > WYZ-LMO11. The sequence continues at coordinate 47,955 of JAJHRG010000003.1, read as the reverse complement.
CCTTATAGTATTTACACATATTATTTAAAATACATTCTTTACATTTTGGTTTTTTTGCATTACAAGTATATTTTGCTAAAAACCAAAATAATAACCAAATTTTTTCATCATCTTCTTCTAATGGTAAGAATTCTTTTAATGCTTTTTGAATTTCACTATAGTTTGCTTTTTCACTAACTAATCCTAATCTTTTTGCTATTCTCTTCATATGAGTATCTACAACAAAGTATTCTTTTTGACCAAATAAACTACTCATTATTACATCTGCAGTTTTTTCTCCAATTCCATCTATTTCTAAAAGTTTCTTTCTTATTTCTTCTTTTGGATATGATAAAATTTTTCTTAAATCTCCTCCATAATTTTCAACTATGAATTTAGAAACTTTTATTATTCTATTAGCTTTTATATTATGAAGACCTCCTGGCTTTATTATTTCACTTAATTCCTTAGGATCTAATTTACTTAAGGTAAAAGGATCAATAGAATAGTGTTTTTTAAGTGAAATATAAGCTCTTCTTGTATTGATACTTGATGTATTTTGTGATAAAATTGTAAAAATTAAGTGTTTAAAAAGATCTGAAGAAATTTCTTTATAATTTAATTCCTCATTATCTTTCCACAAATATTTATAATATCTTTTTTCAAGTTCCTTTATTAATTCCTTAGGAAATTTCATAAAATTTTATTAATATTAATTATATTTATTTTTTAAGAGAAAATGAAAATAAGAGCACATGTATTCATAAGTGGAAAAGTACAAGGAGTATTCTTTAGAGCATGGACTGAAGAAGAAGCATTAAAAAGAGGAATATGCGGATGGGTTAGAAATTTAGCAGATGGTAGAGTAGAAGCTATTTTTGAAGGTGAAAAAGAAGCTGTAGAAGATATGATAAGATTATGCTGGATTGGACCACCAGGAGCAAAAGTAAAGGATGTTAAAGTAATATATGAAGATTATAAAGGAGAATTTCAAGATTTCAGAATACTTTATGGATTATACTAGCTATTTATTAATTACAACAAAAATCTTATCTTTTAAGATAAATAAGTGAAATTAAAATTATAATTGTCTATTAAGAAATTAAACTATCCTAAGTAATTCTTTTTCTTTAAGATTAAGAGAGATTTAAATCAGTAAGTTTTAATTGTCTTCCTTTTTCTTTTAATGAAATTATAATTTCATAAGCTTCTTCAATACTATTAAATCTAAGATTTTTTATTTTTTCAAAATTCCAACCAGTACATTTTATAGCAGAAATAAATGATGCATAACCTACAGCTTTACTCCAATCTCCATATCTTATATATGATGCAAGAAAACTTCCAGCCCATGTATCTCCTGCACCTGTAACATCAATTAATAGATTTTTTGTAATTGCAGTCATAGCTGGAATAAATTCTATTCCTTTTTCTGAGCTTATTATTGTTCCAATTTCTCCTAAAGTTAAAACTATTATTTTTGATTTAATCTTCTTTAAAGCTTCAGCTACTGTCTCTATTCCTATTAGAGCACGAAGCTCTTTTTCATTTAATATGAATATATCTGATAAATTAGCAGCATTAAGAATATAATTTCTATTTGTAGATTTATTAAGATAATGAATAGATGAATTAAGTGATATAATTATATCAGGATAATGCTTTCTAATTTCTTTTATCATTTTTTCTACTTTAGGAGGATTCATTGGTGCAATATGTATTGCTTTTGTATTTCTTCTAATAATCTTAATCAATTCATTTGTTGTTATTTTTGATCCTGCACCAATTATTACTTCTTTATATTTTGGATTCCAATTCTTATCGTAAACTATAAAGAATTTTGTACTTTCTCCTTTTACTCTTTTTATTATAGGATATTCAAAATCAAAAACATCTTTAAATTTATAATCCTCTCCTATAGCAGAGAAAATAGCAATATTTTTATAAATAGTTCTAGCTCCCATAGCAGCATATAGTGCTGCTCCTCCTGGCTGTACTACTTCTCCATGAATATTTCTTATTTTATCTATGGAGACATGACCAACGAAAAGAATTTCTGTCACGTTTTACTCATAAAGTTTTGAGTATATAAGAGATTGGGGGTCTAATTGAAGGAGTTTTTATATTCAACTACAAAATTAATAAAAGAATTACTATCATTTCCTGAATCTACAAAAGCCTATGGATTTAATGAAATAATAGATATTAATTCAATAAAAGAAATTAATGAATCTTATGAAGAAAAAATCTCTGCTATAGATGGAGGTACAAGTGAAATAATAAGATTACCAACATTTTCTATTGTATTAAATAGAATCTATTGTAATTGTTTTATTGGAATGAAAAAATTAGATTACTTTGATAGATGTACATTTATTTCATTAACAAGAATGATAAATGATAATGGAAAAATACTTTATGAGACAAAAATTCTTCATTTTATTGAAGGTAAATTAAATATTAAATTCCCTATAGTAGATTCTTATTCAGAAGAAATGAGAATTGGAAAAAATAGAGGAGATATATCAAGAGTTATATCCATGGCTAGAAGATTTGGAGAATGGGAATTTGTAAGAAATGCCTTAAAATCTGGAGCAAAAATTATACTAATGGATGGTTCTCTTCAAACATCATTTCCTGGTGAAAGTGAATTTGTAAGAAATATTTATGATGAAATTGAAAAGAATAATTCAATAATAGCAGGTTTATCAAAAACTTCAACAATTTTTACAGAAAATGGTCTTCCAATTTCTGGATTTTTAGAATATTTAGGAAGAAAAAAAGGACTTTTAAAATGGGCAGTAAAAATAGGCAAATCTGAAGAATGGGCAAGTAGAGCAATTATATATTTTGTAAAACTACATGAGAATTCAGATAGATGTTATAGACTTGATGTATATGAAAAAGCAAATGAAGAAGATATTGAAAAATTATTATCATCTTTAGCTTTAAATTCAAAATACTTTGCTTATCCAGGATATCCATATGCTTTAATAGATGCTCATAATCTTGCTAGAGTTGGAAGAGATGAAGCACTATACATAAGAAACTTAATTTTTGATTTATTAGATATAGAAGATATTAGGAAATTAGAGGAATCTGAACAAATTGCTCATAAAATATTAGATGAGTTGGGTTGATATGACAATAGTTGGTTCAATTGTTGAAGGAAATAGTAAATACTTAATAATGAGAGAAAGAAAAAGTGCAGATTTAGAATTAGGAGAACTTGTAGTTGTAGATGATGAAAAAAGAAAATATATATGTATGGTTTATAATATTGAATATGGAGTTCTTTTAGAACATGGAAGATTATATACAAGTGCAGGAACAATTATTGAAGGAACAAATCCAAAATTAGAATTTCCTAATGATGATTTGAGAATATTTCGTAAAATTTACTTAAAACCACTAATAGAAATTTATAATGGAAAATATAGAAGTCCAAAATCTATACCAAAGCTATTCTCTACTGTAAGAAAAATAGAAAAAGAAGATTTATCATTTATAAAAGAACCTGAAACAAAAATATTTTTAGGAAAAATAAGAAGTGGAGGAAGAGTATTAGATTTTAATTACTATATGAATGGAGAAGAAATGATTTCTCATCATACTATAATAGCTGCTCAAACTGGAAGAGGAAAATCAAATTTAGTTAAAGTAATGCTTTGGGAAATAATGAATCATGGAAAATTTGGAATTTTACTACTTGATATTCATAATGAATACTTTGGTGTAGGAAGTAATAAAGGTCTTAAAGATCATCCAAATGCAGATAAGTACTTAGTTTATTACTCTAAAAATCCTCCTCCAGGTCATAAAAAACTAAAAGTAAGTCTAACTGCTATTGATCCTGAAGATCTCTTTGGAATAATTGAACTTTCAGAAGCTCAAAAAGAAGCTATTAGTATCTATAAAAGAAATTTCAAAGAAAATTGGATAAGAGAGCTTATGCGTAGAGATATTAGTAATATAGCACAATCTACTTTAAGATCATTAAGAAGAAAAATTGGAAATTTATTTAGAATAAGAATATCAGATACTGGAGAACCATATTGTGAAGATGAAATTTTTAATTTTGAAAAAATTGGAGAAAGAACAATAATTGATATTGCAAATGCTCTTGAAAATGGAAAAATTGTTATAATTGATGGATCATCAATTCCAGATGAAACTGGACTAATAATAATGAGTGCAGTAATGAGAGAAGTTTTCAAAAGATATGAAAACTATAAAGATCAAGGAATATTAAAAGATAAAGTACAAATTGGTGTAGTTCTTGAGGAAGCTCCAAGAATATTAGGAGAACTCTATGATAAAAATATATTTGGAAGAATTGCAAGAGAAGGAAGAAAATTTAAGATTGGACTAATAGCAGTAACACAAATGGTATCTGTAATACCTGATGAGATTTTAGCAAATATTGGAACTAAAATAATAATGGGAAATGAAATGAAGAAAGAAAGATCAAAATTAATAGAAAATTCTCCTCAAGATTTATCTGATTATGATTATATAATTGCAGGATTAGAAAAAGGAGAAAGTATTGTAAGCTCAATATTTACAAAATTCCCAGTTCCAATTTATACACCTTTATTTGATGATATTGCAAAAAGTGAAAAAGAAAAATCTGAAATTGTTATATTCTAGGTTGAGAAGATGAAGTTTGCTCATATGGCGGATATACATTTAGGAGCTACTTCAGATCCAAAACTTAGAGAATTAGAAATTAATACCTTAAGAAAAGCTTTTGAAATATGTATTAAAGAAAATGTTGATTTTATACTAATTTCTGGAGATTTATTTCATGTAAATATTCCAGATCTTTCTCTAGTAAAAGAAGTAGTAAGAATAATGAAAAAAGTAATTGAAAATAAAATAAAAATTTATGTAGTTTATGGAAGTCATGATTATTCTCCTAATGCTGTATCAATAGTAGATATACTTGAGGAAGTTGGTATAATTACAAGAGTAGGAAGAGGAAAAATTGAAGGAGGATTATTTAGACCTGAAGTAATAGTTGATGAGAGAAGTAATGCTGTAATAACAGGAATATCTGCAAGAAAATTATCATTAGAAAGAGAAGTATTCAAAATTTTAGATAGAGAATACTTATCATCATTAAAAGGATATAAAATATTTATGTTTCATACAGCAATAGATGAATTAAAAAGAAAAGGAGAACATTATGAAGGAATATCTTCTACAGATTTACCAAGTGGATTTGATTATTATGCAGGAGGACATATGCATAGAAGAATAGAATATGGAAAAATATTCTATCCTGGTCCTCTTTTTACTGGATGGGGAGTAGATCTAGAAAATACAGTAAAAGGAGAAAGAAGAGGATTTTATATAGTTGAAAATGGAAAGCCTAAGTTTATTGATTTAACACCATTTGAAGGTATATATAAAGAAATAAATGTAACAGGAAGATCAGCATTTGAAGTTAATAATTTACTTAAAGAGTTTATTGAAAAAACTGATGTGAAGAATAAAGTTATTGTATTAAAAGTCTATGGTGAGCTTATAAGAGGAAAAACAAGTGATATTGATTTTTCATATATAAAAAGTGAAATAATGAAAAGAGGAGCAATTTACTTACATTTAAATAGAAGTCAATTAAGATCTAAAGAATTTGAAATAATAATTTCAAAAGATAGTAATTCAGAAAAAGTAGAAGAAGAAATCTTTATGGAAGTATTAAAAGGAAAGAAATTTAATGAGAAAAAACTTCTATCATTAGAATTACCAAAAGCATTATTTAATCAATTAAAAGTTCAAAAGAAAGAAGGAGAAGTATCATCAAGTTATGAAAAGAGAATAAAAGAAGCTGCAATAGAAGTTTTAGGAATTAAAGATCTAATTGAGGGATAAAAATGATTTTAAGAAGATTAAAATTAAGAAATATAAGAAGTTATGATCAAGGAGAAATTTATTTTCCAAATGGAGTAATACTATTTGAAGGAGATATTGGTTCTGGAAAATCTACTATATTACTTGCTACTGAATTTGCACTTTTTGGTCTTGGTAATGAAAAAGCTACTAGCTTATTATCTCTTGGAAAAAATGAAGGAGAAGTTGAGCTTGAATTTGAAGTAAGAGGAAATAAAGTAAAAGTTCATAGATCTTTAGTAAGAGTAACAAAAAAGAATATAAGACAAGAAAATTGTTGGATAGAAATTAATGGAAAAAGATATTTATTATCACCAAAGGAAATGAAAGAAAAAATATTAGAAATTCTTGGATATAATGAGCCTATTGATCCAAAAGCAAAAAGTATCATATTTAGATATGCTATATATACACCTCAGGAAGAAATGAAAGAAATTCTAAATAAGCCTAGTGAGGAAAGACTTCAAACAATAAGAAAAGCATTAAGACTTGAAGAATATAAAATTGCAAGAGATAATGCAAGTTTAGTAGCAAAGGAATTAAGAACATATGCAAATATCTATCTTAAAGAAGAAGTAAATTTACCAAAACTTGAGGAAAAAATAAAGGAAAATGAGAAAAAGAAAAATGAAGAATTAAATAAATTAAAGGAAATTGAAAAAGTTCTTATTGATATTAATAATGAAATTACTAAGTACGAAGTAGAATTAAAGAAATTAATAGAAGAATTAGAAAGATTAATGGGAGAATTAAAGAAGGAAGAAGAACTTAGAAAAAGTTTTGATGAATATAATAAGAGAATAAACTTTCTAAATTTACAATTATCAAGAAATAAAATAGAAAAAGAAAGACTAGAAAAACAGAAAAATAATATAGTTTTAAAAAAGCCAGAAAAATTATTAGAAGAAATTGATGAAATTTTAGAAAAAATAGAAAAAGAAAGAGATAAAATATATGAGGAATATACAAGAAAGCAACAATTATTACAAAATTACTTAATTTTAATTCAGAAAAAAATTTGTCCAACATGTAATCAAAGTGTAGATAATCCTATATTCTTATCAAAAGTAGAAGCATTAAAAAAAGAAGTAAAAGAAATTGAAAATAAAAAAATAGTAATTGAAGATGAAATAAAAAGATTAAAAGAAATGAGAAAAGAAGCAAAAATCTATGAAGATAACATTAAGGAATTAGAAAAAATAAACTATCAGTTATCAATTATTAATGAGCAAAATAAAAATTATGAAGAAGAATTAAAAGAATTATTAAAAAAAGTAGAAGAGTTAAAGGAGAAAATTGAATTATCAAGAAAAGCTGCAGAAGAATATAATATAAAGAAAAAAGAATATGAAAAAATTGAAAGTGAATATAAGAAATTAATAGAAAAAAGAAGAAATTTGGAATTAGAAAAATCAAAAACAATAGCAAATATAGAAAAATATGATTTTGAAATATCTAGTATTCAACAAGAAATAAATAAAATAAAGGAAAAAGTAAACAAAGGAAAAAGATTAATGGAATATATTACATGGATTGAGGAATGCTTTATACCTGCTCTTGAAAAAATAGAATTAACAATATTTAAAAATGCCAATAGAGAATTTAATGATGAATTTTCAAGATTCTTTTCATATTTAGTAGATGATCCTACAAAAACTGTAATGGTTGATGAAGATTTTACACCAATTGTAATGCAAGAATCATATGAACAAGAAGTATCTAATTTAAGTGGTGGAGAAAGAACAGCTTTAGCATTAGCATTTAGATTAGCATTAAATAAAATTGTTCAAAAAAGAACAGGAATAGAAGGAGGACTTTTGATACTTGATGAGCCAACTGATGGATTTAGTAAAGAGCAAATAGCAAAAATGGGTGATTTAATAAGAGAATTAAAATTAGATCAAGTAATAATTGTTTCTCATGAAAGAGAACTTGAAGGTTTTGCAGATTATATATTTAGAGTAAGAAAAGAAAATGGAAAATCAAAAATCTATGCACCCATATAAATTTAAATAACATAATGAATAAAATCATATTATGGAAGTTTTCAATGTTATTTCAATTGCTATAATTGGCATGATAATAACAATGTCATTATTATCATTATATGCTATAATATTTCATTTTATTGGAAAATTTCTAAGTAAAGAAGATGATTTACCATACATAGCAACTGCAATTTATTTATACTATAGGAGGAGAAGGAAATGAAATTTCAAATTACTATAAAGAATAGAAAAAAAGAAGTTGAAGTTCAGGAAGTTAATAATAATTTATTAAAAGTTAAAGTAAATGGAAAGGAATATGAAGTAAAAGTAGAAGGTTTAGAAGAACCAAAAATGGAAATAGAAGCATATTATGAAGTAGAAGATATTGAATTAAAAGAAGAAATTATTAATATAAATTCACCACTTCCAGGAGTAATTTCTTCAGTTCTTGTAAAGGAAGGGGATGTTGTTAAGAAAGGTGATGTTATTCTGTATATAGAATCTATGAAAATGCTTAATGAAATAGTTGCACCAAAAAATGGAATAATAAAAGAGATATTGAAAAAAGAAGGAGATTTTGTTAATATTGGAGATTTATTAGTAAAAATGAAAATTGGTGAATAAAATGATTGAAAATATTATAATGATAATTATTGGTTTAATTCTTATTTATTTAGGTATATTTAAAGAATATGAACCCCTACTTTTAATTCCTATTGGCTTTGGTGCTATACTTGTAAATATTCCTATGAGTAATATTGCAGATATAGGAGGTTTTCTCTATTATATACATAAGTATTTATTAGAAACTGGAATTATTCCAATATTAATCTTTATAGGTATTGGGGCTATGACAGATTTTGGTCCTTTAATTTCTAATCCAAAATCTTTTTTATTAGGAGGTGCTGCACAATTAGGTATATTTATATCAATGATTTTAGCAACTCTTATTGGATTTAATATAAAAGAAGCAGGAGCAATTGGAATTATTGGAAGTGCAGATGGTCCAACAACAATATATACTGCTTCTAAACTTGCCCCTCATCTATTAGGACCTGTAGCAGTAGCAGCATATTCATATATGGCACTAGTACCATTAATACAACCTCCAATTATAAAATTATTAACAACAAAAAAAGAAAGACTTGTTAAAATGCCTCCAATTACAAGAGAAGTTTCAAAAAATGAAAAAATAATATTTCCAATAATAATTACAATATTATCAGGCATAATAGTTCCAAGTGCAGTACCATTAGTAGGTGCATTAATGTTTGGAAATTTAATAAGAGAAAGTGGAGTAACTGAAAGATTATCAAGAGCAGCTCAAAATGAATTAATTGATGTTAGTACAATTCTTTTAGGACTTGGTGTTGGAAGTACAATGAGAGCTGAATCTTTTCTTAATTTAAATACAATAATGATAATATCAATTGGAGCTTTTGCTTTTACTACTGCTACAATGGGAGGAGTATTAATGGGAAAAATTTTCTATATACTGACAAAGGGAAAATTTAATCCAATTATTGGAGCAGCAGGAGTATCTGCAGTTCCTATGTCTGCTAGAGTTGTACAAAAAATAGCTTCAAAAGAAGATCCTGAAAACTTTTTACTTATGTATGCTATGGGACCAAATGTAGCAGGAATAATAGGTTCAGCAATTGTAGCAGGAATAATTATTTCCATGACCTAAATTTCTATTAATAGCTCTTCATTAACTATTTTTACCTTATAAATTTTTAATGATTTATTAGTAGGACCATCTATTACTTTTCCATCTTCTAAACTAAATATTGCTCCATGACATGTGCACATTATTTTCCTTTCGCTTAAAATCTTTCCATAATATGATAATCTACATCCTGCATGTGGACATTTATTTTCTATGACATAAAAATTATTATTTACTTTTAAAATTAAAATTTCATTATCATTTAATTTTAATTTCTTTTTATCTTTTATTTCACTTAATGGAATTTTTATCATATTCATATTATTGAAAATATTTAATATAAGCTTTTATAATGAACTGATTTTCTTAATGAGATTCTTGAAGCTTCTAATACTACTTCACTTAATGTTGGATGAGGATGAACTGTATGACAAATATCTTCAATTTTTAATGATGAAGAAATTGCAAGAGATATTTCACTAATAATTTCAGAAGCATTAGCTCCAACTATTTGAGCGCCAATTACTTTACCATTTTTATCTCCAATTATTTTTAAAAATCCTTCAGTTTTATCTATAGTCCATGCTCTACCACATGAAATAAATGGAAATTTTCCAATAATATCTCCTTCTTTTTCTCCTATAATAGCAATTTCAGGATCTGAATATACAACATAAGGAATATTAAGTTTTGGCATTGTTTCTCTTATTCCAGCTATTATTTCTGCTAAATAATAACCTTCTTCCATAGCTTTATGTGCAAGTAAAGGAGGACCTATTACATCTCCTATAGCATATATACCAGAATTTACTTCCATTTTATTATTTACTTTTATAAATCCTTTTTCATCAACTTTTATATTACTAAAATTCTTAGTATTTGGTCTTCTACCAATTGCTATTAAAACATAATCTCCACTAAGAATTTCTCCATTTTCTAATTTTACTTTTATTTTATTTTCATTATATTCACATTTTTCAGTTTTTACTTTCAACTTTATGTTAACACCTGATTTCTTAAGATTTCTCTCTACAGGAATAATAACATCTCTTGGAAAACCAGGTAATATTTGATCCATTATTTCAATAATTGTTACATTTGATCCAAGATAAGAAAAAATAGTTGCCATTTCTATGCCTATTACTCCTCCTCCTATTATAATTAAATCATTAGGAATATTATTTATATTAAAAATATCATCAGATGTAATAATTTTATTATGATCAGGAATAATAGGTGGTATAAACAATGGTTCTGAGCCACTTGCTATAACAATATTTTCACTTTCAATTTTTTTATTATTTACAATTAATTCATTTTTTTCATTTATAATTGCCTTTCCCTTTATAATATCAATTTTATATGATTTTAATAAATACTCAAGATTAGATCTTAACTTTAATACTATTTGATTTATCCAATTTTTTGCTTTATTAAAATCAATAGAAATTCCAGAAACATTTATTCCAATCTTCTCTCCTTCTTTAATACTTTTAAATAATGTAGCTAAGTGAATTAATGCTTTTGTTGGAATACATCCTCTATTTAAGCATGTTCCTCCAATTTCTTTTTCTTCAATTAAAATTACTTTTTTTCCAAGTTGAGATAATCTTATAGCACATACATAACCTGCAGGTCCAGAGCCTATAACTGAAACATCATATTTCATCTATATCATCTCATAAATATTTAATAAAAAGAGAAAACAATAATAGAGTAAAAATTTTATCTTTTTTCATTTATAAACATTTCAATTCTTTTCATAGCTTCTTCAATATTTTCTATTGAATTAGCATATGAAATTCTTATGTGCTTATCATAATTACCAAATGCAGTTCCTGGTGTTACACTTACTCCATATTTTTCTAATAATATATCACAAAACTCATTAGAATTCATATTATCAATAGGAATTTCAGGAAATACATAAAATGCTCCTTTTGGCTTTACAAACTTAAAAGATAATTTTTCTAAAGCTTTACATATATAATCTCTTCTTCTTTTAAATTCTTCAATCATTGGTGCTATTGGAGTATGAGGTTTTAAAGCTTCAATAGCAGCTATTTGAGCAAAAGATGTAACACAAGTTGCTGTATGTTGCTGAATTTTATTCATTGCTGAAATTATATTTTTTGGAGCTACTGCATATCCTAATCTCCATCCAGTCATAGCATATGTCTTAGAAAATCCATTAATTGTAATTGTTCTTTCTTCCATATTTGGAAGAGAAGCAATACTTATATGCTTACCTTCATATACTAATTTCTCATAAATTTCATCTGATAATACAAATAGATTTGAATCTAAAACTATATCACATAATGCTTTTATTTCTTTAATATCCATTACATGACCTGTTGGATTATTTGGAGAATTTATTATAATTAATTTTGTTCTTTTAGTTATTGCTTCTTTAATTTTCTCAATATTTAGTGAAAAATCATTATTTGTAGGAACTTCTTTTACTTTTCCTCCTGCTAATGTAACAATTTCCATGTATGATGACCATGCAGGAGTAGGAATAATAACTTCATCTCCTTCATCAATTAATGCCATAACTGCATAAAATATAGCTTGTTTTGAACCAGGTGTAACAATAATATTATCCTTACTAACATCAATTTTATTTTCTTCTCTAAGCTTATTTGCAATAGCTTCTCTTAATTCTGGAATTCCTAAGCTTGGAGTATAGTGAGTAAAACCTTCTTCCATGGCTTTTTCAGCAGCTTTTATAATATTAATTGGTGTAGGAAAATCTGGTTCACCAACATCAAGTTGTATAACTTTCATACCTTTTGCTTGAAGCTCTTTAGCTTTAATCATTGCTTTTAATGTTCCAGATTCCTTTAAGTTTAATACTCTTTTAGAAAGCATACTAAAATATTTAATTTCCTTTTTATAAAAATCTATTTACTCCCATTCTATAGTTGCTGGTGGTTTATGAGTAATATCATAAACAACTCTTACAACTTCAGGTATTTCATTTGTTATTCTTGTTGATATTTTTTCTAATAATTTATATGGAAGATTAGCAAATTTTGCAGTCATAGCTTCTCTACTTTCTACACATCTTATAGCAATAACATAACCATAAGCTCTTTCATCTCCTTTTACTCCTGTTGTTTTAGTATCTGTTAATACAGCAAAATATTGCCATAATTTTTCTCTTATTTTACTTTTTTCAATTTCTTCTCTTACAATCTTATCAGCTTTTCTTATAATTTCAAGCTTTTCTTTTGTAACTTCTCCAATAATTCTTACAGCAAGACCTGGACCTGGAAATGGTTGTCTATATACAATTTCTTTTGGTAAACCAAGTTTTAATGCAATTTTTCTTACTTCATCTTTATATAAATCTCTTAATGGCTCAATAATTTTCTTAAATTTTATTTTTGATGGAATTCCTGCAACATTATGATGACTTTTTATTTTATCAGAATGTCTTAATCCTGATTCAATTCTATCAGGATAAATAGTTCCTTGAATTAAATATTCTGCTCCTACTTTTTCAGCAATTTCTTCAAATACTCTTATAAATTCTTCTCCAATTAATTTTCTCTTTAATTCAGGATCTTTTACTCCTTTAATTTTTTCTAAAAATCTATCTTTTGCATCAATAACAATTAAATTTAATTCCTTAAATGTATTTTTAATTGATTCTACTTCTCCTTCTCTCATAAATCCATGATCTACAAATACTGCTACTAATCTATTTCCTATTGCTTTTGCTGCAATCATTGCTGCAGTACTAGAATCTATACCACCACTTAATGCTATAATTGCCTTACCATCTTTAACTTCACTTCTTACTTCTTCTATCATTTTATCTAAGAGATTTTCTACTTTCCAATCTCTTTTACAATTACAAATAGAAATAAAATTTTCAAAAATAGTATCACCATTTTCAGTATGATAAACTTCTGGATGCCATTGTACACCATATATTGGTTTATATTTATGTTTAAAAGCAGCAATTGGACAGTTTTTAGTATATGCTAAAACTTCATATTCATCAGGTAAGGAGAATACAGAATCACTATGACTCATCCATACTTTTTCTTTTTTACTTAATCCTTTTAATATATCATTATTATTTATAATATTAACATAAGTAATTCCATATTCTCCTTTTTTTGAAGGACCTACTTTTCCTCCAGACATATAAGCTATTAATTGATGACCATAACATATACCAAGTATAGGAATTCCTAAATCAAATATTCTAGAATCTATTTTTGGAGAATTTTCAGAAACATGATATGGTCCACCTGATAGTATTATTCCTTTTACATTACTATCAATTTCCTCTATTTTTATATCATATGATACTATTTCAGAATATACTCCTTTTTCTCTTACTTTTCTTCCTATTAAATGAGTATATTGTCCTCCAAAATCTACTATGATTATTTTATCCATTCTATGTCCCTTATAAAATTCAATTTTAGAAATATTTAAATAATAATATTCTTTAGGAAAGAATATGAAAAGTAGAGATATAGTAGTAACAGCAATGTTTACTACATTATATGCTTTAGGAGTAATATTATTAGCTCCTATAAGCTTTGGAATATTTCAAATAAGAATAGCAGATGCATTATTGCCTTTAGTAATGATATATGGATTACCTGTAGCTTTTGGAACATGTTTTGGATGTATAATTGCAAATTTTTATGGTGGACTTGGACCTATTGATATAATTGGAGGTTCAATTGCTAATTTTTTAGCTTGTATAATAGCATATATAATTGGTAGAGATAGTAGAGTAAAGAGATTTCTTGGATGCTTATTAGAAACAATAATTATAACAATAATTGTTGGAAGTTATCTTTCTTTTATATTTAATGTATCAATTGAAATTAGTCTTCTTGGATTATTTATTGGCTCATTTACTTCTATAAATATATTAGGTTTTATAGTATTAGAAAGTCTTTATAAAATTAAAATACTTAAGTAAACTATCTTAGAAAATATTTAAATTATTTTTTTAATATTTATTTTAAGAATATTTCTAAACCTTGGAGATGTAATAATGGAAGGATTAGGTATATATAGACCTTGGAAAGTTGATGAATATATAAGAGAAATAAGAGAATTACTAGAAAAAGAAGAATATGTAACATTATCATTCTTTATTGAATCACTTCCTATACCAATTTTACATGAAGTATTAGTTAGATTAAGTGATGAAGAAAGAATTAAGTTATTTGCTAATGTATCTCTACAACCAATAGCTGAAATTTTAACAAAAGTAAGTGAAGATATATTATATGAAATAGTTACAGTTAAAGGAGTTGATGAGTTCTCTAAAGCTATTTTAAAATTACCATTTAATGAAATAGCAGATATAATTTCTAAATTACCACCAAGAATAAAAAATAGAATTATAGAATTATTACCTACTGATGTTAGAAGTGAAGTTTTAAAACTATTAAAATATCCTCCAGAAAGTGTTGGTGGAGTAATGACCGTACAAGTTCCAGTTTTTAATTGTAATACTAAGGTAGGAGATGCAATTTCAATGTATATAACAAAAGATAAACTAGGATTATATGATAGACATCATAATATTTATGTTGTAGATGATGAACATAAACTTATTGGATGTATTGAAGTTAGATTATTCCTAACTAAACCAAAAGATCTTTTATTAAAACAAATAGTAAGAAAACCTTGTGCAGTTATTGAAGTTCATAAGGATAGAGAAGAAGCAGTTAGATTAGCAATAGATTATGATTTAATAGAAGTACCAGTAGTAGATAGTGAAGGAAGATTTCTTGGAATAGTCACATTAGATGATATACTTGATATTATGAGTTCAGAATTTTCTGAGGACTTACTTAAGCATGGTGGTATTATAGAGACCATTAAAGGTAGTTATATCACTGCAGATCCATTTAAATTGGCACTAAAAAGATCTCCCATGATAATATTATTATACATTATGGATGCAATTACAGGTAGTATAGTTGCATCATTTGAAAATGTAATAGCAAGAGTAGCAATATTAGCTGCTTTTCTTCCTATGTTAGCTGATAATTCAGGTAATATTGCTTCACAATCTTCTTCATTAACATTAAAAAGCATGATACTAGGAGAAATAAGAGTTTCATTTAGTGATTTTATGAAAGTTTTATCAAAAGAAATGAGTGTATCAACATTAATGAACTTTATATTAGCTCCTTTTTCTTTTTTAATTTCATTTATAATAACAATAATAGCTATGGGTGATATTAATTTAGCAATAAGAATTGC
The DNA here is from genome assembly GCA_020832905.1 of Thermoproteota archaeon. Taxonomy (GTDB): domain Archaea; phylum Thermoproteota; class Methanomethylicia; order Methanomethylicales; family Methanomethylicaceae; genus WYZ-LMO11. The sequence continues at coordinate 32,169 of JAJHRG010000003.1, read as the reverse complement.
TATTGTGGTTTCAATAGCATTAGTAATATCATTATATATTGCAGATATAGTTGGTTCTCTTTTACCAATAATACTTGCTAAAATTAAACTTGATCCTGCAATTGTATCATCACCATTAGTTACTACAATAGCAGATATTGTAACAGCATTTTCATACTTTTCCATAGCATTAATTTTATTAGGATTGTATTAGAAATACTTAAGTAATGCAATAATTCCTTTACCAATATTTTCTCCAATATATCCTCCTTCAAGAACAAAAAATATTGGTTTATTTAAAGAAGAAAGAATTTTTCCAATTTCTTCAAAACTTTTTTCATTTAATCCAAGTGAAGCAATATCTCCAATAAAAGTATCAAATCCAATTGAAACTGCTATAACCTCTATTTTATTCATATCAATTTTTTCTAAAGCTTTTTTCAAGGTTTTAATATATTTTTCTTCTCCATAATCTAATGGATAATTATAACAATTTGCTTCAGAATATAATCCTGTACCTGGATATAATGGATGCTTATGTAATGATATATAAATTACATTAGGATCTCCAAAGAAAATTTCTTGTGTACCATTTCCATGATGACCATCTAGATCAAGAATTAATGTTGATTTATTTAAATACTTAACTGCAATAGCAATATTATTTAAATAACAAAAACCTCTTGTAGGAGCACCTAATGCAATTCCTTTTCTTCCAGCATGATGACCAGGAGGTCTCATAAGTGAAAATCCATTTATTTTTGCAGCAAGTATAGCTCCACCAGCAGCTAATCTTGCATATTCATAAATATTAGGATATGCTGGAGTATCTTCATCTTCTATTAATCCTTCTTTTAATAATTTAATATATGAAATATCATGAACTTTTAATATATCTTCTTCTCTTGCAGGTTCTGGTTCTATAAATTCATATCCATTTTCCTTTAAAATTTCATAAGCTTTTATTATTCTTTCTGGACTTTCAATATGTCCATAACCATATTCAAGACATTTTTTAGAAAATACAATTTTCATAAATAATTATAGTTCAATTTGGAATTTATAATTAACTAAGAAGTAAAATTAATAAGTAAATTATTAATTAAAAATTCATAAAGTATGAGTGAATCTGATTCGAATTTGCTTCCTACAAAACCTGAAGAAAGAATTATTGGAACAATTGGTTATACAATAATAATGATTTCTCTTACTATAGCTACTTCTATATTTTTCTTAGGATGGATTTCTAATGTTCTTGGCTTATCATTAATTCAAACTATTGTTAGTTCTTTAATAGGTAGTGGAATAGTTGCAATTTTATTATGTCTAAATGGACATGCAGGTGTAAAATATGGAATACCCTATCCAATTTATTTAAGATTATCATTTGGAAAAAATACTACAATAATACCTATGATAATGGTTGTTTTTATTGATATAATATGGTATGCAATTGATGCTTTTATAGCAACTTGGGCTATAACTGAAATGTTTCTTTTAATATTAGGATATGCTGGTATTGATATGCCTACAAGAGGATTATACTATGTTCCCTTTGTTCTAATATTATTCCTAATTATAACTGGAGTAATTGGTGCAGGAAAAATAAAATCAATAAAATGGCTTGATATACTATCTGGACCTTTAATTCTTCTATTCTTTGGATGGTTTACTTTATATATGATGAATATGCCACAATTTTCACATATAAGCATACCAATATGGGAAGGAAGGTCTTCTTGGTTAAGTTCTGAATTTTTATTAAATATTGCAGTTCAAACTGCATGGTGGGGCATGATTGTACCAAATATAGTAGATATTTGTAGATTTACAAAAAGCACAAAATCACTTATATTTGGTCATACTATTGGTCTTGTTATACCTCAAGTTATTGGAACAATAATTGGATATATTGCAACATATATTACAGGAGGAAATTTAAGTCCTATTGATATTATTGCTATATACTCACCAATTCCAATAATAGGAATATTTGGATTACTATTTGCTTTTTTAGCTACAGCAACAACTATGTTAACAGGATATCTTCCAGGAATTGTTAATGTATTTGCTAAAGTATTTAAATTAAGTTGGAGAAAAACAATAATTATAACAAGTATACTATCCTTCTTCATAGCTCCATGGTATGTTAAAGAATCTTTAGAAGTCGCCTATAAATTAATAGACATAATGTGGTATTATAGTATGTTTTTAGGTCCTATAGTTGGAATAATGATAACTGATTATTGGATTGTAAGAAAAAGAATAATTCTAATTAATGAAATTTATCATAAAAATCCATTTAATTCATCATATATTGGAATAATTTCATTAATAATAGGAATTATTGCTGAGTATATATTAGCTATATATCAAGGAAAGCTATACTATGTATATATCTTTCCATTACCTGGACTTGAATTAGTATGGTATTATGGACTTATAATTTCATCTATTTCATATTATCTTTTAAGTATAATAAAGAAAAAATAGGGATTAAACTTGAAATCTGAGAAGATATATTCAGCTCCTGGTAGATTAGATTTCTTAAATACACATCAAGATTATAAGGGATTACCTGTAGTTGGAATAGCAATTAATCTTAGAACTTTCATAAAAATAAAAACTACTAATGATGATAAAATTATTGTATTTTCAGAAAATATTAAAGAAAAAGATGAAATTAATATAAATAATATAGAGCTTATTAATAAAAAAGAATGGTTTGGAAATTATATTCGTGCAGCTTTAATTACACTAAAGAAAATTGGATATAATATTAAAGGAGTAAGAATATGGATTAATAGTCAAATTCCTATAGGAGCTGGACTAGGAAGTAGTGGAGCATTATTAGTTTCAATTATTGGAGGATTAAATGATTTCTTTAATTTAGGTCTTAATTTAAAAGAAATTGCAGAACTTTCTTATATTGCAGAACATGATATTATGAATATTTCATGTGGTAGACTTGATCAATATACTTCAGCTTTTGGTAATATTTTATACATAAATACAAAACCACCATATGATGTAGAAATTTTAAAACCATTTGGAGGATACTTTGTTGTTATTGATAGTAAAATAAGAAGAAAAGCAAATGATATACTCAAAATAAGACAAGAAGAAATAAATGAATGTTTAAAAATAATGGGAATTTCAGAATGGGAAAAAGTACCTTTATATATTGAAAAACTTAATGGAAAATTAAAAAATAGAATACTTTATACTATAAAAGCTCATAAATCTACTTTATTTGCTTTAAAATTAATAAAAAATGAAAAATATTCTATTGAAGATATTATGAATGTATTAGAAATAGATTATAATAAAGCTAAAGAAATTTTTGAAAAAGGAAAATTATCAATTATAGGAGAAATTATGAATTATCAGCACTTTTTATTAAGTAATCTATATGAAGTAAGTTTACCATTAATAGATAATATTGTAATAGATTTAATTCGTAATGGAGCATTAGGAGCAAAAATTTCAGGTGCAGGATTAGGAGGAGTAGTAATAGCATTATTTGATAATTATAATAAAGCTATTAATATATTAAAAAAGTATAATGGATGGTTAGTAGAAGTAGATAATGGTTTTAAAATTCATTAAAATATCTTTATTATAAAATTTATTCCAAATATTATTAAAATAAATCCTAGTATCATAACAAAATATGAATAATATTTTCCAAGTTTTCTTCCTTGATATCCTAATATAGTAAGTATTATTAACCATAAAAAATCAATCCAAATATGTGATATATACATAAATATAACTCCAAATAATCCTGCTAATTCTATAGCTAAATTAATTAAAGATGCTCCTATAGTTATCCACCATAATATGAAATAAGGATTTAAAATAGAAAGACTTATTCCTAATATTAATGGACTATGTGAAAAACTTTTAATTTCATAATTTTTTGCACTTTTTATTATTAAAAATCCAAAAATAATCATAAAAATTCCCCCAAAAATTGATAATAAATTTGATATAGAAGATGTAATAAAAGTAATACCAAAAGCAATAGATAAAGCTAATGGAAATTCAACTATTAAATGTCCAATACTTATTAAAATTCCACCTTTCCAATTTGTTTTACTACCTATAGCTAATGCTACAAAAGTAAGAGGACCAGGTGAAAATACTCCAGATATACTTATTATAAAAACAATAATAAATAATTCAATTAAATTCATTTATTTTCTTCTCTTCCAAAGCTCTTTATAAATATCATTTATATTTATTCCTTTCATTCTCATTAATACTATTAAATGATATATTAAATCAGCTATTTCTTCTATAATTCTTTCATTACTTTCTCTTAATGAAGCAATTGCAACTTCAGAAGCTTCTTCTATTACTTTTTTTGCAACTTCTTCAATTCCCTTTCTTACAATACTTGATGTATAAGAATTTTCCTTTGGATTTTTAATTCTATTATCAATTATTTCTTCTAATTTATTAATTATTAAATGACTACTTTCATATGGTTTTATTGGAATATGAAAACATGTATCTTCTCCTTTATGACAAACTTTTCCAATTTGTTTTACTTTAAATAAAAGAGAATCCATATCACAATCAGTATATATTCCTAATACATATTGATAATGTCCTGATTCTTCACCTTTCATCCAAATTTTATTTCTTGTTCTAGACCAATAATGCATTAATCCTGTTTTTAATGTTTTTTCTAATGCTTCTTTATTCATAAAGGCAAGCATTAATATCTTATCATTTTCATCAACAGTAATTACAGGTATTATTCCATTCATTTTTTCAAAATTTAATTTATTTATTATTTCATTAATATTCACTATATCACAACCTTACAGGAATTCCTTTATTTTTTAAGTAAATTTTTACATCTTTAATAGAATATTCTCCATAGTGAAATATAGAAGCTGCAAGTGCAGCATCTGCTTTTCCTTCTTTAAATGCTAAATATATATGTTCAGGATTACCTGCTCCTCCTGATGCTATTACTGGTATATTAACTGATTCTGAAACTCTTCTTGTTAATTCTAAATCATATCCTAATTTTGATCCATCATAATCTATACTTGTTAATAATATTTCACCAGCACCTAGTTCTTCAACTTTTTTTGCCCATTCTATAGCATCTATTCCTGTTGGTTTTCTTCCTCCATAAATATAAACTTCCCAAGAATTTCCTTTTCTTTTTGCATCTATAGCACATACAATACATTGACTACCAAATATATCAGAACATTCTTTTAATATATTAGGATTTAATACTGCTGCAGTATTTAAAGAAACTTTATCTGCTCCTGCCATGAGAATATTTCTTACATCTTCATATTTTCTTATTCCTCCACCTACTGTAAAAGGAATAGATAATTCTTTTGCAATTCTTTTAACAACATCAATCATTATATCTCTTTTTTCATAAGAAGCAGTAATATCTAAAAATACTAATTCATCTGCTCCTTGTTCTTCATAAATTAATGCATGTTCTACTGGATCTCCAATATCTCTAAGATTTATAAATTGAATTCCTTTTACAACTCTTCCTTTATCAACATCAAGACATGGAATTATTCTTTTAGTTAACATATTTTAATACCTCTTTTGCTTTTTTAAAATCAATTTTACCTTCATATAATGCTCTTCCTATAATTACACCTGCTACTCTTCCTTTTAATGGTATTATTTCTTCTATTCTTGAAAAACCTCCTGCTAAATAGAATTCTGCTGGAATTTTAGATGCAACCATTAAAGAATATGAAATATTTGGACCTTTTAATGTACCATCTCTATCAATTGATGTCATTAAGAATCTTTTAATACCTAAAGAAAATAAATTTCTACATAATATTTCAGCATCTAATTCTAATATTTCTTTCCAGCCTTTTATTGCAACTCTTCCCATAGCATGATCAATTGCTACCATTATTTTTTCACTTCCAAACTTATTAATAGCTTCTTTTATAGTTCTTAATTCTAAAGCAGCTGTTCCAAAAATTATTCTATAAGCTCCTGATTCTAAATAATCTTTAGCAATTTCTATATTTCTTATTCCTCCACCTACTTGAATTGGTACTTTTGATTCTTTTAATATTTTCTTTATAATTTCTCTATTATTTCCAATACCAATTGCAGCATCTAAATCTACTAAGTGTATTAATTCAGCACCTTCTTCTTCCCATCTTCTTATAGCATCTAAAGGATTATCATAATATACTTTACACTCTTCTATTTTCCCCATATATAATCTTACACATTTTCCTTTTGAAATATCTACAGCAGGTATTATTAGCAAGTTTTACACCATTTTATAAAATTCTTTAAAAATATTAAACCATTTTTTCCACTTTTCTCTGGATGAAATTGAGTTCCTACAATATTTTTCTTTTCTATAATTGAAGGAAATTTTATTCCATAATCTGTATATGCAATAATAATATCTTCTTTTACATTACAATAATAAGAATGTACAAAATAAAAGTAATCTCCATTTTTTAAATCTTCAAGTAATAAAGAATTTTTTACAATTTCTATACCATTCCATCCAATATGAGGAATTTTTACAAATGATGGTAATCTAATAACTTCTCCTTTTATAATTCCTAATCCTTCATTTACTCCTCCTTCATAACTTTTTTCAAGTAAAAGTTGCATTCCTAAACAAATTCCAAGTATAGGTTTATGAAGTAAAATATGAAGTAAATCCTTAAAATTATTTTTTAATGTGGTAATTCCACTTTTAAATCCTCCAACACCAGGAATTACTACTACATCAGCTAAATCTAAATCTTTACTATTATTAGCAAGAAATACTTCTTCTCCAATTCTTTCAAAACTTCTCTTAATACTAAATAAATTTCCTACACTTAAATCAAGAATTGCTACTTTCATCCTATTACACCTTTTGTACTTGGTATATCATTTCCAATTTTCTTCATTGCTTCTCTTAATGCTATTGCTAAAGCTTTTATTGATGCTTCAATTTTATGATGATCATTAAATCCATAAAGTACACTTATATGAATATTAGCTTCTAAGGATTGAGAAAGAGTTTCTATAAAATGTATAATATCTTCAACTTTTGTATCTTCAATTACATTATCTTTTACATTTAGTTCTAATTTACAATAAGCTCTTCCTCCTAAATCTACTACTGCTCTTGCAAGAGCATCATCCATTGGAACATAAGCAAATCCAAATCTTGCAATTCCTTCTCTATTCTTTAATGCAATACTTATAGCTTTTCCTATACATATTGCTAAATCTTCAATTATATGATGTTTTAAATCTCCTTTAGCATTAACAATAATATCTAATTTTCCATGTTTTGCTAATGTTTTTATCATATGATCCATAAATAATGTTCCACATGATCCTTCAAAAACTCCTTTTCCATTTAATCTTAAGCTTATTTTTATTTTTACTTCTTTTGTTTCTCTTGTATATTCAATAAATTCACTTTCCATTTTATTCCCCTATTTTTCTTCTAATACTTTCCTTAATGTATTAATAAACTTAATATTATCTTCTCTTCTTCCAACTGTTACTCTTATACAATTTTCTAATAATGGTAAATTACCTCTATCTCTTACTAATATTCCTTTTTCTCTTAATTTCTCACATATATATGATGATGAACATGTTAATAATTTTATTAAAATGAAATTTGCACTAGATGGAAATACTTTTATTTCTTTTATAGTACTTAATTCTGCTATTAAGTATTCTCTTTCATTTTTTACTAAATTTATAAAATGATCATATACATGTTTATTTCTTAATACAAACTTACATACTTCTTGAGCAATAGAATTTACAGAATATGGACTTTGTACTGATTTTAAATATCTTATAATTTCACTATTTCCTACTCCATATCCAATTCTTAATCCTGCAAGACCATGTGATTTAGAAAAACTTCTTAAAACAATTAAATTATCATATTTTGGTGCTTCCATGAAAATACTATATGATGCAAAATCTGCATATGCTTCATCTAATACAACAATACCTTGAAATTCTTTTACAATTTTTAAAATTTTTTCTTTTTCATATTGTTTTCCTGTTGGATTATTTGGTGAACATATGAAAATTACTTTTGTATTTTTACTTACTTGAGAAAGTATTTCATCTACATTAATATCAAAATCTTCATTTGTTAAAACAGATTTGATTTTACCACCTATTAATTTTACATAAAAACTATACATTTCAAATGTTGGTTCTATAATTATAGCTTCATTTTTTCTTACAAAAACTTTTGCTATAAGATCAATAATTTCATCAGATCCATTTCCAACTATTACTTCATCTTCATATAATCCATATTCTTCTGATATTGCTTTTAATGCACTATATCCTTTTGCTGGTGGATATAATCTTATATCTATATTTTTAATTGCCTCCATTAATAATACATAGGAAAAATATTTATCAATTAATAAATTCTCATTTAATCCCATTCTTATTATAGAATCAGGTATATATTCATAAAATGATTTTTTACTTAATAAATCTTTAATTTCTTCATTAATTTCTATTTTCATTTAATCACCTTTAATATTTATGATGAATTATTTTCTTCTATTCTTATCTCTATGGATTTTGCATGATATTCCATTCCTTCTGCTTTAGCCATTATAATTCCATCTTTTCCTATAGAATATAATCCTTCTTTTGTACATTTTACAAATTCTATAGATTTTATAAAATCTCTTACTGATAATGGTGAAGAACGTTTAGCCCATCCCATTGTTGGTAATATATGATTTGTCCCTACAGTATAATCTCCTATAGCTACAGGTGAATATTCTCCAATAAATATTGCTCCTGCATTTTCAATTTCAATTTCTTCATTACTAATAATTTCTAAATGCTCTGGAGCAATTTCATTTATTAAATTTATAGCTTCTTCTTTTTTATCTACAAGTATTATAAATGCATTTTCAAGATTATAATCTTTAAGATATTCTTTTACTTTTAGAGCTCCTTCTTTATCTTTTGTTACTAAAATTAATTTTGCTTTTGGATCATGTTCTGCTTGAGCTAATATATCCATAGCAATCCATTTATGATTTTTAATATAATCAGCATAAATTAATATTTCACTTGGACCTGCTGGCATATCTACAGCAACATCTTTACTTACTAAGATTTTTGCTACTGTTACATAGATATTTCCAGGTCCAACTATTTTTTCTACTTTTTTAATAGTTTCAGTTCCATAAGCCATTGCAGCAATTGCTTGAGCTCCACCTACTCTATAAACTTCATTTATTCCTAACATATATGCTATAGCAGCAATATCTCTTGAAAATCTTGGAGGAGTAGATATTATACATCTTTTAACTCCTGCTACTTTTGCTGGTATAGAAGCCATTAGTACTGTAGAAATGTATGCTTTACGACCACCTGGTACATAAATTCCAACAGATGATATTGGTGTATATTTTACACCAATTATTACTCCTTTTGTAATTTCCATAGAAAATGATTTTGGTAATTGAGCTTCTTGAAATTTTTTTATTCTTTCTATAGAATTTTTTAAGCTAATTTTTAGTTCATCTGACATAGATTCATAAGCATTTTTTGCTTCTTCAATACTAACTTTAATTTCATCTTTTGTAAGAGATATTCCATCAAATTTTTCTGTATATTCTATAATTGCTTTATCTCCTTTTTCCTTAACATCTTTTATTATTTTATTTACAACTTCAAAAATCTCATTAGGAATTTCCTTAAAAATTTCACTTTTATACTCTTTATAAGTTAATATTTTCACAACTTTTCACCAATAATTCTATAATTTTCTTAATATCTTCATATTTTGTCTTATATGAAACTTTATTACAAATAAGTCTTGCAGAAGATTTTAATATAGTTGCTATTACTCTTAGTCTATTTTTTCTTAATGTTTCTCCTGTACTTGATAAATCTACAATACAATCTGAAAGACCTAATATTGGAGCAATTTCTACAGCTCCTCTTAATGTAATAATTTCTACATGAATACCTAAATTACTAAAAAATTTTCTTGTTAAATTTGGAAATTCAGTTGCTACTCTTATTCCATGAGGAAGTTGATTTACATCATAATATGGACTATCTTCTCTTACAGCAACTACAAGATTACAATTTCCAAATTTCATATCAGCAATTTCATATATATCAAGTCCACATTCTTCTATTATATCCTTTCCAGTTATTCCCATATCAGCAATTCCATAATAAACATATGTAGGAATATCTATAGCTCTTACAGATAATATTTGTAAACCTTTTACTGTTGTATTTGTTAAATATACTCTACTATCATCATCAATAACTTTTATATTAGCTTTTTCTAAAATATCCATAACTGGCTTTCTTAATCTTCCTTTACTTGGAATTGCTAATATAATTCCTTTCATTTATTTTCTCACCAGTTTTCAAATCAATAATATTATCACTAACTAGAATACCATCTTTTTCTCCTCTATATAAGGATAAAGAGCATTTTATTCCTTTATTTCTCATTGCTTTAATAATATTAATTGCTTTTTCTATATAGCCTTCCTTATAATAAACATTTACTATTCTTTCTTTTTTTATAGGAATTTTTTCAATTAATTTTACTATAAGATCAATATTAATAGCAAATCCTGTTGCTTTTAAATCAAGACCAAATTCTTTCATCATTTCATCATATCTTCCTCCTCCACCTATAGGAATTCCTAATCCTTCTACAAATATATCAAATACAATACCATTATAGTACTTCATCTCTCTTAATGTACTTAAATCAATTACTACTCTATCATAATATCCATAAGCTTTTATAATATCAAATAATTTCTCTATGTAGTTAATATCTTCATTTAGCTCATGAATATTTTTTGCTAAATCTTTTAAAATTTCAATTCTTCCTCTTTTTTCAATAATATATGAAAATATCTTTAATACATCTTCATTATTAACTATTTCTCTAATTTCACTAATAGATTTACTTGCTATAGCATTTTTTAATTTATCTAAATCTTCTATATTAAAATAATTAGCAATTTTCTTAAATACTGAAATACTTCCTATATCTATATTTGCCTTAAGACCTATTTTATCTAAGCTTTCTAATGCTAAACATATTACTTCAGCATCAGCTTCAGGTCCATATTCTCCAATAAGCTCAACTCCAGCTTGCCAAAATTCTCTTTGTGATATAGCTTTTTGAGGTAAATATCTTATACAATTCTCTATGTAGTATAATCTTTTTTCATTACATAATTTTAAAGCAATCATTCTTGCTATTTGTGTAGTAATTTCACCTCTTAATGATAATATTTTACCATCATAATCTTGAAATTTAAATATAGAATTTGCAAAAGATTCTCCTGCACTCCATCTAAATATATCAAAAAATTCAATAGTACTAGTTCTAACTTCTTTATAACCCCAAAGCTCAAAAGTTTCTCTAAATTTTTCTTCTACAAATTTATATTTTTCTAATTCCTCTGGAGGAATATCTTTAAATCCATTTGGTATGAACTAAATTCCTCCTAATCAAATTTCCCCCCCATTACTTACTATGAAATTAAAAAAGAATAAATATTTTAATCAGGAGGTATTATAGCACTATTTCCATATTTATCTTCTATTATTAATGTAAATTCAATCTTACCATCCATTGCTAATTTAATTTTATTTATAGCTTCAAGTGCTCTTTTCTTTATAATTCCTCTTGATGTATCATATAGATATTCTGCAATACTAAGAAATCTATCAAGAACACCTTCTATATTTGTTATAAATGCTTCTGCTCTAGGACCTGGTAATAATTCAAGACCAAGCTCAGGTATAGTTATTTTTGAAGTTTTTGATCTTATAACTTTAGCTGATAAATCTTTTAATTCTTTTACTTTATATTCTATTTTAGATGGACCTTTATACTCTAAGGGAATAATATCATTAAATCTATATCCACATTTACTACAAAGCATAGATATTATGACTAATTTTCCAAATTTAGGAATATCAGTTTGAACTTCTTTTACTTCAAGACTTTCTTCTCCACAACATGAACATGTAATTTTATACATAAGAATTCTAATTTTTAAGTATCTTAAAAAATTTAATTTATAAAGAAGAAATTATTAATGTAATAATATGAAGGAATTTCAAATTGGAAATTCAAAAATAATTATTTTAAAAGGAGATATTACTGAAATGAATACTGATGCAATAGTTAATTCTGCAAATCCTTCATTAATGGGTGGAGGAGGAGTTGATGGTGCAATTCATAGAAAAGGAGGACCAAAAATTCTTGAAGAATGTAAAAAAATAAGAGAAAAAGAGTATCCAAATGGACTTCCAGTAGGTCATGCAGTTATTACAACAGGTGGAAATTTAAAAGCAAAATATGTTATTCATACTGTTGGACCTATTTGGAGAGGAGGAAAATATGAGGAAGCCAAGCTATTATATCAAGCATATTATAATTCTTTAAAACTTGCAATTTCAAAAGGAATTAAAACTATAGCATTTCCATCTATTAGTACAGGTGCATATGGATATCCTATAGAAGAAGCTTCTATAATTGCATTAAAAGCAATAAAAGAATTTTTAGAAAAAGAAGATTTTATTGAAAAAGTATTTATAGTATTATACAAAGATAGAGATTATGAAATTTATAAAGAAGTAGCAGAAAAAATTCTTAAATAATTTAATTAATTTTTTAAATTCATGGAGATATCTCAATTATTTAATGTAGTTTATTACTTATTTAATTTAGTAAAATCCTTTATACAATATATAATAGAACAAACAATACTAAAAGGAAGACCTGAACTTGCAAATTCTTTTTCATCAGCAATTACTATTATGGTAACATTAACTGCAATATATGTACTAATAGTATTCATATCAGCAACAAGAAAAGCAATAGGAATAATAATTGCTATTGGCTGGATTTTACTTATAATAAGTATAATATTAGCTATAATTGGAGTATAATCTATGAGAAATTTTTACATTTTTTATTTTAAAATATGATTTTAATTTCATAAGTTCTTCTACTGATGGATTTCTTAATTTTTTAAATTCTTCAAAATGTGCATTTTCAGGAACAAATTCTAATAGTGTAATACTTGCCATATTTCTTTCTGCTTTTTCTTCATATCCTAATTCTATTAATGTTTTTTCTATTGATTTTATAGTTTCTAAGTTATCATTATATCCAGGTATTATTGGTATTCTTATATCTACATAAGCATTTGATTTTAAAGTAATTTCAAGAGATTCTATTATAGAAGATAAAGGAGGATCTATTCCAATAATTTTTAAATAAGCATTTTTATTAAGTGCAGCTTTTATATCTATTGATATTAAATCTACTAAAGGAATTACTTTTTTTAATGTATTTGGTAAAGATCCATTAGTATCTATTCCAAATTTTAATCCTAGTGATTTTACAAATTTTCCAATTTCTATAACTGCTTCATATTGAAGTAATGGTTCTCCTCCTGATATTTTACATGCAGTTATTAAATTATTTTTTGAAATTATTTCTTTTATTTTTTCTATATTAGTTTCATATTCTTTTGAAATTTTCTTTAATTTCCAATTTTGACAATAACCACAATTAAAATTACAACCAGCTAAAAAAATTACACAACATGGCTCTTTTGGATAATCTGAAAAAGATATTGGAATTATTTCAGCAACATATAATATCATTTTAATGTTCACTTAATTTTATTCTATATCTATCTTTTAGTTCTTGTTTTTTAGCAGCATTCCATGAGCTTACTTCTTGATAATATCCTGTTATTCTTGAGTATATTTTAACATCTTTATTATGACATATTGGACAACTATCATGTATTCCTCCACCAATAAATCCACATAATTGACATAAAGTAATATCTTTTGTATGACTCCAATATCCAATCCATGATTCCATTGCAATTTTCTTATTAAGTTTTAATATAGCTTCAGGATCTGGATTTGCTTCTCCAAGCCATATATGGAATATATTTCCTCCTTTTAATATTGGGAAGAATTTTTCTTCTATTTTCATTCTTTCATATAATGGAATTCTTGCAGAAACATTTACATGAGAACCATTTGTATAATAAATTGGAAGATCAGTTGTCTCTCTATATAGTGATAATGCTTTTTCTAAATCTCCTTTTACATATTTCTTTGCATATTCTGGATAATGTATTAAATCAGCAACTGCAAAACGTTGAGCACATGATTCTGCAGGAGTTCTTGCTATAGCAAATTTTAATCCTGTTTCTTCTATATACTCATCTTTTATTCTATCCATTTCTATTAATACTTTTAATGCAAGTTTTTGAGCTTCACGATGTTCATGAAGTTCATATCCAGTCATATGTTGCATCATTTCATTCATACCTACAAATCCTATGATTAATACAAGTTCTCTTATATTAACTGCAGGAGGTGCTCCTTTTGGTCTTTGAGATGCAAAAGGAATTAATCCTCTTTCATATTGTCTTACCATTATATTATATTTTAATAAAAGAGCTTCTTTTGCAATATCCATTGTTTCTCTTAATATTTCATACATTTGATCTTCATCTTTAGATTTATATGCAATTCTTGGAAGATTAATAGTAATTACTTGCATTCCACCCATAGAGAAATGTGCTCCATCTTCAAAGTATAGTTTTTTCTTAAATTCTTCAGATTTTCCATCTTCAGAGAATGAATATGCACAACATTGAAAACATGATACGCCATCTTCTCCTCCTCTATAACTAGGTATTAAATTATCATAATATGTAGAACCAAATTTTGCTGAAAGTTGTGCTGCTTTTAACATTACATCTTCTTTTTCTTTCCAATATCTTACTCTTTGTACAACTTCAGGTTTTGGAAAATTAAACATTTTACCCATAGCATCTCCTTTAATATATTCATCTAAAAGTGCAAGAGCAAATTTATGTACTTCATCTTCATAATCTCCATATCTATCCTTCCATATCTTTCCTTTATATACTACAGGAGCATCTTGCCATATTTTTGGAACACCTGCTTCTATTTGTATTGATGAAAATACTGGTTGACCTCCTCTTGCTACATAAAGTTGAGTCATTTCATATAAAAACATTTGAGCTAATTGACGAATTTTCTTATCATCTAATCCTCTTAAATATGGTGCTATAAATACTGTAAAATTAAAGAATCCTTGACCTCCTGCAAAATTTGTTTGTGCAGCTCCAAGAACTTTTGCAGCATGTAGTATAGCAACTTCTGGATGTTGTGCTGGACCTGCAACTGATGTATGAGTACCAGTTCCATCTGGCATTAATCCATAGTAAAAGAAATATCTTAAATCATGATCTTGACAGAAAGGTCTTGTTCCCCAATATTCTAAATCATGTATATGTATATCTCCTTTTAAGTGAGCATCTGCAATTTTTGGTGGCATCATTAATAAGTAAGATTCCTTACTTAGAAAATCTGCTTTTTTCTTATGAAATGTTTCAGGATTTGGTTGAAGATTTGCATTTTCTCTTGCTTCATAACCTTCTGATAAATCAATTAAATAAACATCATATAATGGCATTCCAACTCTTGTATAAACATTTCTATATATATGATATCCTTTTTCTAATAATTTTACACATACAAGTTCTCTTATTAAAGGTCCACTTAAAAATTTAAGATTCATTTTCTTAATATCTTCTTCAACTTCATTAGCAATTTTTCTTGCTTCTTCTTCTTTTATTGGTGGAATTCCAAATAAAATCTCAGCTAATTTTGTTTCTTTTACTAAACTCTTTACTATTCTCTCCTTATCAAATTCTTCTATTATACCATCGCTTCTTCTTACTGGAGGAGTTTTATTTAATATGGTCTTACTCATATTTTTCACACATTTTTCCTAGAAAAAAGAAAAATTTAAAACTTTTCGATATTTTTATTTAAAAAAATTGATAAAATAAAGAAGATTATTTTCAATATTAAAATCAAATTTTTTAATTATGTACTATTAAGAGCTTGATCTAAATCTTGAATTAAATCTTCTATATCCTCAAGTCCAACAGATAATCTTAATAATCTATCATTTATTCCAATTTCTAATCTTTCTTCATGAGTTAAATTCTTATGAGAAGAGATTATTGGATAAGAAATAATACTTTCTACTCCCCCAAGACTTGGTGATGTTTTTATTATCTTTAAAGAATTTAATAATTTTAATGCTGTTTCTCTACTATCAACTTCAAAAGAAACTACTCCTCCAAATCCTTTCATAAATTTCTTTACATTTTCATAATTTTCATAAAGTGTTGGATAGTATACTCTTTTTACTTTTTTATGATTTAATAAGAATTCTACAATTTTTTCTGCATTTTTACATGATTCTAATACTCTTAATTTTAGTGTTTTTAATCCTCTTAATACTAAATATGCAGCAAATGGATCTAAATATGTACCTAAGACTTTTCTCCATTCCCATATATTATCAATTTCTTTATCTCCAGCTAAAATACCAGCAATAACATCATTATGTCCTCCAAGATATTTTGTTGCACTTTCTACTACATAATCTGCACCTAATTCTAATGGTTTAACAAGTATAGGAGTAGCAAAAGTATTATCAATAACTAAAATTACATTTTTTTCTTTACATATATCTACTAAGCTTGGAATATCAGATACTTTTAATAATGGATTTGTAATTGTTTCAACAAATACCATTTTAATTCCATTTTTTATATGATCTATTACTTTTTCATTTACTACTGATATTACATTTATTCCAAATTTTTCTAAATATTTAAATAATTGAAGTGTTGCACCATAAACTTCTTTAGATGTTAATATTGTATCTCCTTTAGATAAAAGAGAAAGTACTAATGTAGATATAGCTGCCATACCAGATGAAAATGCTAAACTATCTTTACTTCCTTCAAGTAAAGCCATTCTTTTTTCTAATAAGAAAACAGTAGGATTATCTTCTCTTGAATATTTTAATTCTCTTCCTCTTATTTGAATATCAGAAGGATGTTTATAAATAGCAGTTCTATGAATAGGAGGAATTATATCAGTACATTTAACTATTCTATTATATTCTTCTTCTCCTCCATGTATTGAATATGTTGAAATTCCCTTCTTCATAATCATGCAATAAAAAGATATAAAACCTTATATTAAAGCTTTACCAAGTATTACTGCTAGTAATATTTTCTTTATTATTTTTCATATCTTCTCTTAATAAATATATTCCTTAATCTTAAACATGGTCCTCCTGTCCATACTTCTATTCCTTGATCTGGTTCTCCTTTTCCACAAATAGCTGCTTGAAATTCTAAATTTTTACCTATAGCATCAATACTTGAAAATAATAATTCAGTAGTTGCTTCTATTACTGGTTCTCTTATTGGATATTTTAATTCTCCATTTTCTATTAAATATGCTTCTAATCCAACATATCTATGATTCCATCTTATATCATCAATATTCCATTCTTCATAGCTTTTAATATATATTCCATTTTTTATATCTTCTATTAATTCTTCAAAAGAATAATCTCCAGGTTCTATAAATGTATTTGACATTCTAATAATAGGTTCTCTTGAATATGAAGAAGCTCTAGCAGAAGCATTACTATTTATTCCAAATTCATATGCAGTTTCTCTATTATGTAAAAATTCATTTATTCTTCCTTCATAAATTAATTTCTTTTTTCTTGCTTCTACTCCTTCATCATCATATAAATAAAATCCATAAGAATTTTCTATAGTTGGATCATCTGATATATTTAATAATGAACTTCCTATTTTTCTTCCAATCATATTTTTCTTTACATAAGATTCTCCTGCTTGTGCAGCTTCTCTTCCTAATATTCTATCTGCTTCTTGAGGATGACCACATCCCTCATGTGCTATTATTCCTGCAATTTCGCTTCCTATAACTACATCATAATATCCTGGAGTTACTAATTTTCCTTCATTTAAAATTCTTTTTAATGCTATAGTTTCTTCTTTTGCTTTTTCTATAATATTCATTTCTTTTATTCTTTCCCATCCACCAGATTCTCCAAATTGAATTGTTCTTTGAATACATTCTCCATCATATGCTGTTATTACAATATATCCTCCAACTCTTGGTACTAAAGAAGAAATTTCTGTTCCTTCACTATTAATATAATACTTTTCCTCTATACTACCTTCAATTACTATTAATCTATTTGTTTTAATATTAATTTCTTTTATTGAATTATCTATATCTTTTAATAATTCAATTATTAATGAAGAATCTACATCAGTAGGAAGAATTTTATAATTTGCTTTCCAATTTCTTTTTACAATTTTTTCTTTTGATAATTTTATTTTCTTATTACTTTTTGCAGTTTTTAATGCTAATAATCCAATTTCCTTAGCTAAATCAATAGAATTTGTTGATGCAAATGCTAAAGCACCATTTTTTAATACTCTTATACCAATTCCACTATCTTCAAAATATTTTGAAGACTCAAGAATACTATTACACATTGTAAATGAAAATCCAATAGTTTTATGATGTCTTAATTCAGCATATTCTGCTTTTTCTTTTATTAATAAGTCTATGATTTCTTTCATAATAATTTAAAAACAAAGAAGAGATTAAAAATATTATGTTTAGAGAAGAACCATATACTGATATGAATGAATTAATAAATAATGATAAAATTGCTAAAATATTTGGAATAAAACTTGAAGAATATAGAGAAGGATATGCAAAAACATCAATGATTATAAAAGAAGATTTTTTAAATGCATATAATATTGCTCATGGTGCTGCTATATATGCACTTGCAGATGTTAGTTTTGCTATTGCATGTAATTCTCATGGAGTAAAAGCAATTGCTCTTTCTATGAATATAAATTATAGAAGACCTGTAACTAATGGAAAAAAGATAATTGCTGAAGCTGAAGAAGTAAGTAGAGGAAGAACAACAGGTTTATATAGTATTAAAGTAATTGATGAAGAAGGAAAAATAATAGCATTAGCAATAGGACTTGCATATTTCTCACAGTGAGATTATGCCATATCCTATTGAAATTATATCAACTGATGAAAAAAGAAAATTATATTCAGAATTAATTAAGCTACCACTTTATGTAAGAAAAGCAAATATCTATGGATGTTGTATAAAATTCATGACTGATAATAAATATTTTGCTGATATATGGGCTGATAATTTTTATACTGCAGATGAAAATATAAAATCTCATGGAAGAATAATAGCAATAAATGATGAAAAACAATCACTTCATGTTAAATATGATCCATTAACAAAAACTGCTTTTGCTTATAATATTGATTATTATGGATGGATAAAAAGCTTAGCATTAGCAATAGTTGGAGATATATTTGAAGATGCTCATGAAATATATTCTATTCATGGAGCTGCACTTGATGTTGATGGTTCTGGTATTGCTTTAATAGCTCCAAGTGGTACTGGAAAAACAACTCATAGTTGGGGAATGCTTAGAAATCCTGGTGTAAGACTTGTAGCAGATGATTGGTTTTTTGTAAGATTATATGAAAGAAATGCTATAGCTTATGGTTCTGAAAAAAATTGTTATATAGATGCAAATATTGGAAAAATATGGCCTAACTATAGAGAAATTTTAGAAAAAGTAGTATTAGATAAAAGAGGAAGAGCTGTTGTAAATGTAAGATGGATAATAGGAATTGATGGAGTTATTCCTCTAACTAAAATAAAGAAAATATTCATATTAAAAAGAGATAAAAGTGATTCTAGTATAGTAAGAGAAATAAGTAAAGATGAAGCATTATCATATTTATTAAAAAATGATTTTTGTAATCCACATCAACTTGTAAAAGATGAAAGAAAAACAAATATAAGAAAAGAATTCTTTGAGAAGCTCTTAAAAATAACAGAAACGTATATGGTTAATACAGTAGAAGCACCTGAAATAGTTCAAAATGAAATAGTTAAAAGAATATGGTGAAAATATGAGACATTTATTTTATATACTAATAGATGGAGTAGGAGATAGACCAATAAAAGAATTAGGAAATAAAACTCCTTTAGAATATGCATATCATCCAAATATGGATTATCTTGCAAAAAATGGAATTTCAGGAATGGTTTATACTGTAGGAAAGGGAATTGCACCTGAATCAGATATAGCTGTAATAAGTATGCTTGGTTATGATCCATTTAAAGTATATACAGGAAGAGGACCATTAGAAGCTTTTGGTGCAGAAATGAAAATGAATGATGGAGATTTAGCATTAAGATGTAATTTTGCTACAGTAGATGAAAATATGAGAATAATTGATAGAAGATGTGGAAGATCTTTAACAAATGAAGAAGTTAAGATTTTAGAAGAAGCAATAAATAAAAATATTGTTTTAGAATCTCATAAAGCTGAATTTGAATTTAAAAGTACTATAGGTCATAGAGGTGTATTATTAATAAGATCAAAAGAAGGACCACTTTCAGATAATATAACAAATACTGATCCTGCATATAAAAAAGTTCATGGATTAGGAATAGCAGTATTACCATCAGAAAATAAAATAGCTTTATGTGAGCCATTAGATAATTCTGAAGAAGCTAAAAGAAGTGCAGATTTAGTTAACGAATTTACAATAAAAGTTTATAAATTACTAAAAGATCATCCAGTAAATATTAAAAGAAAAAATGAAGGAAAACTAGTAGCTAATGCTATATTATTAAGAGATGCAGGTTCAAAAATTCCAAGATTTCAAAATATAAATGAAAAATATGGTAAAAATTTTGCAAGTATAGTTGAAATGCCAGTAGAAAAAGGAATTGCATTATTATGTGGAATGAAAGTATTTGAATTTAAAGATCAATTTAATTATAAAAAATTAGCAGAAATTTCTAATAAAATAATAGAGAATTATGATGTTTTATATGTACATATAAAAGGACCAGATGAGCCATCACATGATGGAGATTATGAAAGAAAAATTAAAATTATTGAAAAAATAGATGAAGATTTCTTTGGAAATTTAAATATAGATAATAATATTATTGTAATAACAGCAGATCATGCTACACCATGTAGTTTAAAAGCACATTCAGATGATCCTGTTCCTATTGTAATCTCAGGTAATGGAAAAGATGGAACAGAAGCTTTTGGAGAAAGTTATTGTTATAAAGGCTCTCTTGGAATATTAAATGGTCAAGATGTATTAAAAATAGCAATTAAATTTTTATAAAAAGACCTGCTTCTCCATACTTTACTATATCACCAAATTCTTTTTTTAATAAAAACATAGCATCTTTTCCTGTACAATGACATGGAATAATTAATTTTAAATTATATGATTTTAAATACTCTATAGTTTTTTCAATTCTATCTTTTGATGCTTCACTTAAATGAAATCCTCCTATTACTCCATATATTTCCTTTACATCCATTATTTTTCTTGTATATTCTAATGTATTTATTAATCCTGCATGTGCACATCCAGTTATTACAATAACTCCTTTATCTTTTACATTAAATATTATTGCTTGATCATCAATAAATTCATCTGGTTTTATTTCATTATTTATTTTTATAAAGAAATCTGTTTCATATGATTTTTCAAAATCTATTTTTCTTTCTATTGTTCCTGTTAATAAAGCCCATTGTCCTATAGATTTAGGTTCAGATGAAAAATTAAATTTTGCTCCTATACTTTCTAATTCATTTATTGAAAAAGGATTACTAATATCTTTCATTTCATTTTTTATTCTTTTATATCTCTTATTAAATATAAATGGATGAGCATAAATTTGACATGAATACTTCATTTTCATTAATGTTTTTAATAATCCACCTGTATGATCATAATGCCCATGACTTATTACTATATCCCTTATTATTAATTCTTTTCTTAAAACTTCTAAATTATTTACTAAAATTCCAGTTTGACCTGTATCAAATATTAATCCTCCTTTATTACTTATTATTAATGTAGAAAATCCATGTTCTCCTAATATATTTCTTGTTCCATGTGCTACAGAATTATCTGCTAGTATATAGATCTCTAAGTAATCTACTTTACTTATCATAGTATTATTTATGTTGAAACATATATATAAATTAGTTTTTAGTAAGTATAAATAGGTGAAAAAATGTCTGAAGATGAATTCTTTTCAAGATGGTTTAGAAGAAGATGGAGAATATTTGATGAGCTATTTAGAGATCTTGAAGATATGATGAGAGAAATGGAAGAAGAATTTAGCAGAATGGCAAGAAGAGGACTAATTAGAGAAGAAGAATTTCCTGGAGGTAAAATAAGAGAATATGGACCATTTATATATGGCTATAGTATAACTATAGGACCTGATGGAAAGCCAATAATAAGAGAATTTGGTAATGTAAAGCCAGGAATAAGACCAAGTATAAAAGAAGAAAGAGAACCATTAATTGATGTAATGACAACAGAAAATGAAGTAAAAGTATATGCTGAAATTCCTGGTGTAGAAAAAGAAAAAATTAAGTTAACTGGAACACCAAGAAAACTTATTATATCTGCAGAAGGAGATATGCGTAAATACTATAAAGAAATTGAATTACCAGTAGAAGTAGATATAGAAAAAGCAAAATCTTCATATAGAAATGGTGTTTTAGAAGTTATATTACCTAGAAAAGAAAAAGAAGAAGGAAGACCAATAAAGATAGAATAATTTTTTAAATTTTTTATTTTTCTTTTCTATTTTGGTGATAGTTTTGTCAGAACTTAAAGAGCTATCAGTATCTAGAAGAATTGAAAGAATCGGTTCTCATACACATATTAAAGGATTAGGATTAGATGAAAATGGAAAAGCAGTAAAAATAAAAGATGGAATGGTTGGACAAGAAAGAGCAAGAGAAGCTGCAGGATTAGTTGTTAGAATGATAAAAGAAGGAAAACTTGCTGGTAGATTAGTAATATTAGCAGGTCCTCCTGGTACAGGAAAAACAGCAATTGCAGTTGCTATTGCTAGAGAATTAGGATTAAATGTTCCATTTATTGAAATGAGTGGAGCTGAAGTTTATAGTACAGAAAGAAAGAAAACTGAAGTACTGATAGAAGCAATGAGAAAATGTATTGGTGTAGAAATTCATGAAATGAGAGAAGTCTATGAAGGTGAAGTAACAAAAATAAACATTAGAACTGCACCACATCCATATAATCCATATCAAAGAATAGTAGAAAGTGCAACAATTACATTAAAAACAAAAGAAGAAGAAAGAACTATTGAAGTTGGAGAAGATATTGCAGCTCAGCTTATACAACAAGGAGTAAGAGAAGGAAGTGTAATTCAAATAGATGCAGAAAGTGGAAGAGTTTCTTTAATAGGAATATCTCAAGAAAGTAATTTAGCAAAACAATATGAATTAGATACAAAAGCAAAAGTTCCAAGACCTGAAGGAAAAGTAAAAAAACAAAAAGAATTTGTATATTATGTAACATTAGCTGATTTAGATAGAATGGCAGCAAGAAGAAGAGGAGGAATATTTTCATTATTCTTTGGAGGAACTGAAGAAAAAGAAATAAGTCCAGAAATAAGAAGTGAAGTAGATAGACAAGTAAAGGAAATGATAGATGAGAAAAAAGCATTTCTTCATCCTGGTGTATTATTTATTGATGATGCTCATTTACTTGATTTAGAATGTTTTAGTTTTTTAAGTAGAGCAATTGAAGGAGAATTATCTCCAATTGTTATATTAGCAACAAATAGAGGATTTGCAAGAATAAGAGGAACTGATATAGAAGCACCTTTAGGATTTCCTCCAGATCTTTTAGATAGAGGAATAATAATAGGTACAGATACTTATGATGAAGAAAGTATAAGAGAAATATTAAAAATTAGAGCAAATGAAGAAGGTATTGAAATTGAAAATGATGCATTAGAAAAATTAACAAAAATTGGTCATGAAAGAAGTTTAAGATATGCAGTTCAATTATTAAGTATTGCAGCTGAAAATGCAAAAATTGAAGGAAGAAAAAAAGTTATAGTAAAAGATGTAGAAAGAGTTGATGGATTGTTCATGGATGTAAGTGAAGCAGTAGAACACTTAAAGAAATATGAAGGATTAATGATGAAACACTGAGGTAAAGAAAATGAATTTAGAAGATATGAAAAAAGAAGTTGAAAAACTTGTAATTGAAAAAGGATTTTACAATAGAAAAGAAGATATACCAAAAAAATTTTTATTTGCATTTATAGAACTTGCAGAAGCAAGTGATGCATGGAAAAAAGGAGAAAGTGAAGAAAGAATTGCTGAAGAACTAATTGATACAATATTTTATATTCTTGATGTTAGTAGATTAGCATGTCCTTCAATAAATCTTGATGAAATGTTCTTAAAGAAACTTGAAATAAATAAAAAAAGACCATATCAGTATGGAGAAGGTCATAGATATAAATATTAAATTTTTTTATCATATATTTATGAGTGAAATTGCTTTTCAATGTAATTTATGTGGAAATTGTTCTGAAATCTGTCCATTCTTTATAGCAACAGGTAATATAAAATATGGAACAATGGAAAAAATAAAAGCAGCACAAAAACTTTTTAAAAATGAAGAATTAAATGAAGAAGAATTAAAAACAATATTTCTATGTACAAGATGTGATCAATGTCATAAATATTGTCCATTAGAAATTCCTATTTCTACTATTATTCAAGAAGCAAGAGCAAAACTAAGAAAAATGAAAAAAGTTCCTGAAAAATATAATACTATTACTCAAGCAATAATAAATTTAGGCTCACCAATGGGAGCTTCAAGAGAAAAATGGTTAGAATATATTCCCAAAGAATTTAAACCAAAAGAAAAAGCAAAATATGTTTATTTCCCTGGTTGTTGGTCTGCAATAAAATATCCTGAAACTGCTATGGCATCAATTAAATTATTAATGAAAATAGGAATTGATTTTACTACATTAAATGGAAAGGAATGGTGTTGTGGATTATTTCTTATAGATACTGGATTATTAGAAGAAGCAAAAAAATTAGCAGAAAAAAATACATTAGTTTTTGAATCTATTGGAGCAGAATATGTTATTACAGAATGTCCTTCATGTCATGATGTATTAAAAAATGTATATCCAAAATTATTTAGAAAACCATCATATGAAGTAATTCATATTTCACAAATAATAAATGAAAATTTAAATAAATTAAATATTAAAAAAACTAGTAAAAGAATAATATACAAAGATCCATGTCCTCTTGTTAGAAGAAATAATATTATTGAAGAACCAAGAAATATTATAAAAAGAATTGCAGAATTAGTTGAATATGATAAAAATAAATGGGATGCATTATGTTGTGGAGCACCTGCAGGAGTAAAACCATTATATCCTGAAATTGCAAATAAATTAGCTGAAATGCTAATTAATGAAGCAAAAATAAAAAATTCTGAAATTGCTGTTGGTTGTGTATTTTGTATGCATCATATGATTGGTATATCTAAAGAACCAAGAATAATAACATTATCTCAATTAGTATTAGAGAATTTACAATAATCCATAAGAATTAAAACAAAAGAGATGATGTAAAAATAATAAAAACATTAATTCATATAGGATAAAAACTATTAATTTTTTTTTATTCAGTAGGGTATGTTATCATCATCTCTAAATCAGGGGAGTAACTCTTCATCAATCTAATTACTATTATGTAATTTTTACTTTTTAATTTTATTCTAGTTTTATAGGTATTTCTATAATTTCTTCATTTTTAAGAATCCAAGCTTTTGTATTTCCACTTTTATAATCTATTATAATCCATGGAATTCTCCATAATTTCATACATTTAATATCAATAGTACTTGGATATGGTAATACTGGATGACTATGTATTAATGCTACTATTTCTAATTTCTTTTCTTCAGCATATTTAATTATTTTATATAAGCATTGTGGATCTGCTTTAAATTCAATTATTGGATTTTTTGCAATATTTTTACATTCAATTATTTCAATAATTTTTATTAAATTTTCTTTAAAAATTCCTATAGCAATATATATTTTTTCAATATTTACTTCTTTACATTCATTAATAATTTTTTCAAATTTATTTTTATCTATAATAATCATTTAAACTACCTTTAACTTTTCTATAATTTCTTTTAATTCATTTTTTACATTAATTGATTTACCTATTGTTTTTTCTATTAATCTACAAAAAGCACAAATATCTCTTGATGTTGGCATTCCACATTTAATACATTTTTTTATTTCTTCCTCTTCTTTTTTATAGAAATTAATATTTTTAGCTAATGCTCTTGCAAAAGCTATTTTAAAATTTGGATTTCTTAATTCCATATTATTTAAAAATCTTTTAATTTCAAATTCCATACTACTTTCATCTACATAAGGACATGATTCTTCA
Organism: Thermoproteota archaeon; assembly: GCA_020832905.1. GTDB lineage: Archaea > Thermoproteota > Methanomethylicia > Methanomethylicales > Methanomethylicaceae > WYZ-LMO11. Next base: position 5,833 of record JAJHRG010000003.1, on the reverse strand, counting down.
ACTCTAGGTAAATTTTGAATAAATGCATAAAGACTTGTTTCTTTTTCTGATATTTCATAAAGAGGCCTAATTCTTCCAATAAATAATTCTTTTGTTTCAGTTTTTGGTCCTAATTTACTTATTTCATTAATATTTTGTAAAATAAAATTTTTTATTACATATGATAAAAGATCATCCATATGATGTCCAATTGCTACTACATTAGCTTTAGTTTCAATTGCAATAGTATTTATAAAATATCTTTTTAATAATCCACATATACTACATATAGGTCTTTTATTTTTTCTTTTAATTTCTAATAAGTTCATACCAATAATATTTTTAATATCTAATAAAATTAATGGAATTGATAAATCATTACATAGTTTTTCAGCATTATATTTAGCATTTTCAGAATATTTTCCTATACCAAGATTTATATGTAAAGCAATTATTTTAAAATTTAATTGTTTTGATAAATTAGAAAGTATATGAAGCATAACAGCACTATCTTTACCTCCAGAAATTGCTACTAAAACCTTCCAATTATTCTTTATAAGATCATATCTTTCAATAGTATTGAGAACTCTTTTCTGAATAAATTCTATAAAATGTTTTTTACATAATCTAAGCTTAGCATAATTTATAATAGTAATTGCAGATTCTTCACAAAAAGAACACTTAATACTTTCTAATTTACTCATTTTATATCACTAATTTAATTTCTTAGTTATTAATTAAAATATTTATGAAATTAAATGATAATACTATTTCAAAACTTTTTTGTAGTCTAATGATTAAAGAAAAATTATTAGATTATTTTTTAATGGTGGAATTAATTGTCTATTAAACTTGAAATTGAAAATTTTAAAAGTATACAAAAATTAAAATTAGATTTAAGTGATTTAACCATACTTATAGGACCACCTGCTTCAGGTAAATCTAATATTCTTGATGCTTTAGCATTAATGGGTTATATTAATAGATTTAGAGTTTTAGATCGTGAATATAAATATGATGAAAATATTAAAGAACTTAAACATGGAGATTTAAATGAAATTTGCAAGAAAATTGAAGAAATTACAAAAGAAAAACTAAATAAAGTTATTAATAATATTACAAATAAACTTAGTGAATTTGTAAAATAAAAAAAGAAAAAATTATATGCTTTCTATTGTTACAGTTAGTACATCTCCTTTCTTAATGGCTTCAGTTGCTTTAATTTTTCTTGAGAAATCTGTTGCCTTAAGTATCATCCATAAATCTGTTTTCTCACCTTTCTTTTTTGTAGTATCAGCAACTGTTTCAAAACTTCCAAGTTTTGTTATTGTAACTTTAATTTTTGTTTTATCTCTTTCAACATCTGATTCAAGAGTAAATTCCTTTCTTCTTTCTGAATATGGAAATAGATCTGAAATACTTGTTTCAGTACCAGCAGTAACATCTTTATCTGCTTTTAATTCAACTTTTCCAATAACTGGCATTTATATTCACCTCTATATTAATTAATACACTCTACTATATACTATAAATCTAAAAGTAAATAAAGAAAAGGAGAATTTAAAGTTTATTCTCTTCTCTTAAAAATATATTGTTACTAACATTTAGGTAGACCTAGGGTTTATTAGATAGTAGACTTTATTCATATATATGGTAAAAATGAGTGTTTTTAGTGTAAAAATAAAAAAAGAATTAAAGGAAAAAATGGAAAAGTATAAGGATAAAATTAATTGGTCTGAGGAAGTTCGAAAATTTATAGAATTGAAAATAAAAGAATTAGAAGCTGAGAAGAATTTTGAAAGAATTCTTGAGGAGTTGAAAAAAGCTAATTGGAGTATTCCAGAGGGCTTTTCAGTTAAATCTGTGAGGGAAGATCGTGATAGTAGTTGATGCTTCAGCTGTAATAGCTTTCTTTCTTAAAGAAAAGTGTTGGGAAAGTTTAAAACCATATATGAAAGAAACAATATCAATAGATCATATTATTAAAGAGTTCTATAATGCTGTTTGGAAAGCAACTTATTTATTAAAAATATTAGATCATAAGTCTGCATATAATGTCATTAAGTTATTTAATATATATTTAGAGAAAAATATCATAATAGAACCTGAGACAAAATACATTGATAAGGCATTTAACATAGCATTGGAAAAAGGTATATCAATCTACGATGCACTATATATTGCTCTTGCAATAAGTAAGAATATGTCGCTATTAACTCTTGATGAAAAACAGAAGAATGTTGCATTAGAGCTAGGTGCTAAAGTTCTACCTTAGATATGTACTTCAATTCTCTTGAAGAGATTCCTACTTTACTTCTACATTAACTATCATTAAAATAGTAAAATTTTTACATAATTTTCTTCTGTAATCCTTTGGCTCTTCTTAATTCATAAGAAATAATGTTTTAGTACTGAAAGGAAAAAACTTTAAATCTTTGTTTAAGTAGTTGAAATAAAGTCATTTTTATTTCCATAGATTTATTATATTCCTTCAGTATTCTTATCAGTTTATTATTATAGGTTCAAGAACTTTATAACTCTTGTTACTTCTTCATAGCTATAATATTTCTAAATATTCTCTCATTTTTACTTTCATATATTCTAAATTAGTACTATGTAAAATAATTATTTATAATTAACAGAAACTTTTATATAGTATTGCTAAAGGAGATATATACTTATTACAAACAAAAAAGAGCTTAAGGTGAAGAAATATGGCAATTGCTATAAGTTTTAGACAAGTAGTATCTGTTGCAATAGTTTCATGGAGTGGAGCTTTTCTTGAGTGGCTAGATTTTTATACATATGCACTTTTAGCAGGAATTATTGCTAAGATTTTCTTCCCCTCTGTAGATCCAACAGCATCACTTCTTGTAGCATTTTCTGCATTAGCTATAGGCTTTATCTTCAGACCATTAGGTGCTATTATCTTTGGAAAAATTGGAGATCAATTTGGACGAAAGATTGCTTTTATATTAGCAATGACATTAATGTTAGTTGGAACACTTGGTATAGGATTATTACCAAGTTATATGGAAATAGGTATTCTTGCATCTATTGGAGTCTTCTTATTGAGAATTATACAAGGTTTTGCACTTGGTGGTGGATTTGGTGCAGCTATAACATATCTAGGAGAGTTTGTACCTGAACATAGAAGAGGTTTCTTTACTGGCTTCTTATTTACTACAGCTCCAATAGGCATGGCTACAGTAGGAATTTTAATGTGGTTATTCTCAAGTATTTTAGGCATAGAAGCTTATAATACATGGGGTTGGCGTTTTAACTTTATATTTGCTGCTGTTCTTGTATTCATAGTTACATTAATAATGCATCTTTTCTATAAAGAAACACCTGTATTTTCAATGTTAAAAACTATAAGAAGAATTACTTCTGCACCTATAAAAGAAGTATTCTCTAAAAAATATCTTCCAATTGTACTTATGGCTTGGATAGGTGTAGTAGGAGCACATGGTCCTATTTGGTATACAAATCAGCTATTTAATACTTACTATGTAGGACCTAACTTCCAAAATTATGTAAATACAGCAACTGCTGGTTTCTTACTCTCTACAGCTACATATGCAGCATTATGGATGTATCCACTCTTTGGATATATATCAGATAAAATAGGTAGAAAGCCAATATTACTTTTAGGAATTTATGGTAATGCCTTATGGTTCCCAGTAGTATTTTGGCTTATTGATCAAGTTGGTCCTCGTGGTGATTTAATGACTATGTGGTTACTCTTTTACTCAATGACTCTCTTTAATGGTATAGGTTATAGTGGAGCTATGTCTGCTTTCTTACTTGAATTATTTCCAGCAAGAATTAGACTTTCTGCCGTTGCTTTAACATATAATTTAGGCTATGGTGTTACAGGTGGTTTAACACCATCTATAATCACATGGATTTACTCTATAACTCATAACATATACTTATCTACATTATTATATGCTACTATAGTACCTATGATAATGGCCTTATGGTATTTACTAAAAGGACCAGAAACTTTAGGTATTAGGATTTGGGCAGAATTTGCTACAGAGAAATTCGCTAAGAAAACCATAATATTACCAGTTACAACACCAATTAGAGAAGTTGTTTCTGTATTAGTTAATAATGGTTTAAAACATGTTGTATTAATTAGAGATAGTATAGGAATTTTTGGAACACGTACATTAATTAGAGCATTAGCTTCTGGTGCTAAACTAGAAGAATATGCTGGAAAATATGCAATAAAAGTTCCATGTGTTAAAGCAGATCACTCAGTAACAGAGGTATTTACAATACTCAATCAATACAATGTAAGAGCTGTACCTGTATGTAAAGATGGACAGATAATAGGTATTATAGAAGCTAGAGAGTTAATAAATGAAGCACTTAGACTTAGAGATGCATTAAAGAAAAAGATAACACTTCGTATATCTGTAGAAGATGTAAGTCCAAAAGAACTTATTACAATTATGCCAAATGTAACATTAAAAGAGGCTATAGACATTATGGCAAAAAATGATATTGGCTTTTTACCTATAATAGAGAAAGACAAATTAGTTGGTATATTATCTGAAAGTGATGTAATGATGCTAATTGCAAAAGGTTTAATAGATTTTAATATACCAGTATCAACAGTTATGAATAAATCTCCTATTACAATTGAAAAAACAGCTACTTTAAGAGAAGCTGCAGAGCTTATGGTTAAGAATAACATAAGACATTTACCAATAGTAGAAAATGGAAGAGTTGTAGCAGTAGTTTCTGTAAAAGATATTATAAAGGCTATTGGATAATAACTTTTTTACTTTTTTAAATTTTTAACATATATTTATGAAATATTTTTACATAAAATTAAGCAAATTTACAATTTTTTTAATTAAAATAGTCATTCTAAAAGTTAAATTATTTTTAAAATTCATAAATTTCTTAACATCAAAGGAAATTAGGAAAATTTATTCTGATTTACATAAATTTTTGTTATTTGTAGTTCTTCTTAATTTAAGAAAAATATTCTAGTACCGAAAAAAAGAATTGCAATTAAATCATAAAAAGGAAAAATATTAATTCCTACTATTCTGATAATTAGATTTCATCTAAGTACTTACTATTAAGAAAAATGTAAAAATTAAGAAAAATTAATAAAACATAGTCATTAAAACATTATATAAACTTGAAAAAATTAAATAATAGCAAAATATTAATTTAATTTCAAAGTTTTTCTATCATTATGTGGATTGAAGAATATACCAAGGAAATTCTAGGCTTATTAATAATTTTATATTTAATCATTTCATTAATAATAAGAAGTAAGAGAACATATATACCAGTATGGAGCATTATGGCTTTTTCAGCTTTTATAACAGTAATTACAGGATTAGTAAAATTTGATGAAATAGGCTTTATTATAGATATTGATGTTATTTTATTTTTAATTGGTATGTTTAGTTTAGTTGGTTTTTGTGAATATACTGGTCTTCTTTTTGCAATTTCTTCATGGTATATAAGTAAATTCAAAAGTAGATATTCAATAATTTATGCTTCTTCATTTCTTTTTGGAATTTTATCTGCATTTGCAGTAAATGATACAGTAGCTCTTATGGGCCCTCCTATAGCATATATAATTTCAAAGGCTATTGATATTGATCCTAAGTTTATGTTTTTACTTTTAGCATATTCTCTTACTATAGGCTCTGTTATGACTCCTATAGGAAATCCACAAAATGTATTAATAGCCATACAAAGTGGTATTCCTGCACCTTTTATACAATTCTTTATAAAGCTAACAATACCAACAATTATTAATCTCATTATATTACCATTAATATTAATAAAAATTTTTAAAATTGAAAATAAATCAATA
>JAJHRG010000017.1 GCA_020832905.1 Thermoproteota archaeon | reverse complement strand
TGCAAGCTTAAATACTAGTTATATAAGCTTTCTTATAAACTTACTGTTAAATTTATAAGAGAGAATAAAAATCACATTAGGAAATTCTACTGGAATTAAAAATTTACATAATTTTTCCTAATGATAATAAAAAACTTTTTTCTTATCGTATTAAATATCTAAATATAGTGAATAAGAATGTTTTTTACTTTTGAAGACGTTATTAGAATATCAAGAATATTCAGAAGAAAACCTTGTGAAATTAGTGAAGAATTAAGAGGATGGCATTGGGATGAATATCCTTTAGCCCCAAGTTATAGTATAAGAATTAATGTAAGTGATATTGCTGGCGGTTTTTGTCCAACTAACAGATATGTATATATGAAGTATGTTTTAAAACGTAAGGAAAAAACTAATTTTAGATTGGAATTGGGATCATTTATTCATAAAGTTTATCACATGATAATTTGTAAAGTCAAGTCCATATTATATGAAGGAATAAATTCTGGTACAAATTTTAAAGAAGTATTCAATAAATCTTCAGAAGAAATCTTCTCAAAAGTGTATTCTAATTTTCAATTCTTAAAAGTTAATTATGCAAAAAGTATTTTTGAACTCTTATGGAATCAATCATCAAATATATATGCTGCGGCACTAGATAGACTAAAATCAATATCTCCTTATTTATCTTTAGATGGTCTTATAAATCTTGTTATACCTATAATTGCTGAATTTCCAATTGATGGAACACTTATAGGACTAAATCGTGCTATAAGAATTGATGCAATGTTATACCCTCACATAATTGTAGAATTAAAAACTAGAAGTTTTAAACAAGAATATGAGATTGGATTAGCAGCATATGCATTAGCAATTGAATCTCAATACGAAATTCCCATAAATTATGCTGTATTACTTGAAATTAAATTTGATGAAAAATTACAAAATTTTAACTTCTATGAAAAATATGTACTAACTTCAGATGAAATAAGAGAACGTTTTATAGAAAGAAGAGATGCCATTATGAGAATAATAGAGGAGAAAATAGATCCAGGAAAACCTGAAAAATGTTCTGAAGACTGTCCTTTTCTAGAGGTATGTAGTAATGAATAAGATAGTACTAATAGATGAATGGGGATCTTTTTTATCTGTTAAAAAAGGAAGATTTATTCTTAAAGTTAAAGAAAATGGAAAATTGAAAATTAAATGGGAAGTTGCACCTGTTGAAGTTGATACAATAGCATTTATTGTTACAGGAGCTTCAATATCAGCTGAGGCAATTAAATTAGCATCAGAATTTGGTATAGATCTTGTATTTTTAAATAAAACAAAGCCATTAGCTAGGATTATTCCTTCTAACTACGGTTCAACAATGAAGAATTGGGAATATCAACTTAATGCCTTTAATGATATAAATAAAAGAGTAAAATTAGCTAAGTTATTTATTGAAGGAAAAATACACAATCAAAGAGTAATATTAAGAGAATGGTTTAAAAAACTCAAAGCTTCTGGTAAATCAGATTATAATTATTTAGAAGATGAAATTATAAGACTTGATGAATATCAAAGTAAACTTAAAGATGTAAATTCTGTAGAAGAAATTATGAGCATAGAAGCACATGCAGCAAAAAGATATTGGATGTGTATATCAAGAATTTTACCAAAGGAATTAGAATTTAAAGGTAGGATGATTCATAAAGAAGGTCCTATTGATCCATTTAATCGTGCTCTCAATATAGGATACTCTATACTAAAAAAAGAAGTATGGAGAGCTATCTTTTTAGCTGGATTAAATCCATACCTTGGATTTTTGCATTCATCAAGAGCTGGAAAAGTGTCTTTAGTATTTGATGTTATGGAGGAATTTAGACCTATTGCTGTAGATAGACCTCTTATTAACTTAGCAAGAAAAGATAAAGATGTAATTTTAAAATTAAAAGAAAATAAAAGTGAAGATTTAGCAAAAATATGGTCTACAATTTCATCAGTTTTATATTCTAGTAATAAGCCATTATGTAATACTATAGTAGCTCAAGCAAGACTTTTAGCTAAACATTTAAGAGGAACTGATGAATATAAACCATTTAAGGCAAAGTGGTAAAAATGACTCAATTAATGACATTGGTTATATATGATATAGAAAATGATAAGCTTAGATCTGATGTAGCAAATTTTCTCAAATCAAAAGGATTAAAAAGAATTCAATATAGTGCATTTATTGGTTGCTTAACAGAATCTCAAAGAATAGATTTAATCGCTGGATTAAGAAGGATTGTAAAAGATGGTAGGAATAATGTACAAATATTTCCTCTTACTCAAGCAAGTTATAATATGAGAGTAGTAATAGGCACTCCATTATATGATGAAGCTAAAGAAGAAGATATAGTGGTGACTTAGCATAGAGGAAGAATTCTTTACAGTAGTTGATATTAAGCACTACGCATATTGTCCAAGAATTGTATATTTTACTCATGTATTACACTTAAATGAACGAATTACAGAAGCTATGCTTTATGGAAGAGAATTTCATGATGAATCTATAATTACACCAATAATTGCTAAAACAAAAGCTTCAAAAGTTTTAAGAAATGTAGAACTGATAAGTAATAAACTAAAATTAAAAGGAAAGATTGATTATTTAGTAATAACAAAATTTAATGAATTAATACCAATAGAAATTAAATGGTCTGAATTAGAACATGGAGCTGTAAAAAGAGATCATAAGCTTCAATTAGCTGCTTATTCGCTTATGATTGAGGAGAATTTCAATAAAATTGTTAAAAGAGCAATTGTTTATTATACTAGAATAAAGAAGCTCATCACAATACCAATAGATGAAAATATAAAAAATGAAGTAAAACATATAATGAATGAAATTAGTAAGATAGTATCAAATGAAGAAATTCCTAAAATGGCAAAACCAAAGCATTGTATAAACTGTGGATTTAGGGTTTATTGTAGACAAGAATCTTTCTAGTATTTATCATTAGGAAAAATTATGTAAATTTTTAATTCCAGTAGAATTTCCTAATGTGATTTTTATTCTCTCTTATAAATTTAACAGTAAGTTTATAAGAAAGCTTATATAACTAGTATTTAAGCTTGCA
>JAJHRG010000016.1 GCA_020832905.1 Thermoproteota archaeon | reverse complement strand
AACCTAAAATAGAAAAAGAAGAACCACTTAAATTAGAAATTCAACATTTTATTGAATGTATTGAAAAAGATAAGGAACCATTAACATCAGGAGAAGAAGGATTAAAAAATCTTAAAATTGCATACATGTGTTTATGATTTTTCTCTGTCTTAAATAGTAAAATTCTAGTTATAAATTAACAAAACTATTAGTGGACTTCACAATTATTCGCTAATTGTTTGCATTCTATATTCAGCTTTTGAATGTTTATATGATGAATCTTGTTAAAGAAAAATTAATCAGAAGTCAAAGATTAGCTTAAGAAAAGTCTAAATTATTTGTAGACTTCAGTGATGGATATGTAAATTTAGACCTTTTAACAAATTTTAATAATAAAGAAATTAAAGGTAAATTAATAAAAACGTCAAAGTATTGGAATTCTTCTCATCAAAAAGCTTTTATGCTCAGTACTCTTGGTGTTCATCATTAAAAATCAGATACTCTCCCCTTCATCACATAGTGTATTGCACTCTCTTTTAATATTTTCAATGTACAAGCTAATTAACTTTCTTAATTATTTCAAAGAAGCTTTTATTATGAATGAGTATGATCTATTACTCTGAAAATTAACTTCAGAGAAATTTTAAATAAAAAAGTATTTATGAAGTATTTTATAAGTAAAAAGTATGATAACTTTAAGTAATGAAGTGATTACAATTAACACAATTCTTAATTATATTGAAGAAATAAGAGATTATCTTAATACATTAGAATTTCAAACTTCATCATCTCCATATTTTGTTAAAATAATATATAGAACTATTAAGAAGTTTTTAAATCACTTTGGCTTTGAATTAAAATTCACAAGATTCACAGAGTATAAGGAATTTTATTATTTTAGTTATTCAGAGAAAAATTGGTCTTTAAGTTTTTTAAATTATTGTTTTACTCATCCTGATAATATTATTGATTTAAGTTTATTTAAAAATAAAGAAGATAAAAAAGAAATGATTAAGTTTATTAGAAACAAAGTATATGCTGCACTTCTTGAAAAAATTGAGAAAAATAAACTTTTTGATGAAGAAGATTTAAAATATCAGAATGAATACAAAAAGATGGAAAGAAGAATCAAAAGAAAAGATAAAAATTATGTATTACAATTAAATGATGAGAAATATATTCTTCCAATTAACAATTTCCTAATTGAAGTTTTTTATCATAAATATGGTATTTCAGAAATACCAGATTACATTAGAAAATCATTAAGTGGAAAAGATTTCATAGATGCTGGTGCATATATAGGAGATTCTGCTTTAATACTAAATGAATTAAATCCTAGAAGAATTTATGCTTTTGAACCTGTAAAAGAAAATATTTCATTGCTAAGACAAACAATAAGATTAAACAATATAAATAATGTTGTTATAGTAGATAAAGCATTATCATCAAAAGAAGGTATATCTTTTATAGTACCAGTAGGCTGTGGTTCTTTCATTAGTGAAAATTTTATGCATAAGAAAAGAGAAAGAATAGAGCTTACAACAATAGATAAATTTGTTAATGATAATTCATTAGATGTAGGATTAATAAAGATGGATATTGAAGGACATGAACTTGAAGCTATTAAAGGAGCAAAAAATACAATAATAAACAAAAAGCCAGTTTTAATGATATCACTTTATCATACCGGTGATGCATTTGAAATTCCAAAATTACTTAAATCATGGGTACCAGAATATGAATTTAGATTCTTAAATTTAAATCGAGCAAATGTAATATTTGACCGAATACTTTTAGCCTATGTTCCTTAAAATTTAATTTAAATATATTAAGAAGATATTGCTTATATTATATTAGAAAAACTATTTTAAATTAGAGAATTTTGATGGACTAGTTAAAAATTCTTTTAACTGTTTTGGTATTTCTTTTATTTTAATCCAAAATATATTATTTGCAAATGAATACTTCTTTTCTCTATGTATTAATGCACTTATGTATCCAATCAAGTAAAAGACATAATTAATGCCATGTCTTAAATGAAATAATATATGAATAAAATCATAACCTAATTTATATCTATTGTAACCAATTTCATAGTAATAACGCCATGAGTGCTTCTTTTTTATGAAATATATTGGCTCAATTGGCCATTTTACAAGTTTTCTTCCTGTTGCTAAAATTGCAAATTCGCAATACGTATCTTCACTTACAACTTCAGGAAATCTTCCATTAAATAGCTTAATAAAAGTACTTACTTTAAAGAGTTGAGCACATCCAGAACCGCCAACACAATCTGCGTTTTCTCTTATACACATTTCAATAAATTTAGGAGGTAGTATTACATCATCATCTAATCTTAAAATATAATCATAATCATTAACATTAACAGACTGAAGTGCAATATTCATGGCCTTTGCTACTCTTATTCCTACATGTTCGGAAAAATTAGGCTTAACATAAATACAATCAATTCCATGAATTTTACATTCTTGACATACAGATAGAGAACCTGCTGCTATAATTATTCTTGATGGTTTTATTGTTTGATTTAGTAATGATTTTATTGTCTCTTTTGGATATCTATTAAGTACAGGAATTATTGCTAATATTTTAATCATATTATTATATACCACATAATTTTATTTACAAATTTATTTTTAAATCATTTTGTTGAAAAATATCTCACGACTATTATTAAGTTTAAAAACTTTAATGGAATAAAAAGAAAAGAATAAGAAATTTAATAATAATTAAAGAGTTGAAAGTACTATGATATCAGTCATTGTTCTAAGCAAAAACAATGGCGATACATTAGATGCGTGTTTGAATTCTATAATTAATGCTCTTGGAGAAAAAGAAATTATTGTTGTAGATGCACATTCTTCTGATAATACTCCTTCTATTTTAGAAAAATATCGTGAAAAAATTAAAGTAGTTTATGATGAAGGGAAAGGGATTGGAATTGCAAGAAATATTGGTGTAAAAGCAAGTAAAGGAGATGTTATATGCTTTGTTGATGCAGATGCTTTTGTTTCAAAAGATCATTTTATTAAAATAAAAGATTATTTTGAAAAACATCCAGAAATAAGTATTATTAATGTAAAAGGTAATGAAATTACATCAGAAAAAATTCCTTTCATCCAAAAAATGGAGGCAAAACTTTACTTTTTATTAAATAAATCAAAATACGAGTCTAATAAAAATGAATTTCAATTAGCAGGAGGTTGTTTTATGGCATTTAGAAGAAAAGTTTTTAATGATGTTAAAGGTTTTTGGGAATTCCCTCCATATGGAGCAGATGATCTTGATTTTTGTATGAGAGCCTTATCCAGAGGATGGAAAATAGGAATACTTAATGTAAATAGTTGGCATCGTCATCGTACATCACTTAAGGATCTATTAAAAGAAAAGATTGGCTGGGGAAAAGGTCTTGCTTGTTTTATTTGGAAGTGGAGAAAACATCCATTAATTAAAAAAGTGTACAGGCAATCTTTTGTATTCAAATTGCTAGGAAATGACCCATTGTTAATTACATTAATTGCATATCTTTCAGCACCAATAATAGCAATTATACATGCCATTGAGGGAAAAAGTCTTTCGATATATTTCTATTATATTGTAAGACAATATGCAATACTTATTGGATTTCTATATGGATTAGTAACATGGACAAGAAAAATGAAAATCTAATTACTAAGAGATATAAAGAATAATATCAAGGGAGAGTCAAATCAAGATATAATATTGCAGAAGCTATCCTTTATATTAGAAACATTAAGAATATTGAGAATTATTTTTACAAGATTTAATACTAAACAAATGTTAGATAAAAGGAAAAATAAAAATCCTAAGTAGTTTAAAAATCTTAGAATATTTACTAGTCATCCACTTTTTCTGAAACAATTTTGAAAATCTCTTCCTAAAATCATTACTCCACTCGTATCTCTTTTTTACCCAATTCCGAAATATATCCTGAAAAAGTATATAAAGTATATGTGACAGGAATTCTATTTGGTCTTTTTAAGAGAAAGTTCTTTATAGAAGCAAGAAAAGCAAGGATCATAAAAAAGATAGAAAAGCCAAATTTATAGTACTCCTTTCCATAAATATATGATCTAAATTTTGATGGTTGCCATTCACTAATTAATTTTATTTTAATGTCCTTCTCCCATATGTCTTCTATAAATCCTTTTGCAAATGCATATACTTTCATGAATATGTCATCACAATAACATAATGGCCACTTAAATCCATAATGCTTTTCAAAAAATGAAAAATTAATCAACATTGCAGGTCCAGGTCCAATAATTGGTTTTCTTCTTGATATTAAATCTATAAGATAATTAGGAGGTAGAATAACATCATTATC
>JAJHRG010000005.1 GCA_020832905.1 Thermoproteota archaeon | reverse complement strand
TTCCATATAATGTTACAATAAGAGCTTATAATTTTAATCTTAATAGATATGCTGAATATGGAGAAAATGGATACTTTAATTTTACAATTTCAACATTAGATGAAATATATAAGAGCTTAAAAATTACATCAAATATTAATGATTTTAGAGATAGTATAGGAAACTGGCAATTATTAATAAATATTGAATCTACTACTTCAGCAATTAATTTTAGCTTAAATATGCTAAACTTTATTCCACAAGTTAATATTCATTCAATTATAGTTGGATTTAATGGAGTGAGTGATACTAATTATTGGAATTCTCTTATTTGGAGATCTACTCAAGCATTTAGTGAATCATCAGTAAATGTTACTATACAACTTTATAATTATGCAATAGGCTCATATTCAACATATGGAGATGGTTATTATAACTATACATCAGGAGAATCATATTCTTATGAATCTATTTCACAAGTAATAATAAATAATCCTCAGAATTTTAGAGATAGCTCAGGAAATTGGAAAATTCTTATTACAGCAACTAAATTAGGAAAACAATTCTATATGTTAAATGATTATATTCTATTTAATCCAATTGAAATATCTCAACAAGTAATAGATTGTTACTTTATTTTCTCAGGAATCAATGGAACTATAATTAATGCAACATACACTATTACATATAAATCTTCTTCATTAGTAAATATTACAATTCAATTATGGGATTATTCAATATCATCATGGACTACATTTTACTCTGGTATTTCTACTCCAAATACTTCTCAAACAATTTCCTTTACTCTTACTTCTAATCTTGATAAATATATAAGAGGAGAAACAAGATTTAGAATTTATAGTTATTCAAATCAATCAGATTATTATGATTTTAATATAGATCAATTAAAACTAGATTTATTTGCAATTTGATTTTTTATTATTTTTGGAATTTCCTCAATTTTTACATCATATTCTTTTCTATTTTTCATATCTCTAAGCTTAAATATTCCTTCTTTAATTTCCTTTGGTCCTACTATTAATACATATGGTATATTTTTAGAATTAGAATATTCAAGTTGTCTTGTTAATTTTCTTTTCATTAAATCTATTTCAGTATTTATCCCATAGCTTATTAATTTTTTATATATTTTTATTACTTCACTAAAAACTTCTTCATTTACATTTGCTATAAAAACTTTTGTTACTGGTTCATTACTAATAATTTTTCTACTTAAAATTTCATATAATCTTTCAATTCCTAGAGAAATTCCAGTTGCTGGTGTTGAAATTCCACCAAATTTTTCTATTAAATCATCATAACGTCCTCCTCCTGCAATACTTCCAATATGTTCCTTAGATTTTATTTCAAATACTGGACCAGTATAATAATCTAAGCCTCTTACTAAACTAAAATCAACTTCAATTAAATTATTAATTTCAAATAATTGTGATAAATTAATTATTTCTCTTAATTCACTTACTCCTTCTTTTACTAATTTTATATTTTCAAAATTTTTCTCAACATAATCTAATGCTTCTTCTCCTTTTTTATGAATAATATCCATTATATTTTTAATAATTTCATTTGATAAATTAAGATTACTTAGTTCCTTAATAACATTTTCTTCTCCTATTTTTTCTATTTTATCAATAATTCTAAATACTTTAAATAAATCTTCTTTATTTATTCCCATGGAGGAAAATACTCCTTCTAATATTTTTCTATTATTTATTTTAACTTTAATATCATTAATTCCTATTGCTTTTATTGCATCTATTGCAGTTACTATACATTCTACATCTGCTATCATATTTGGAGATCCAATAATATCAATATCTGCTTGTAAAAATTCTCTATATCTTCCACTTTGAGGTTCTTCATATCTCCATACTTTTGCAATACAATATCTCTTAAATGGTTTTACTAAATTTGGATTATTTGCAATAACTCTTGCTAATGGTACTGTTAAATCAAATCTTAATCCTAACCATCTTCCTGCTTTATCTTGAAATTTATATATTTGATGTTCTACTTCTTCTCCACTTTTTAATGAAAGAACTTCCCAAAGTTCTATAGCAGGAGTATCCATTTCTTCAAATCCATGTAATTCAAAAACTTCTCTTATTTTATCAATAATATATCTTCTTATTCTCATTTCCTCTGGTAAAAAATCTCTAGTACCACGAGGTCTAGATAGCTTCATATTTATCCATTTTTCTTAATTAAATTTTATATTTATCATTTTTTCTTTTAATAATAATTTTTTAAATTAATTCTATACTTAACAAAATCTTATGGAAAGATATATGTCTAATAATTATAATTTCTAATTACTATGTAAAAGTTCTTTTAATCAAATCCATTTATAGTATTTTTACTACAAAATTTTCTTTAACAACATTTAGAACTACACTTGTAACTGTTCTTTTTACATGAGGTAAACTGATTAAATTTTTTATGAATTGATTTAAGTGATCTCTATTCTTGAATTTAGCAATTACAGCAATATCAAAATCTCCAGTTATATCATATACAGAAATAACATTATTCATTTTTGCTATTTCATTTTCAACTTCTATAAGATGTTTTCCCTCTGCTTGAATAAGTATAATTGCTGTTAAATCATATCCTACTTTAGCTGTATCAATTAGTACAGTATATCCTTTGATTATACCTTTTTCTTCTAAATTTTTGATACGATTATAAGCAGTTCCAACAGATATTCCAACTTCACTTGCAATTTTATTATATGAAAGTCTAGAATCTTTTTGAAGTATGCTAATAATCTTTAAATCTATTTCATCTAGTTTTTCATTTTTTTCAGATAACTTCATAGTAATCACTTAGATATTTAATTAATTTTGAATAAGCATTCAATCTTATAAAAGCAAAATTATATAAATTTTTCCTCTGTTATGGAAACATTTATATATTTGTTTCGAGAAAAAATTCAAATATTGAATAAGGTGAAAACATGGAAGATATTGATAGCATTAAAAAAGCTATTGAATTATTAAAAGTAAATAAGATAAGATGGGTTCATTCTACATTTGTTGATATACGTGGATTAATGTGTGACATAGTAGTACCATCAAGAGAATATATTGAAGGAAAAGTCTTTACAACAGGTATAGGTTTTGATGGCTCTTCTGTTAGAGGTTTTAAATCTATTGATGAATCTGATATGGTTCTTGTTCCTGATCCAAAAACTTTAGCTATAATTCCATGGAATAATGATGAAAATCAAAAAAGTGCAATAGTAATTGGAGATGTATATGAGGCTTATGGTAGTGGTCCTTCTGAAGTATGTCCTAGAGGATATGTTGCAAAAAATGCAGTAAAAGCTGCTGAAAGTATGGGATATACAGCATTTTTTGCTCCTGAAATAGAATTCTTTCTCTTTTCTTCAATAGATCCTACAAAACTTATTTGGGATCTATGGGTAAGTCCAAAAGGAGGAGAAAATGATTCTTGGGGAGCTCCACGAGTTATTCCACAATCTCCTGAAATTACTCCTGGTAAATTTGTTCTTAGACCAAAAGAAGCATATCTTAGACCTCCACCTGAAGATACAACTATAGAGTATCGTAATGAAGTTTCTTCAATTTTAGAAAATTATTTTGGTTTTAAAATTGAAAAACATCATCATGAAGTAGCAACAGCTGGTCAAATTGAAATAGATTTTCAATTTGGTCCTTTAGTTGAAATAGCTGATAAAACAATGTATTATAAATTTGTAGCAAAAAATATTGCTAAAAAATATGGATTAATTGCTACATTTATGCCAAAACCAGTTTATCTTGATAATGGAAGTGGAATGCATACACATATTTCATTATGGAGAAATGGCAAAAATGAAATGTATGATGAGAATGATGAATACGCTGAACTCAGTCAAACTGGTAGATATTTCATTGGTGGACTTTTAGAACATGCTAAAGCATTAACTGCTATATGTTGTCCAACAGTAAATTCTTATAAAAGACTAGTACCAGGTTTTGAAGCACCAATTTACATAGCATGGTCTCGTCGTAATAGATCAGCTTTAATTCGAATACCAGTTTATTATAAAGGTCCAAAGTATGCTAATCAAAAACGTATAGAATATCGTGGTGTAGATCCTTCATGTAATCCATATTTAGCTTTTGCTTGTCTTTTGATGGCTGGACTTGATGGAATTAAAAAGAAAATTGATCCTGGTGATCCTGTTGATGAAGATATCTATAAAATGCCTCCAGAAAAACGAAGAGCTCTTGGAATAAAAGAGCTTCCAACAACACTTAGAGATGCCTTGGAAGAAATGAAAAGTGATGAGATTATTCGTAGAACATTAGGAAGTCATATATTTGATGCTTTTATAGAATATAAAATGAATGACTGGAATCAGTACTGTCTTTATATAACACCTTGGGAGATTATGAAATATCTTGATTATTAAAAGAGAAAGGATTTAAGCTTATATTAGCTTTTTGAATTTTATTAGATAAAAGTAAAAAATGCTTATAATTTTGGTTATAATAACAAAGGAAAAATAATTAATTACTTCTCTTTATAAAAGCATATATTAACTAAAAACAATTAAATCAAAGCTTTAGAAATTCTCTATAATTACTAAATAATAATCATTCTATTAACTTGCTAATTAATTAAGAAGCGGGCCCGCCGGGATTTGAACCCGGGACCAACGGGTTAAAAGCCCGCTGCTCTACCTTGCTGAGCTACGGGCCCTCCTTATTATTCAATTTTCTTAGATTATTTAAGAATTATGCTTTTTCACGTATTGTGAGTATTTCATTATAAATATTCTTTAAAACTTCTTGATATTCTATTTTTCCTTCTGCTACTTTATCCATTAATTCTTCAAGTTTTCTTGTTGTTTCTTCTGATACAAATGCACTATATTTTTCAGATAGATAAGAATAAATCTTAAGACCTAATGTAGTATTTATAAGTTTATTTTTAATTTCAAAAACATATCCTCTTTCTAATAATGTAGAAATAATTTTTGCATATGTACTTGGTCTTCCTATTCCTCTTTCTTTCATCATAGCAATTACTTCTCCTTGTGTAAATAATTTTGTAGCTGGTAAATGAAGTAATTTTGAATATTTTATTTCATATTCTCCTTCTTTTACTCTATCATAAAGTTTTATTGGTATTATCTTATTAAATCCATCTTTTACTATTTCAACTGGATTTTCTATTATTTTTTCATTTCCATTTACTTCTACTTTAAATTTTTGATATTTTACTATAATTTCTTTCATTTGACTTGCAATAAATCTTCTAAATATTAAATCATAGAGTTTAAAATGATCTGATGTAAGTTTTATTGGTAATTTTAAAATTCCAGTTTGAATTAAATATTTTAATCTTTCTACATCTATTACTCTTGTTGGTCTTATACATTCATGTGCTCCTTCTTTTTGATATTTTCTAGGAACAAATAACTCTGGGAATTTTTCTTGAATATACTCTTTTGCAATACTTATACCAACATTAGATACAGTTGTTGAATCAGTTCTATGATATGTACAAAGACCTGCTTCAAATAAATCTTGAGCAATTCTCATGGTTTTTTCTGCTGAAAAATTAAGTTCTAAAGATGCATCTCTTAAAAGAGAATCTGTAGTATATGGAGGAGCTGGATAAATTACTCTTTCTTCTTCACTCAAATTACTAATAATAGCTTTACTTACTTTTACTTCTTTTGGATCTTCTATTGAAATTTTTAAATCATTAGAAAGTACTAAAGAAAGTACTTTTTTACGCTTTCTTGCTTCTTTTACTCTTTCAATTATCCATCCAAGAACTGGTGTTTGTACTCTTCCTGCAGATAATCTTCTATTTTTAAATACATCCCATAATACTTGAGATAATTCAAATCCTATCCATCTATCTTCTATTCTTCTTACTAATTGAGCTTCAACAAGTTTTAAGTCAATTTTTCTTCTATTATTAAGAGCTTTAATAAAAGCAGATTTTGTTATTTCATGAAATTCTAATCTTTCAATTTTATTATTAATTGGATATATAGCACAAAGAAGATCATAACTTATTTTTTCTCCTTCAGCATCAGGATCTGTTGCTAAAAATACATATTTTACTTCTGAAGCTAATTCTCTTATAGCTTTAATAAATCCTTCTTTTGAATAATAATCTTTACTTTTACATTTTGGACATATTTCTCCAGTAAATTGATTTCCACAATTTTTACATTTTTTAATTAAATCATATATTGGTATGAATTCATTATTATCAATTTTAACTCCATGAAATCCTTTATCTGGTATTAAATCAAATACATGACCCATACTTGCAACTATATTTAAAACAAACTTACCTGTACTAATTTCAAAAACTGTAACATCTCCAATTTTTCTTCTAAATGGTTTTCCAAAGAATTTTGAAATTGTTTTTGCTTTTGTTGGAGATTCTACTATTAATAAAGCAGGTTTAATATAATCTCTAAATTTAGCAATTAATTTACCTTCTCTTATATTTTTAATAATTTCTCTATCTTCATCAACTTTTTTAAACCATTTTCTAACTTTTTCTAAATCAAATTTAATCCATGAAAATTCTCCTAAAATAATACTTAGTTTTTGACCTAGAGAATAAAATGCTTTTTCATCATCTTTAATAACAAAACTTATTCCTCTTGATACACCACCTGCAAACATTCTAGAACATCTTCCAGATGCTTGAATATAACCAGTAGCATCAGAAACTATTAAGTAGAAATAATTACCTCTTTTTTCAATAGATATTTCTTTACTTTTTGAAATTAATTCTATTAATTCTGGAGTTATATTTTTACTAAGAAATTCTCTTGCTTCTATTATTACATTTTTTGCATATTCTTCAAAACCTTCAAGTTTTTTATTTGTTTCAATTGCTTCTTTTATTTTTTCTATTAATTCAGATTTCATTGGAATTATTTTATTTAAATTATTAATAATTCTAGTAGCATTTAATTCATCTTTTATAAATGGTCTTATATTTTTTAGAATAGTTAGTAATTTTATAGGATTATATTCTTCCCAACTTAATTTAAATTCCATTCTTGGTACTCCTGCAAATATAACATAACGAACTCTTTCAGGTAAATCAATACCTCTTGCTAATGGATTTCTAAAACTTGCTACTCCTATTAATACATCATATTTTCCATTTTGAAAATCACTTAGTATATTTTCTTCAGGTTTTTTATAAACATATGATT
Organism: Thermoproteota archaeon; assembly: GCA_020832905.1. GTDB lineage: Archaea > Thermoproteota > Methanomethylicia > Methanomethylicales > Methanomethylicaceae > WYZ-LMO11. The sequence goes on along the minus strand of JAJHRG010000005.1, from coordinate 12,600 downwards.
TAATTCCATTTTTTATTAAGTAATCATTTATGTAATCAGCAAATTCTTTACCTAGTGATTGTGGAACAAAAACTAAAGCTCCACCACCAAATTCTTTTATTAATTCTAAAACATGTTCTTCTATACTTTTACTTTTTTCTATATAAACATCTTTAATATTTCTTACAAATTCAGGTTTAAAACCAATTTGAAAATCTAATAATTCTTCAAAAAGTCTTATTCTTTTTGTTCTTTTAGCTTTAATTGTTGCTCCTGAAACTACTAATATTCCTATTTTATTATTTCTTTTGAATTCTCTTATTTTTTCTCTTATTTTTTCTTTTTCATTATTATCTTTTATTTCTAATAATTTCATTGATAAATCTATAATTTCTAAATCAAATCCTAATAATAGTAATATTTTATCAATATTTTTTGGAGATTTTAAAAATGAATCAACATCATCAACAAATACAAAATCAAATTTTACTCCTTTTAATTCTTTAGATTTTGTTATAATAAATCTATCTGTTGTTACTAGTATATCAAAATTTCCTTCTAAAATTTTTTTAATTGCTTCTTTTTTCTCTTTATCTCCTAATAATCCATGATAATATACTACATTAAAATTTCTTTCAAGATTATTAGAGAAAATTTGTATTTTTTCAATAATTTGTTGAACAAGAAGTGTTGTTGGTACAATTATATATGATTTTTTTCCCATACTTGCAAAATAAAGTGCAGAAATTATTCCAAATACTGTTTTTCCTACACCTGTAGGAGCAACAATAGAAAAAGATTTATTTAGTAAAACTCTTTTAGCCCACATTTCTTGTAATGAAAGCATTCTTTGTTTTAGTGCTTTTTTAAAGAAAAGAGAAAAATTTTCAAAATTTTCATAAAAATTAAATATTTTTTCTATAGAAAGAAGTTTTCCATTTTTTCTTAAAATTTCTAAAATTTCTTTTCTCTCTTTTACATTAACATTAATACAATTTTCACATATTCCACTTTGAAATAATCTTTCATCTGAAATTTCTCCATTACAATTTAAACATAAACCATTGTAAATTGCTTTCATATATAATCATGAAAATTAATATTTCTATAGGATTTTTAAATATTTTCATATTTTTACTACTATTTCCTTTCCTTTAAAGTTTATTAATAATCCATAATCTCCTTCTTTTAAATCTTTTTGAATTTCTTCTAAAGGTATATCAATAAAACACTTATTATCTACATCTAGTAAAGTAACAAATCTTCCTTTTTTAGATTCTATACGAACTTTTTTAAATTCAATTTTTTCAGCTTTTTCTATTTTATCATAATCTAATAATATTCTTTTATTAGTTTCTAAATTTTGAACTAATATTTTTCCTTTTACTACTCCTAATATTCTATAAATATTATTCTCTAATGAAATAATTTCACCTATATTTTTTAAAGGCAATCTTACTGAAATAGTAACTACATAGTTTGGTTCTCCTTTTGTAAATCCTATAGTTTTTGCAGTTTCTACTATTTTTGCACCTGTAATACTTGATATTTTTCTTGCAAAAAGTCTTGCTTTACTTACACTCATAAACTTAATATTAATTCCTTCTTTAACTTCTTTAACTTCAGTTATTTCTTTTCTACCATTAAGTATTTGAAATTCTTTTATTATAGATTTTATTTTATCAATATACTCATTACTTATATTTCTTATTTGTACAATTGTTTTATATTTACCACTATCTACTGCTTGACAATAATCACATTTTTTATATGAAATATTTCCTAAGATTTCAAATTTTTTACTTAAATTTTCTAAACAAATTTCTACAATTATAATAATCTTATTTGGAATTTTTTCATCTTTTATAATTTCAATATTTTTTAATAAAATATTTTTACTAAGTTTCTTTTTTAATTCTGTTAATATACTTTCATTTAATGCAGAATTAAAATCTTTTTTCTTAATCCATTTTTTTCCATGAAGATAAGATGTACATGATGAACATAAAACTAAATTTATTTCACTAGGTATATCTATAGACTTTTCACTCCAAAAACACTCTTCACATAGATTATTAATTAATTTTTTATTTTTTGCACCACATTTTATACAAAAACTCATCATATTATCATCACAAATTGAGCGTAAGGAACTCCACCTATTTCAATTATTGCATCCTTATGTACTAATCCAGCTTCAATTCCATACTTTACAGCAGTTTTTCCTACAAATAATGCTATTGTTGCTTTTTTTAATATATCTAATGTTGCTTCTTTACTCATTTTTTCTCCTTCATAAAATTCTTTTGATATATTTAATACTAATTTTCCATTTACTATTTTCTTTCCTAATAAATCACAATCACATACAGTAATTAAAATATCATTTTCTGTTTTTCTTACTCTTACATATACTTCTTCCATTATTATCACCTTATGATAATGATTTTACTGGATTCTTAGCACCACATACATCACAAACTAAGAAGCTTAATCTTCCTTCTTTTACTATTTTTGTATCAAATTTTCCACATGATGGACATACAACATAATTCTTTACAAATTCTTTTATTAATTTATCTATTTGTTCTTTTGTAAATTTACCTTGTAATACTACTCTAGTTTCTTCAATTGTACCTGATGTTGCAAGTTCTCTTACTAAGTACTTAAGTAGAAAATCTGATTTACGATTTAGTTTATCTGCTATTTCTTTAAAATTATGTATTACTGTTTTTGATCCAATTATAATACTATCTACTTCAGGTATTTCATATTTTGAATATTTTTTTGCTTTTTCTGGTATTTTTGATAATGCTCTTTCTAATAGAGCTTCATAATCTAATTTCATCAAGTTATTAAAATAAAAAACATCCTAATAAATTGTTATTAAAAATTTAATAATTAGAATATGTAATTTAGAATTATGTCACCAATAGTAGTTACAGCAGCTTTACCATATAGTAATGATAGATTACACTTAGGACATTTAAGATCTACATATCTTCCTGCTGATGTATATGTAAGATTTTTAAGAAGAATAGGAGAAGATGTAGTATTTGTATGTGCAACAGATGAACATGGAACTCCTATTGCTTTAAGAGCTGAAAAAGAAGGTATATCACCAAAAGAACTTACAGATAGATATCATCCATTAATAAAAGAAGAATTAATAAGAATGGGATGTAGTTTTGATATATTTTCAAGAACAACAGAGAAAATTCACTATGAAACAACACAATACTTTTTTAAAAAATTATTAGAAAAAAATTATATTTATGAACAAGAAATTGAACAATTTAAATGTCCTAAATGTGAAAAATTTTTACCAGATAGATATGTAGAAGGAATATGTCCATTTTGTGGATTTGAAAATGCAAGAGGAGATTCATGTGATTATTGTGGAAGATATTTAAGACCAATTGATTTAAAAGAACCAAGATGTGCAATTTGTGGAACAAAACCAGAAATTGTTACTACAAAACATTGGTTTTTTAAATTAACATTATTTCAAGATAAAATTAAAAAATGGTTAGAAGAAAATAATTCTATTCCTCAAAATGTAAAAAATTATGCATTAAATTGGATAAAAGAAGGATTAAGAGATTGGTGTATAACAAGAGATTTAAATTGGGGTGTTCCTGTTCCAATTGAAGAAGCTAAAGGAAAAGTTATATATGTTTGGTTTGATGCTCCTATAGGTTATATTTCTTCAACTAAAATACTTTTTATTAATAAAGGAAAACCAGAAGAATGGAAGAAATATTGGAATGGAAAAATTATTCATTTTATTGGTAAGGATATTATTTATCATCATACAATATTTTGGCCTGCTATGCTTATGGGAATGGAGGAATTTCATCCACCAGATTCTATTATTGCTGGAGAATATTTAACATTAGAAAGTAAAAAAATGTCTAAGAGTAGAGGATGGTATATTGGAATTGATGAATATTTAAAATTATTTGAACCAGATCCTATGAGATATTATCTTATATCTGTTGCTCCTCTTGATAAAGATGCAGATTTTTCTATAGAAGATTTTATAAGAAGATATAATGATGAATTAGCAGATATTTTAGGGAATTTTATTCATAGAACATTAACTTTTATAGAAAGATTTTTCAATTCAATAGTTCCTGAGGCTAATTTACTAGAAGAAGATAAAAAATTATTAGAAAAAATAAAAGAAGTACAAGAAATTTCTTCAAAATATATAATGGAATTTAAATTTAGAGATGCATTAATAGAAATAATGTCATTAGCACATGAAGGAAATAGATATTTAAATAATTTAGCTCCATGGGCAAAAATAAAAGAAAATCCAGAAAGAGCAGCAACATGTCTTTATGTATGTATACAATTAGTTAAAGCACTAGCAAGTCTTCTTTCTCCTTTTCTTCCATTTACTTCTGAAAAAATATGGAAATTATTAAATTTAAATTCAAATATTCATAATGAACCATGGGATATTGCATCTAAGCCAATTCCATCAGGTCATAAGATATCTAAATCATATCCATTATTTAAGAAAATTAAACAAGATGAAATAAATAAAATAAGAGAAGCATTAATACCAAGTAAAAAAATTGAACAATTAATAGATATTAATGAATTTAAAAAAGTAAAAATTTCTATAGGAAAAATAGTAGAAGCAAGAAAAATTGAAGAATCTAAAGAATTAATTTCATTAAAAATAGATTTAGGAAATTATGGTATAAAATCATGTGTTGCTAAAATTGGAAAATACTATAAACCTGAAGATCTTATAGGAAAGAAAATTGCTGTATTAGTAAATATTAAGCCTATTACTATTTTCAATATAAAATCTGAAGTAATGTTATTAGCAGCAGAAAATGAAAATAAAATTTCATTATTAATTCCTGATAAAGATATACCTCAGGGATCAGATGTTAGATAAAATAAAAATTGATCTTCATGTACATACAAATTTTTCAAAAGATGGTTTTTCTTCAATAAATGAAGTAGTTAAATATGCAAAAGCAAAAGGACTTGATGGAATTGCAATTACAGATCATGATGTATTAATAAATGAAAAAGTTATAGAAAAAATTTCTAAAGAAAATAATATAATAATTATTCCTGGTATTGAAGTAACAACAAAATATGGTCATTTAATAATATTAAAACCAAGTAATTTAAAAAATGATATTGAAGAATTATTAAAAAATGAAATAATTATAATTCCACATCCTCTTGATCCTTTTAGTCATGGTATTGGAAAGAAAATTATTAAGAAAATTTTAAATAAAAAACCATTAATTGAAGTAAAAAATTCTTCTACACTTCCAATATATAATAAACTTGCAGAAAAATTAGCAAAAAAATATAATTTAGGAATGGTAGGAGGAAGTGATGCACATATAGCATATATGATTGGTACATCTTATACTATTATAGAAGTTGAAGATAGAAATATTAATGAAATATTAAATGCTATAAAAGATGGAAGAACTATAGCATATGGAGGTTTTTCACTATTGAGTATTAAATTTTTATTTGAGAAATATTTTAAAAAATTTGAATAAAATGCGTATATATATTAAAACATTTGGATGTTCAGCAAATAAAGTTGAAGAAGAATTAATTAAGAGAAAATTAATAAGTAGTGGATTCTCTATTGTAAATTCAATTAATGATGCAGATGTTATAGTTGTAAATACATGTACTGTTAGAGGTGAAACTGATTATAAAATAATGAAATATTTATCAACAATTAGTAAAACAAAAAAGAAAATTATAGTAACTGGTTGTATGGCATCTGCACAACCAGCACTTATAGTAAAAAACTTTCCATTTTGTTCAGTAATAACATCAATATCAAAAATAGATGAAGTAATAAAAAATAATATAAAAATATGCTTAGATAAAGAAAAACCTAATGAAGTTTATCCACATATAGATGGAATTAAAGCAACTATATTAATAGCAAGAGGATGTCTTGGAAATTGTTCTTATTGTATAGTAAGAGTTGCAAAAGGAACTTTAAAAAGTATTTCATGTGATATTATTAAAAATAATTTATTAGAAGCATTAAATCATGGAGCAAAAGAAATAAGAATTTCAGCTCAAGATACTGGAGTTTATGGTTATGATATTGGATTAAACTTAGCAATTTTATTAAATAAGCTAATTGAAATACCTGGAGATTATATAATGAGAATTGGAATGTTTAAACCATCTTCAGTTCTTCCATTTTTAAATCAATTATTAGATTCATTTTCTTCTGAAAAAATATACAAATTTATTCATATGCCAATTCAAAGTGGAAGTAATAAAATATTAGAAAAAATGAATAGAGGATATGATGTTGAAACATTTAAGAAAGTATTAAATGCATTTAGAGAAAGATTTCCAAATATTACTTTTTATACTGATATAATAGTTGGTTTTCCTGGAGAAGATGAATATGAATTTAATGAAACATGTAAATTAATAATGGAAATAAAACCAGATAAAACACATATTGCAAGATTTACTCCTAGACCTCATACTCCTGCTGCTGCAATGCCTCAAATTTCTGATTATATAAAGAAAAAAAGAAGTAGAGAATTATCAAGAATAACAAAAGAAATTCAATTAGAGAAAAATATTAAATGGATTGGTAAAATAGTAGAAGCATTAACTATTGAAAAAGAAAAAAATGGTGAAATATTAGCAAGAACAAAAGAATATAAAAATATTATTATACCAAATTGTGATATTCCATTAGGAAAGAAAATTGAAGTATTAATAGATGATGCAACACCATTTTATTTAATAGGAAAAATAACAAAAAGATAATTAACCACCAGTAAATGGTGGTAATAAATAAGCTTCATTTTTATTTATTATAATTTTATATTTTTCATTTATTTTTCCATTTTTTATTAAATAATCTTTAAGCTTTGGTACTTTTTTTATAATTTCATTTATAATTTCAACTTCATTATTCTTATCATCAATTATTATATAATCACTTCCTGCAATTTCTCTTAATATTGCAAATAATCTAACTTTTATTTTTCATCCCTCATTTACAAATTTATTTATTTCATTTTCCATAATATGTCCTTTACATATAACTTTTACTTTCTTAACACCTTCTACTTTTGATGCTTTTTTCTTAATTTCTTCTGCTAAATAAAATGCAATTGGACATAATGGACTTGATGGAGTAAATTCAATATATACTTCACCATTTTTTTCTTCAATTTTATTTATTAATTGCATATCAATCATATTCATTCCTGTTTCAGGATCATAAACTTCTTTTAATGCTTCCATTACTTTATTTTCAATTTCACTTACCATTTTTATCCCTAAATTAAGCTAAGAATTTAAAAAATTAAATATTTTCTTTAATTTTTCTTAAATACATTTTATAACTTAAACACATAGTTTTTGGATGATTTGCATATACTTCATCTACTCTACCAATTAATGTTTTATTTGGACATTTTTTTAATATTTCAGGATTAGAATATGCAATATCTGAAATTTCTTTTAATGCTTCTATATATTTATCAATATTTTCTTTTGTTTCAGTATCAGTAAATTCAAACATTAATGCTTCTTTTACTATTGGAGGAAAGTAAATTGTTGGAGGATGAAGTCCTTTATCTATAAGTGCTTTTGCAATATCTAATGCAGTTACTCCTGTTTCTTTTGCAAGTTTTTCAGCACTTATTACAACTTCATGTTTTCTATAAGCATTTCCAAAAGGAATTGTAAATCCTCTTATTTGAGATACTTTTTTCATAAAGTAATTTGTATTTACTACTGAAGCATAACATGATAATTTTAATCCATTACTTCCCATAGATAATAAATATGAATATGCTTTTACTAATACAGGAATACTTCCATACCAATTTCTTACTTTTCCTATTGTTTTTGGTAAATTCCAATTTAAATAATATTTATTTCCATCAAAATCTACAACTGGAACAGGTAAATAATCTTCTAATAATTCATTTACACCTATTGGTCCTGAACCAGGTCCTCCTCCACCATGAGGAGTAGAAAAAGTTTTATGTAAATTTAAATGAACAATATCAAATCCCATATCTCCTGGTCTTGCAATTCCTAATATTCCTTGTAAATTTGCTCCATCATAATACATTAATCCACCTGCATCATGAACTATTTCTGTAATTTCTTTTATATTTCTTTCAAATAATCCTAATGTATTTGGATTTGTAAGCATCATTCCTGCAGTTCTTTTTCCTACAGTAGATTTTAAAGCTTCAATATCTACTAAACCTTCTTCATTTGTTGGTATTTCTATTACTTTAAATCCTGCCATAGCTGCACTTGCTGGATTTGTTCCATGAGCAGAATCAGGTATAATCATTTCATCTCTATCTTCTCCTCTATCTTTATGATATTTTCTTATTATAAGACAACCAGTAAATTCTCCATGAGCTCCTGCAGCAGGTTGTAAAGAAAATCTTTTCATTCCTGTAATAGATGAAAGCATTTTTTCAAGTTTATACATTATTTCAAGTATTCCTTGAATATCATCAATATCTTGAAGAGGATGAATCCATTGAATTTCATCCATCCATGATAATTCTTCATTTATTCTAGGATTATATTTCATTGTACATGAACCTAGTGGATATGGTCCAGTATCTACTCCCCAATTCATTTGTGATAATCTTGTAAAATGTCTTACTACTTCTATTTGAGAAACTTCAGGAAGATTTAATTCTTCTCTTAAAAATTCCTTTGGTATTTCTTCTATTTCACAATCTTCAATATATAATCCTATTCTTCCTTTTTTACTTAATTCAAAAATAAGAGGTTCTAATGATATCAATTTAATTCCTCCTAATAAATTCTTTTAATAAATCAATAAATTCATCAATATCTTCTTTTTTATGAATTTCAGTTACTGCAAATAATCCTATATTTTCAGAAATTTCTCTTCCTCCAAGAATTTCTTTTTCTTTAAGAAATTTATTTAGTTTTTTAATATTAATTCCTTTTATTGTAAAATCTCTAAAATGTAATCCTTTAAATGCAGTATCTAGTCCAATTTCTTTTATTCTTTTTATTACATATTGTGTATTATGAAAAATTCTTTTTGCAATTCTTTTTATTCCTTCTTTTCCTAATAATGCCATATATATTGTAGCTGCAATTGCAAGTAAAGTTTCATTTGTACATATATTTGATGTTGCTTTCTCTCTTCTTATATGTTGTTCTCTTGTTGAAAGTACTAATGTAAATGCTCTTTCTCCTCTTATTGTTTTTGTCATTCCAACAATTCTTCCTGGCATTTGTCTTATTATTCTCATATCATTTTTACATGCTATTATTCCTAAGCTATTTCCTCCCATAGCTGGAGGAATACCTAATGGTTGTCCATCACCTACAACTATATCTGCCCCATAATCTCCTGGAGGTTTTATAATTCCCATAAGTAAAGGATCTGCACCTATAATTGCAAGTGCTTCTACTTCATGTGCAATTTCAATTAATTCTTTTATTTTAAAATCAATTACACCAAAGAAATTAGGTATTTCAGTATATACTCCTGCAATATCTTTATTAATAATTTTTTTAATATACTCTAAATCAGGACATCCATTATCTAAAAATGGTACTTCTATTATTTCAAGATTAATTGCATAATTTCTTATAACTGATTTTCTATCTTCAGGTATAGATGATGGAATTATTACTTTTCTTCTTCCAGTTACTCTAGATGATAATAAAATAGCTTCTCCTATAGCTGTTGGAAAATCATATAATGATGCATTTGCTACTTCCATATTATATAATTCACAAATCATACTTTGAAATTCAAATAATGCTTGAAGTACACCTTGACTTACTTCAGGTTGATATGGAGTATAAGATGTTAAAAATTCTCCTCTTGTAATTAAATATTTTATTATACTTGGTACAAAATGAAACCAAGGTCCTCCTCCCATAAAGCATTTTTTATATACTTTATTTTTTGATAAAATTGATTTTACTTCTTTATAAATAGAATATTCATCTAAAATTGGAATATTTAAATCAAAATTTACTTTTGGTACATCATTAAATAAATCATTAATATTTTCAATACCAACTTCTTTAAGCATTTCTTTTAAAATTAAAGCATTAGGAATATAAGGATGAATAAAAAAATCCATTAATTATCACATTAAATTGAAATAGTATGTTTTCCTAAACTTTTAAATTCAAATGCTTCTATTGTTGCTCTTACTGGTTTAAATTTTCCATCAACTACTTCATATTCTATTTCTAATCTAGTTGGTTTATCACTTATTCCAAGTTTATTTGATTCTTCTATAAGTTTTGATGCAAGTTGTACCCACATTTTCTTATTTTCTTCAATTATTTCCTTTGGTGTATTTTTACAAAATGTAGCATAAAACCATCTTTTTGCTCTAAAAATAGCACTTCTAAATGATGGACTCATTCTAAATCTTTGTATCATCATTTTCATCACCTTATTATTATCTTATAATAGTATTACATATTAATATCTTTCGATAATAGATTTTAAATTAATTATTTAAAAATTATTTTCTAATGTATTTTCCTATTATTTTTATTTTAAAACTACATTTTGGACATTTATTATTTTCTAATTTATATTTAATAATTCTATATCCATATCTTTTTATTAATAATTCATTACAATTTGGACAATATGTATTTTCATAATCATGACCTGGAACATTTCCTATATATGGATATAAAATTCCCATTTTCTTTGCTAATTTATATGCAAATTCAAGTTTTTCTATTTTTGTTGGAGGATTTTCAAATTTATATGCTGGAAAATATCTAGTAAAATGAATTGGTGTATCAATACCAACTTCTTTAATAGTTCTTTCAATTATTTCTCTTATACATTCTTCATCATCATTTACATTTGTTATTATTAAATTAACAAGTTCAATATGATATCCTATCTTTTTTGCTTCTCTTACATTTCTCCATATTTTTTCATAATCAATATTTCCACAATATTTTTCATAAACTTCTTTATCTCCTTTTATATCTATTTTTAATCCATCCATACCTGCATTATATAATTCTTTTAATACTTCTAATGTCATATAACCATTTGATACATAACATGAATATAATCCATATTTTCTTCCAATTTTAAATAATTCTATATTCCAATCAGTAAGAAGTGTAGGTTCTTGAAAACTTGAACATAATCCTTCATCTTTATTTTCTATTGCTATTTTAATAATTTCTTCAGGTTCATAATATGTATTAATTTCTAAAAATCTAGATAAAGTCCAATTTTGACACCATGGACATTGAAAATTACAAGACCATGTTGAAAATGTTAATGCTGTTGAACCAGGCCAATAATGAAAAAATGGCTTAATTTCAATAGGTCTACTTTCTATTGCACTTAAAACACCATAAACTATTGTATATAATTTACCATTGATATTTTTTCTTGTTTTACATAATCCATAACTATTTTCTTCTATTATACATCTATGTTCACATAAAGAACATTTTACTTTATTATTTATTTTTTCATAAAATTTTGATTCTTTAATATTCATTTTTAATCTTTTTAATTCCTTTTGATAATAAAAATTCTTCTTTTTCTTCTTCTCCTACAGGTCCTAAAATAACTAATCCTTTTCCATCTTCTATATTTATTTCATGCATTTTTAAACTATGAGGAGTTTGTCTCATTTTTTCTATTAGTATATATCTTTTTAATACTCCACCTTTAACAATTCTTCTAAATCTTATTATTCCATCTGCTATATGTTCAACTCCCCATCCAAAAGATTCAGATGTAGTAATAGCATATTGAGAAGTTACAAAAATTGTAAAATCCCATTTTGCTAAAACTTTTTTTACATAATATGAATATCTTCTTGCCATTGATGGTTTATCAAGCCAAAATGCTGATAGTGAATCAATAACAACTCTTGCTCTTCCATAACCTAAAGTCTTTTTTGCTTCTATAATTTTTTCAACAAGATCTTCTACAGTTAATGATTTTAATGACCATTTATCTTCTAATCCCATTAATGCATCAATTATTATTAATTTATCTTCTTTTATTGATTTATCAAAATCAAATTTAAATTGTTTTGCTTGATTTATTATGGATTCTCTACTTTCTTCAGTTGTAACATATATACATTTATCTCCTTCTTTTATTCCTTGAGCTATAAAATGAATACAAAGAATTGTTTTTCCTGTTCCTGGCTCTCCAGTAATAGCAATACAAAATCCTCTTGGTATTCCTCCTGCTAACATTTTATCTAATGATGGAATTCCAGTAGAAAGTCTTTCTATATCCATTAATTAATAATTTCTTTTTATAATAAATAAATTTTGTTATAAAAATTTAAGCCCCAGAGGGGATTTGAACCCCTGACCAACGGCTTACAAGGCCGTCGCTCTACCAGCTGAGCTACTGGGGCTTAATATTTTTTTAATATTACAATCATTTAAAATTTTTCTCAAATTGTTTAAATATTAGCTAAAAAATAGTTTTTATAGAGCCGGGGTAGCTTAGCCTGGCTAAAGCGCCGGACTCATAATCATATAAAAGGGACGAGAAATCCGGAGATCGCGGGTTCGAAGCCCGCCCCCGGCACTATTTTGAAT
>JAJHRG010000002.1 GCA_020832905.1 Thermoproteota archaeon | reverse complement strand
CTAAAATTGCAACATTAACAACACAATTACAACAATTAACAACAATTTCAACAACAGTTAGTGATTTAACAAAAACAATTAATACATTAAAATCAAGTGTTGATGCATTACAAGCAACAATTGCAATGTTACCTGCATTCTATGCAGTAGCATTTATTGGTATAATAATTGCTATAATTGCAGTAATACTAGTATACAGAAAAATAGCAAAATAAATTAATTTTCTTTTTTTCTTTTTTCTAAGATTTTTTAATGATATAATATCCTTTTTCATTTCCAATATAAGCAATATGAGCCATATCTACAAATAGTCCAACTTCTACAACACCTGGAATCATTTTTATTTTTATTTCTAAATCCTTTGGATTTTCTATAAAGTTAAATTTAGCATCTAATATAAAATTTCCATTATCTGTAATTATAGGTCCATCTTTTCTATCTCCTCCATCTCTTAATTTTACATTTGCTCCCATGGACTTTAATATTTTTTCAATTTTTCTCCATGCTATTGGTATAACTTCAATTGGTAATGGAAATTTTTCTCCAAGTTTATTTACAACTTTTGTATCATCTGCTATTACAATAAATTTTTTTGCAGAAGAATCAATAATTTTTTCTCTTGTAAGAGCAGCTCCTCCTCCTTTTATTAAATTTAAATTTTTATCAATTTCATCAGCTCCATCTATTGCTAAATCAATTTCAGGATATTCTTCTAAACTAGTTAATGGAATTCCATTTTTTATTGCTAAATATGAAGATTGATAAGAAGTTGGAATTGCTTTTATTTTTATTTCTTCCTTTTTTATTTTTTCTCCTAATAATTCAATAAATATAGCAACTGTAGAACCAGTTCCTAATCCTATTATATAATCATCTTTTACTTCATTTAATGCAGCTTTTGCAGCATTAATTTTTTTAATCATAAATTAATTATTTAATAAAGAATTTTATGAATTTTATTATTAAAAGCCCCAGAGGGGATTTGAACCCCTGACCAACGGCTTACGAGACCGTCGCTCTACCAACTGAGCTACTGGGGCTAAAATAATTATTAATTAAAATTTTATTAGTTTTTTGTTTAAAATAATTAAAAGTGAAAGAATGAAAGCATTTGAAATTGGAGAAAGAAAAATAATAGATATAATTTGGTCTATTTTAGAAAAAGATAATCATTTATTAGATCAAGTACTACCACATCCTGATGATGCTTCTGCTATAAAACTTAATGATTATTATATATTATTAAAAACTGATATGCTTGTAAGAAAAACAGATATTCCAAAAGGAATGAGAATGGAAAAAATTGGCTCAAAAGTAATTGTAATGAATACAAGTGATATGATTTCTAAAGGTGCAAAACCATTAGTATTTTTATATTCATTAGGAATTCCAAGAAATTTTTCAATAAAAAAATTAAAATCAATAATAATTGGAATGAGTAAAAAAGCAAAAGATTATGGAATAAAAATTTTAGGAGGAGATTTAGGAGAAGCAGATGATTTAATAATAAGTGGATTTTTAATTGGAATTTCAAAAAGAATAATAAAAAGATCTGGAGCAAATATTGGAGATATAATTGCAACAACAGGAAGATTTGGAAATACAAGTGCAGCATATAAAATATTATTAGAAGGTTTTTATGCACCAAGAAATTTAAGAAGAAAAATATGCAAAAGTATTTATGAGCCTAATGCAAAAATTAATTTTTTATCTATATGTGATTATGTAACATCAAGTATGGATTCAAGTGATGGACTTGCATATACATTAAATGAATTATCAAAATCAAGTAATTTATGTTTTAAAATATATAATATTCCCATAGCTAAAGAAGCAATAGAATTTGCAAAATTACATTCATTAAATCCTGAGGAATTAGCATTATATGGAGGAGAAGAATATGAAATTGTTTTTACAGTAAAAAAAGATAAATGGAATGAAGTTTTAGAAATTGCAAAAAATAAAAAATTTGAAATAATAAAAATAGGAGAAGTATTTCCTGGAAGAGGAGTATTTTTAGTAAAAAATTCAAAAGAAATAGAAATTCCTTATAAAGGATGGGAGCATTTCAAATGAGAGTATTAATAATAGATGGATATAATGATGAACCAGCAGGATTAGGTGTACCTCCTTATATTGATATATATCCAAGATATATTGCAGGAGCAATATGGACTTATGATCCATATGCTGAAATAATATATATGACAATAGATGAAGTTAGAAAGAATTTAAATAAAATAGAAAAAATATCATCTAAATGTGATATATCTATATTAATAGCAGGAGTTGTTGTACCTGGAAAATATTTAGGAGGAAATCCTGCAAATTTAAAAGATGCATTAAATCTTCCTAATTTCTTAAAATCAAAATATATTTTTTTATGTGGACCTGCAGCAAAATTTGGATTTTCAAAAGGAGGAGGAAGTATTGCTTTTCTTCCAAAGAAAATTTATGATTTATATGATTTAGTAATAAAAGGAGATGCTGAAGTTGTAATTTATGATTTTTTAAAAAATAAAAATATTAATGAAAATCTTATGAGAGAAAATATGGATTCAATAAATGAATTTTCTATAAGAGGAGCAAAAATAATTCAACAACATCCATATTATCCTAATGGATTAATATGTGAAATTGAAACATTTAGAGGATGTCCAAGAGCTATTACTGGAGGATGTTCTTTTTGTATTGAACCAATTTATGGATTACCAAAATTTAGAAGTATAAAAGGAGTTGTTGATGAAATTTCTTCTTTATATTCTTATGGAGCAAGAAATTTTAGAATAGGAAGACAACCTGATATTTTAGTTTATCAATCTGATGAAAATTATAGACCATCTCCAGAAAATATAAAAAAATTATTTTCATCAATAAGAAGAAATGCTCCTAATATTGAAGTATTACATATTGATAATGTAAATCCTTCTACAATATATCAATATCCAAAGGAATCTGAAGAAGTATTAAAAATAATAGTAGAATATCATACACCTGGAGATGTTGCAGCATTAGGAATTGAATCTGTTGATGAAGAAGTAATTAAGAAAAATAATTTAAAAGTTGATAGAGAAGGAGCAATGTTCTCTATAGAATTAATAAATAAAATAGGAAGAGAAAGAGGTGAAAATGGACTTCCTCATTTACTTCCTGGAGTAAATTTTGTTTATGGACTTCCTGGAGAAAGTAAAAAAACATTTGAAGAAAATTTTGAATTTATGAAAGAAGTATTAGAAAGAGGATTATTAGTAAGAAGAATAAATTTAAGACAATTAATGATTTTACCATTTACAAGAGTTTCATCATTTGGAGATTATCTTATTAAAAAACATAAAAAATTATTTATAGAACATAAAAAGAAAATGAGAAATGAAATTGATCTTCCAATGATTAAAAAAATTGTACCTACATATACTATTATGAAAAAAGTAAGAAGTGAAGTTGTAGAAGGAAATATCACATGGGCAAGACAAATTGGTTCTTATCCTATATTAGTAGGAATACCAAGAAAATTACCTATAGGATTATTTTTTGATGTAGTAGTATTAGATCATGGTCCTAGATCTGTTAGTGCATTACCCATACCAATTAAAATTAATTCACTAACAATAAAAGAACTTAAAACAATTCCTGGTATAGGAGAAAAAAGAGCTGCTTCTATAATTAAAAAAAGACCATTTTTAAATAAAGATCAATTATTATCTTGTATTGATAATCCACAAGTAATTAAGCCAATAATTAATCTTATTGATTTTTCATAAAATTTATATTTTTAATAATTAATTTATCATTATGAATTTATTAGAATTAATAATTGGAATAGTACAAGGAATAACTGAATTTTTACCAATTTCAAGTTCAGCTCATATGATAATAATAAGTAAATTAATTAATTCCTCTGTTAATATTATTTCAGCTCATATTGGTACATTAATTCCAATTATTATTTACTTTAGAAATGATATTTTTAAAATAATAAAAGCTTTTTTTAGCTTTAATACAAAAGATGAAAACTTTAAATTATTTATTTATATTATAATTGGAAATATTCCAACAATTATAATTTATTTATTATTAAGAAATTTTAATTTTATAAAATTTATTCCTTTTGCTTTCATTTTAACAGGAATTCTTTTATTACTTACATATAATAAAAAAGGAAGTAAAAATATTGATTTAAAATCATCATTATTAATAGGATTATTTCAAGGAATTTCTATTATTCCTGGAATTTCAAGACTTGGAGTAACAATTTCTATTGCTTTATTAAAAAATATTAAAATTGAAGAAGCATTTAAATTTTCATTTCTTTTATTTATTCCTATTATAATTGGTGGAATAATAATAGAAACAAATCTCAATATTAACATTATATTAATATCAATGATATTTGGATTTATTGGAATTTATATATTAAAAAAGCTATTGAATAGACTTTACTTATTTTCTATATACTGTTTTTTAATTGCAATAATAAGCTATTTTATAATATAAAAATGGCGGGCCTGGAGGGATTTGAACCCTCGACCAATGGGTTAAGAGCTTCGGCCTTAAGTCCACCGCTCTACCTTGCTGAGCTACAGGCCCTATTTTACTAATAAAAAAGCAAAAATTTAATAATTTTTCCATTTTTCTAATTGATTGAAATGACATTAAATTTTATTGGTTTAGGAGTATATGATGAAAAAGGAATTACTTTATATGGATTAGAACTTGCAAAAAACTCAGATATTATATTTTTAGAAAAATATACAAGTATAATACCATATCTCAATATAGACTCATTAGAAAAAATTATTGGTAAGAAAATAATTATTATTGATAGAAAATTTATTGAAGATGGAGAAATAATTTTAAAAAAAGCAAAAGATTATAATGTATCAATATTAACACCAGGAGATCCATTTATTGCTACAACACATATTGAATTGAGAATAAGAGCTGAAAAACAAGGAATTAAAGTAAATATTGCTCATGCACCATCAATAATATCTGTAATTCCTGGAGAAATTGGATTACAAAATTATAAATTTGGAAAATCTGCAACTATAACATTTCCTGATAATTATTCAGAAGTACCATATGATACTTTAAAACAAAATCTTTCCTTAGGATTACATACATTATTCTTTTTAGATTTAAGAGAAGATAAGTATATGTCAGTAAATGATGGATTAGCTATGCTTATGGAAATGGAAAATAGAAGAAAAGAAAATATTATAACTTCAGATATGTTAGTAATTGGAATTGCAAGAGTAGGTGGTCCAAATCAATTTATAAAAGGAGGAAGAATTTCTGATATAATAAAAATTGATTTTGGACCTCCACCTCATTGTATAGTAGTACCAGGAAAATTACATTTTATGGAAGAAGAAGCATTAATTATTTTTGCAAAAGTTGATAGAGAATTATTAAAAAATAGGAGGATATAAAATGAATAATGCTAAAGATTTATTAGAAAAATATATAAAAAATACTGAAAAAGTATTTGAAAAAATGAAAATTATTCCTCCAAATGATTTATTAATTAAATCTGCTTTAGAATATAATATTTCTTTATCAAAAAGTTATTTTGAAGATTCTAAATATTATTTTAATAAAGGTGAATATATTACTGGAATAGTATGTATTGCTTATTGTGAAGGAATATTAGATGCATGTAAAAATTTTGGATGGATAAAATGGGATGATGAAAAATGAGAGTATTAGCTGCAGGATGTTTTGATCTTTTACATTATGGACATTTAAGATATCTTGAAGAAGCAAAAAAATTAGGAGGAAAAAATGCAGAACTAATTGTTGTTGTTGCAAGAGATTCTACAATTATTAAAAGAAAAGGTCATCCTCCAATAATGAATGAAGAACATAGAAGAGCATTAGTTGAAGCATTAAAACCAGTAGATAAAGCAATATTAGGAAGAGAAGATTTTGATATTATTTCTATTATTAATGAAGTTAAACCTGATATAATTGCATTAGGTTATGATCAAAAAGATTTAGAAGAAATTTTATTGAAAATGAATTTAAATATTAAAATTGTTAGACTTGAAAAATATGGAAATATAAGCTCATCAATGATTAGGGAAATGATTAAATCATTACCTTTAAATAAACCAAATCACCATCCTTAAGATTGTATTTCTTTCTAATATTTTCTTCTGATATTACTTCTATTACATCTTTATTATAATGAGTTCTATCAATTAAAAGTAAAGCACCATCAATTTCATCATATATTTTTACTTTAAAACACTTAACATTACCATAACTTCTTTCACCATTTACAAATCCTTTTATTAATATTCCAGGAAGAATTTCAAGTTCTTTTCTTACTTTAATATCTTCTAAGGATTTTAATTTTAAATTTAATGTACCAGGAAATGGTTTAAATCCAAGTTTTTCTTCAAATTGCTTATAATATCCAGGTCTTGTAACATAATAAGCTCCTTCTCCAAATCCAGTAAATACATAACCTTTAATAAAATAAAATTTTTCTTTTTCTTCAAATCCTTCTTTTAATCCTCTATATACTTCTTTTAATATATTAAATCCTTTTTCTGTTATTGTTATTAATTGACCATTTTTTCTTATTTCTCTTTCAATATATCCTCTTTTTAATAATTCTAAAATTCTTCTTGATGCAGTTTGTTGAGAAACTCCTAAAATTTTTCCTAAATCTTCTGTTCCTATTAAAATACTTCCTTTATATCCTCCTAATTTAAATAAATAATATAATGTAAACCATAATTCACTTTCTATTAATTCATTATTCATTTTCATTATCCCTTTTTGCTATATTTTTTGATATATTATGAGCTAATCTTAATGGTTCAGGAAGACTATATTTTGTACAATTCTTTATAATATTATAAGCATCTTCTAATGTTATTAAGTTTCCTATACTTATATAGAAGTTTTTATATTTTTTAGCAATAATTTCATTATTAAATAATACATTATCATTTATTACTTTAAATCCTTTTATTAATTTTTTTGCAATACCTATAGTTGGAACATTAAAACAAACTCCAAAATGTGTAGCAATTCCACATTTTCTTGGATGACAAATTCCATGTCCATTTATTATATATAAATCTGATTTTGCTTTTTTAATTAATTCAAATAAAAATGGCATTTCTCTAAATCCTAAAAATGTTGGTATATAAGGAATAGGAGGTTTTTTCTTAGTTATTACTACATCTATTAATTTTAAATCTGGATATGAAAGTATTACTGCAACTCCATATCCAAAATCATTTTTATATGATACATCCATACCACAAATAGTTTTAGGTTCTTTTTCTAATTTCTTTTTTATTATTTTTCTTGATATTAATATTTGAGCATTAATTGCTTTTTCTATATCAAACATATTTTGAATATATTCCTATAAATACAGGTCCTCTTATATCAATTCTTCCTCTTTTACTTGTAATATATCTTAAAGCAACATCAGTTAATGATAAATTTATATCACTTAATTGTTTTACCATTCTTACTCTCATTTCTATTTCTCCATATTTTTCAATTCTTGCTGCTGCAGCTTTTGCTATAGCATCTAAAAATCTTATTCCTGTTCTTACTCCTTTTTCTTTTGCTTCTTTAATAATTTCAATATTTTCTAAGCCTTTTTCAGGTACTCCAATTATATTACCATTATAAACATAAACTTCATTAAAAGCAGCAGGTCCAACAAGTTTTACATTAGGATCTTTTTCAAATACTTTTACAATTATATTTTTTCCTAAAATTTTTCCTTCATATGCTATAAATTCACATGGACTATTAGCATCTTTATTTTTTTCTATTGTTCTTATAATTGCTTTTTCAATAAGAATTCCTTCTTCTGTTTTTGGTTCTTCTATAAATCTTATATGCTTTACAAGTTCTTCATCAGATAATATCCATTCTCCATAAAATTGAGGATATGCTAATTCTCTTAAATCTTTATATCCATACAATAATGCAGCAATTCTTTCTACTCCAATTCCAATATTTAATACAGGATATTCTATTTCATATCTTGCTAATGCAATAGGACTATATAATCCAAAATCTATAACTTCAAACCAATCAGAATTTCCTATTTTTGCAAATACTTCATATTCAGTACCAGGTGCATAATATTTTGCAGTTACTTTTTTTCTTTCAAATTTAATTTCACTAAATCCAAGTCTTTTAAGAATTTCATTACAAATAATTTTTCCATCTTCTACTGATACTTCTTCATCCATAATAATTGATGATGCAACATGATGAAATCTTAAATGTTTTTCATCTTCTTTTTGTTCTCTTCTTGCTCTTAATCCAATAGAAAATAACATTATTGGTTTTTCAAGTTTATGTTGAACTGCAGCACATGTTAAAAACCATGCACTTGTCATATGAGATCTTAATAATTGTCTTGATGGAATAGGTTCAAGTTTTCTAAATTGAGGAAAAACATCATTTAATATTTTTAATGCTAAAGTATCTTCTATATTTAATCCTTCTGAAATTTTTTCTACTAAATCATCACCATCTATTTTTCCTTTTTTATAATCATGTAGTATACTTTTTAATTTCTTAATACTTTCTTCATCTACTGGAACTCCAATTTCTTTTAATTTTTCAATTTCATCTTTTCCTATTCCTATATCAGGTCTAGGAAGTGTTGCAAGATAATAACATCTATCTAAAATTGCAGGAGCTTCTCTTCCATATTGTTTATAAATATCAACTTCATCAACTACCATTGGATTTATTACTTCATCAAATCCTAAATCTAAATAAATTTCTCTTAGCTTATTAATTGTTTCCATTATTATATGAGGTTTTCCTCTTCTTCTTATTCTAAATGCTCCTTTTCCTTCAATAACTAATTCTTTCCATGCTTTTTCAAAATCTTCATCTGCTTTTCTTAATACTTCTTTTATATTTATCTTCATATAATCACCATTATTTTTTATATGAATTTATTATTAATTTTGTATGAGATATAAATGTTAAATCTGCTTTTGTATCTTCTACAATTTTTCTTATAATATCTATTTTTCTCTTAATATTTGGTAAAACACCTTTTGCAAATTCAAATCTTTTAATCATTACATATATTTCATCCATTATTTCTAATATTTTTTCAGATTCCTTAATATTATCTTCTCTTAATAAATCAAGTATATATCTTCTTAATTCACCTACAGAATCTGTAAGTCCATTTATATATGAATCTAAAGGAATTTCTAATTCTTTTGGTGATAATATTTTTCCTTCTTTTATTAAATAAAATGTTAAAATAGCTTCAGCATATTCTTGTATTGCTTGTGGTAATGGACCTGTATACATAAATTCAGGAAATTCTTGACATAAACTAAATGCTTCTTTTAATATTTTTTCAATTATTTTAATTAATTCAAATGCTTTTTCAAAATCTCTTCTATGAATAAAAATAATAGCTTTACTTGAATTTCTTATAATTTCTCTTGATTTTAATATTAATGCTTCTCTTTTTTCATCTTTTTTCTTTAGAAATTCTTCTATTTCTAATACTACATCTTCTGAAATTATTTTCATAAAATTACCTTATACTATCTCCTAATTAACTTTTTAATAGTACAACTCTACTTGCTTGAACTTCATCAATAATTTCATAATTTATTTTTTCAGCTAATTTCTTTGAAAATAATAAAACTTCTTCATGAGTTGGCATAGCATCTTCTTTTAATCTCCATGTTGAACATCCTAAATGCATATATGCTTTTACTTCAATATATTTTGGCATTCCAATTTTTATTAATTTTGCATAACCATCAATTTCATTCATATTTAAATTTCTTACTAATGTAATTCTTATTACTGTTCTACAATTAAAACTTCTTAATAAAGAAATAGATTTAATAAGCTTATTCCAATTATCATCATAAACTGGTCTACATACTTTTTTATAAATTTCTTCTGAAGGTGCACTTAATGAAATATAAAGCTGAGTAGGTTCTTTTATTTTCTCTAAAACTTCAGGTCTTGTACCATTTGTTACTAAAAATGTTGTCATTCCCATTTTATGATATTCTTCTATTAATTCACTAATTCTCGAATAAAGTGTAGGTTCACCACTTAGACTAATAGCTACATGTTTTGGATTTAATGCTTCTTCTAAAATTTCTTTTTTAACTTTTGGATTTCCTTTATATCCTATTAATGCTCTTCTATGAGCTTTTATTGATTCTTTTGCTATAAATTCTGGATCATCTTCTTCAATTAATAAACTTCCATTCCATGATATTCCTCTTTCACCTGGTAGTATTCTCCAGCAGTAAATACATCTATTTGTACAGTATACTACTGATGGACTCATTTGAAGACATCTATGAGTTTTTATTCCATAGAATTTTCCTTTATAACAAATTTCTCCTTCAGTAAGTGCTTTTCTTACCCAATGACAAGTTTTTACAGCAGAATGTTTTCCAACAATTTGATATCCTTGTGATTTTAATATTTTTAATAATTCATCATTCATTTTTATCTTACTGGAATAAATTCTTCTCTTGATCCATTTTTAGATATTATTACAATATCTGTTCCATCTCCTGATGTTATATCTCTTGAAATTGCAGCTTTCATTGCTTTTATTGTTAAATTTCTTGCATCATCTAAACTCATATTATCTTTGTATTCACTTTCTATAACACTTATTGCTAATACTCCTCCTGTTCCTATTGCAACATATTTATCTTCTATTAAAGATCCTAATTGATCTAATACAAATAATTTACAACCTTCATCATCTATTCCTCCAACAATAGTTTCAGTAAATACAGGAAATGGTCTTTGTGCATATAATAAATTAGAAAGGAATTTTGCTGCAGATCTTACACTCATTCTTCTACGACTTTCTAATTCATATAATCTTATTTCAGAAGCTAATCTTCTTAATATTGCTTGAGCATCTGAAATAAGACCAGCAAAAGCAACTCCTATTCTATCATTTACTAAAAATACTTTTTTTCCAGCTTTACTCATTACAGTAAGACCATAGGAAATTCTTTTTTCTGATGCTAATATTACACCATCTTTAAATACCATTCCTATTGTAGTTGCTCCAATAGGTATTTCTTGAGGCAAAAATAAATCCCCCTTTTCATAAAGTTAATAAAGTGATAAATAAGCTTGTTGCTCAGAAACATATTAAATAAAATAAAATGGACTGAAGGATTAGAAGGAGTAGAAATTATTATACTTCATAGAGGTGCTTATGAAAATAAAAAAGTAATAAAAGGAGAGGAAATTAAAGATATTGCACCAAGAGCAATAATATGTAAGGATGATACTATAATACCATATCATAGAGTATTATGTATAAAAAAGAATGGAGTAATCATTTGGAGTAAAAGAAAATGAAGCAACCATTTGAAGATCTTCCAACAATATTAAATTCTGAAGAGCTAATAGAAAAAATAATAAAAGAAGTATATAGTATTGATGAGAGTGATTATAAAAAAAGAGAAATATTAAGAATAAAAAGAGCAAGAAGAATTTCTACTAGATATTTAGAAAATATTGTAAGAGCTTTTCCTTCAATTGATAAAATTCATCCATTTTATAGAGAAATGATTGAAATAATTTATGGAGTTTCAAAATTAAAATCATTATTAGGAAGAATAAGTAGAGTAGCAAGAATAATAAAAGAAATTGCAGAAACATCAATTTCAGATATAAAAAATTCTAATGATTTAAATGAAATGAAAAAAATAAGAAAAGCATTTCTTGGAAGAATGGCATCATTAATTAGAAAAATAGAAGAAGATTTATCTGATTTATCAAAAATAAGAGAAAAACTAAAAGATCTTCCAGCTATAGATCCTGAATTACCTACTATTATTCTTGCAGGTTATCCTGGTGTTGGAAAATCAACAATTGTTAGAGCAATATCATCAGCTAAACCTGAAGTAAGATCATATCCATTTACTACAAAAGAAATAATTGTTGGACATTTTTATTCTAAAGGAAAAAAGATACAAATTATTGATACTCCTGGATTATTAGATAGACCTATTAAAAGAAAAGAAGAACAAATGGCAATATCTGCTTTAAACTATATCAATGGAAAAATTGCTTTTATAGTTGATGTTGCAGAATCTAATGGATTTACATTAGAAGAACAAAAATCTCTTTATGAAAACTTAAAAAAATTATTAAAATCAGAAATTATTGTTTTCTTTAATAAAGTAGATATAGCAAATAATGAAAAAATTTCAAAAGCAGAATTATACTTTGGTCCTTGTGTAAAAATGATAGCAACAAAAGGAGTAGGATTAAATGAATTTATTAATTTATTAACTTAAACTTATAATTGCCTTACCATTAAATCTCTCTATTTTCCATTTTATATTCATAATTTTTTCAGTTAGCCATAGCATTGTTTCAGTATGTGATGTTATATAAGATACTCCAATTTTAGAATTTCCAGCAATTGCCATATATAATATAAGCATATCTCCCATATGTCTATCAATAGCCATTTCACTTTTTATTTCTTCTAATAGCTTATTTCCAGCTTCTTTTCCAACTTCTTCTGCAGGTTTTCCTTTTGCACCTATTGCATCTGATCCTATTTTAAAATTATTTTCAGTCCATAATGTAATTCCACTTCCAACTCCTTCTCCTACGCTTTTTTCTTCTTTAATTTCTACTGGTGCAATATCTTTTAGTAATTCTTTAGCTGCATTTGCTTGTCTTTTTGCTACATGATCTGGAAGATTTGTACAATGAGAAATTCCTCTTATAATAGGTATTTCTTCTCTTTTTATAGCAATTATTGGATTTATTTTTTCTATAGGCTTTACATATAATATTACTTTTCCTCCTCCTCTAGGATAATATCCTCTTTTTATCAATTCTATATTTGCATTAATTCCTATTTTCTTAAGATTTTCAATTACAACATATCTAAAATAATCAATAGTAGGACTCCATGGTACATCAGTTCCTCCAATTATAGTAACTTTTGATTCTTTTTCAGCAAAAGATAAAATTGGAATAATTGTCTGCATTACAAGTGTTATACTTCCTGCAGTTTTTATATCAAAAAAGTATTCTCCTCCTCTTATTTCTCTTGGATTAAAGTATATTGTTGTACTACCTATGTTTAATCCTTTTGCTTCAGCATTAGTTATTTCTACTGCTGCTTTAATTGCAGTTAAATGCTGATGTTGAAGTCCTGGATTTGGTCTTTTTGCTCTTATATTATAAATTTTAATTGGTTTTTTTGTTATACATGAAAGTGCAATTGCACTTCTTAAAAGTTGTCCTCCACCTTCTCCATATGAGCCATCAATTTCTATAATCATATTTAAAAATAAGAGAGAAATATTAAAAATATTTTATGATGAAATTTTCCATGGTGAAAACAAAATTAGGATGGATTGGATTTATTTATAATGAAAAATTAGTAAGAAATTCAATTCCTTTTGAAAATCCTAAAGATGTAAAAGAATTCTTTAGAAAAATCTTTAAGAAAGAATTAATAGAAAAACCTAATGAAGTATTAGAAAATGAAATAATTAATGCTATAGAAGGAAAATCATTTAATATTAATTTTAATTTTACTTCAGATTTTCAGAAAAAAGTTTTATCAATTATTATGAAAATTCCAAAGGGTAAAGTAACAACATATAAATCTATAGCAATAGCTATTGGAAATGAAAAACTTTCAAGAGCAATTGGAAATATATTATTTAGAAATCCTTTTCCTATAATAATTCCATGTCATAGAGTAATAAGATCTGATAGAAAAATTGGAGGATATTCTTATGGAGAAGAATTAAAAGAAAAAATTTTAAGATTAGAAGGTATAGAAATTGAAAATAAAAAAGTTAAGGAGAAATATCTCCTGCCTTTAAATATGTTATTTTATCACTTTTAGAAATATCTCTAAGTCTTTCTACACCTTTTATTTCTTTTATTATTCTTACAACTGCAGGTGGAACAAGTTCTTCCCAATTTTCTCCTCTTATCATTCTTTTTCTTATTTCAGTACCAGAGTATTTTGATCTATCAAATAATGGAGGAGTTCTAACTTCAAATCCTTCCTCCATAAATAATCTTCTAGATAATGGATTTCCAGTATAAATTACATTAAATTTTGGTGTTAAAGCAATTACATGTCTTACCCATAAGGAATTATTCCATATATCAGGAATAGGAATTATATAATGACATTTATTCTCTAATCCTTCTTCTTTTAATGATTCAAAAATCATTGTTATTCTTTCTCCTGCAGTAAATGGATTTTCTAATGTATGACTTATTTGTGCACTTCCTACTCCAATTATTAATTCATCAACTTCTTTTAATATACATTTTATAACTTCTAAATGTCCTTTATGAAAAGGTTGATATCTTCCAATTATTAATCCTCTCATATTACATCACTTTTAATTTAATTTTATCACCTACAGATACTTTTAAAAAATCTTTTGCACTTCCTTCTCTTATAGATATTTCATAAAAATTACTACTTCCCTTTAAAATTATTAATTCTCCTTTATTAGCATAAGCATATGTTTTTACATATTTTAATTCATATAATTTATTATCTTTTTCTAGTAGTAATTTACAATTACTTAAATCAATATCTTTTTCTTCTATACTTAATACTAAATTTCCAAATCTATCTATGAATACTATTTCACATTCTATATTATCTTTATGAATTATTTTAAAAAATTCTAAATCATTAAAATTATTAATTTTATTTCCTATTTTCTCAAAATTTCTTTCTTTTGCAAGAAAAGCTGCTGCAGGTGCAAATATATCTCTTCCATGAAATGTTGATGATACATAAGGTAGTGATACTTTTATTTCTCTTATTTCTATTATACCATCATCTTTTGCAGCTGGAATTAATATACCATTATCTGGTCCTATAAAGTAATAATTTTTTGTTTTTATAGCAATAGCTTTTCTTTCAGAACCAACACCAGGATCAACTACTGCCACATGAATAGTTTCTTTTGGAAAAAATTTATATGATGAATATAAAACAAAAGCTCCACTTTTTATATCAAATGGAGGAATATCTGAACTTATTTCAATTATATCAACATTTGGAACTATTGTTTTTATTACACCTTTAACAATTCCAACATATGGACTTCCAAAATCTGTTACTAATGTTATAATCATAATATTTCTTACGAGAGATTTATATATAAAATTTAATTAGAATATAAAATCTAAAAAGAGGTGTAATAATGAGTACACATAATTTACTAATGATACCTGGTCCAACAAATGTTTCACAAAGAGTTTATACAGCAATGTCTAAACCATTAATAAATCATAGAGGAGAAGAATTTAGAAAATTTTATATTTCATTATTAGAAAATTTAAAGAAAATATTTCAAACAGAAAATGATGTATTTGTACTTACATCTTCTGGTACTGGAGGAGTAGAATGTGCTGCAAGTAATATTCTTTTACCAAATGAGAAAATAATTGTTCCTGTATTTGGAACTTTTAGTGAAAGATTTTCTGAAGCTTTTAAAACATATGGTTGTAATGTTATTGAAATTAAAATTAATCCAGGAGATGCTCCTTTATTAGAACATATAGAAGATACTATAAGAAAAAATCCTGATGCAAAAGCAGTAGGTATTGTTTATAATGAAACATCTACAGGTGTTACTGTAAGAGATTTACCAAAAATATGTGAAATTGCTAAAAATAATGGTATGATAACTATTGTTGATGCAATATCAATTCTTGCAGGAGATGATCTTCCAGTAGATAAATGGAATATAGATGTATGTATAGGAGCATCTCAAAAATCTCTTGCTGCACCTCCAGGATTAGCACTTATATCTGTAAGTAAAGATGCATGGAAATTAATAGAAAGAGCAAAACCAAGAAGTGATTACTTTAATTTAATAAAATATAGAGAATATAGAGATAAACAAAGAGAAACACCATTTACTCCTGCTATTAATTTATTCTATGCTTTAGATGAAGCTATTAAAATGATTCTTGAATATGGATTAGAAAAATGGATAGAAAGACATAAAATTTCTTCAAAAGCTTATTATCTAGCATTTTCATCTATGGGTCTTTCATTTTTTGCTAAAGAATATTGTAGATCTAATACAGTAATAGCTATTAATGTACCAAATGGAATATCAGGAAAAACTTTTAGAGAATTATTATTAAATAAATATGGAATAGTAGTTGCTTCAGGTTTTGGAGAATTAAAAGATAAAATAATTAGAATAGGAAATATGGGAATTATAAATGCAAGAAATGTACTTACTGTAATATCATCTATAGAATCATCACTATATGAACTTGGTTATAATATAAATCTTGGTATTGGAATAAGTAAAGCCATACCTATAATTAAAGATCTTAAATAATTCTTCTTCCATATTTATAAGCAATAGAACATGAACCTTCAAAACTTACCATACATGGACCTATAGGATGATTTGGATTACATATTTTTCCAAATAAAGGACAATCATATGGAGTTATAATTCCTTTAAGAACATCTCCACATCTACAACCATTTGGCATATAATCTACTGGTTCTATATTCATATCAAATATTTTAATTGCATCATATTCTTCATATTCATTTTTTAATTTTAATCCAGAATTTTCAATTAAACCTATTCCTCTCCACCAAGAATCTTTTACTTCAAATACTTTACTTATTATATTTAATGCAATTACATTTCCTTCTTCTTTTACAGCTCTATTATATTCATTATGAACATAATATGTTCCTTTTTTTATTTGTTCTATAATATTTAATATTCCAATAATAACATCTAATGGCTCAAATCCTGCTATACACATAGGTTTTTTATATTTTTCAGCAATTCTTCTATAAGGTCTTACTCCTATAATTGTTGAAACATGACCAGGACAAATAAAACCATCTATTTTATGTCCTGTTTTTAATAGGAATTCCATGGCTGGTGGTATAAGCTTATGAGTTACAAATACACTAAAATTTTTTGGAGGTCCTTTTAATATTTCTATAGCAGTTGTAGGAGCTGTTGTTTCAAATCCAATAGAAAAATGTATAACTTTTTTATTTTCTTTTTTTGCTATTTTTATACTTTCTAATATACTATAAACAATTCTTATATCTCCTCCCATAGACTTTGCTTCCATTAATGATGTTTTTACTCCTGGCACTCTAAAAATATCACCAAAAGTTGTTATTATTACATCTTCTTTAAGTGATAATTCAGCTAAAGCATCTATTTCACTTGCTGGTGTTACACAAACTGGACATCCAGGTCCTGCTATAACTTCAATATTTTCAGGTAATAAGCTTCTAATTCCAAAATGAGTTATTGTCCATTCATGAGTTCCACATACATGCATTATTTTTATTTTTCCTAAATCTTTAGATTCTTCTTTTATTTTTCTTACAACTTTTTCAATTATTTCTTTATTTCTAAATTGAATTAAAAGCTTATCATTTGCCATAATTCAATCAGCTCTTTTGCTTCTTCTTCATTTATTTTTGCTATAGCATATCCAGTATGTACTAAAACATAATCTCCTTCTTTTACATCTTTTACTAAAGCAATAGATATTTCCTTTTTTATTCCACCTACATCTACTTCTGCTAGTTCTCCTTTTATTTTAATAATTTTAGCAGGAACTGCAAGACACAATTTAAGCACCTTATAAGATTAAAATTTAAAAGACTAATAAATAATTATAACTAATATGAAAATCTTAGCTTTATCTGATATACATGGAAATGAATACTTTTTAAGAAAAATATTATTAGAAAATAAAAATAATATTGATGCTATAACAATTTCAGGAGATATAACAAATTTTGGAAATTATAATGATTTAAAAAATATACTAAGTATTATTGATGAAGTAAATATTCCATATTTTTATGTATTAGGAAATTGTGATCCAAAAGAATTTAAAAATGGAATAGAATCAAAAGGTATTTGTGTAGAATCTAAATGTGAAAAAATAAATGATATAACTATACTAGGTGCTGGTGGTTCTACATTTACACCTTTTAATACATTATTTGAAATAAGTGAAGATGAACTTATTAATAATTTAAAGAAAGCAATTTGTAAGGAAATTACTATTTTACTAACTCATAATCCACCATTTGCATCTATTGTAGATCTTACAAGACATAAAATTCATGTTGGAAGTAAAAAACTAAGAGAATTTGTATTACAATATTCTCCTAAAATTTATCAATGTGGACATATACATGAAGCAAGAGGAAAGGAAATTATTGGAAATACTTTAGTTTTCAATCCAGGTCCTGTAATGCGAGGTTATTATGCTATTATAGACTTAAAAAATATTAATGTTGAGCTAAAGTCTGTTTCATTATAAGCTCTAAATATGTTTCTTTTATATACTCTTTTATTCCAAGAATTTTTATTATTTTAAAAATTTCTTCTTCACTTCCTTCTATTTCTATAAATTTTCCAAGATTTTCTACATCATCAATAAAAATTTTTACATTTCCTAGAGAAAATTCCTTTCTCTTTTTTCTTACTATACACATTCTTTTAAATCCAAGTCTTTCTAGTATTTCAATTATTGTTTCTTCAACTTTTGTTTCAATTTCTTCTCTTTTCTTTACTTTTCCTTCTTCTCTTTTTCCTTTAAAAGTTAATATAAAATTATTTTCTTCTTTTCTTAATCTTAATGCTTCATCACTTTTCTTAAAGTCCTTACATGGATGTTCAAAATAAATATCTTCTTGAAATACTTCTCTTAAGAAAATTCCATTATTTTCAATAATTTTTTTACTTATATCTTCTTCTATTTTTGCCTTTATTTCTATTTCTTTCATAGCAAAAAAAATTTTATAACTCATATTTAGTTTTTCCTCTATTGGTGTATTTAAAATGAATGTAAAAAATGGAGATTTTGTACTAGTAGATTATGTACTTAAGGTAAAAGATACTGGAGAAGTATTTGATGTAACTATAGAAGAAGAAGCAAAAGCTGCTAATGTATATAATCCAGAAGTAATTTATGAGCCAAGACTTATAATTGTAGGTGAAGGATGGGTAATAAAAGGATTAGAAGAAGCTTTAATTGATATGCAAGAAGGATCTGAGAAAACTATTGAAATACCTCCTGAAAAAGCCTTTGGTGAAAGAGATCCTTCAAAAATAAAAATTATTCCTGCTAGAGAATTAACAAAACAAGGAATTACACCAAAGCCAGGAATGAGAGTTAATATAAATGGAGCATTAGCTACAATAAGAAGTGTTGGAAGTGGAAGAGTTATAGTTGATTTCAATCATCCTTTATCAGGAAAAGTAATTATTTCAAAAATAATAGTAAGAAAAATAATTACAGATACCATAGAGAAAATAAGAGAATTAATACATATGAGAATTAGAAATGTACCAAAAGAAAAATTTATAATTTCAAGAATTGATAGTATTCTCACTATAGAAATGCCTGAGGAAACTTTCTTAATGGATGATATAAAGTATATTAAAAGAGGAATTGTAAGAGATATTGAAAAATACTTTAAAGAATTTACTTCAGTACAATTTATAGAAACTTATAATTTAAAACGTAAAGAACAACCAAAAGAAGAATCTAAAGAACAGACTACTAAATAACAACTACTTCTACTTTTACAATTTCTTTTCCACAAAAAGCCATTTCAGAAAGATCTTCTAATATTTTAATAATTTTTATTCTATCTCCTATATTTAATCCCAATGGCTTACATAATCCTCTTAATTTACACTTAAATTCATTACATTCAATCCATGAATATTTTATTATAGCTCCTTCTATAGCAATTTGTTTTCTTAAAGCAATTTCTATTGGTAATTCTACTACTTTTACTACATTTATTTTTTCATTAGATAATTGACAATAATGTTGCTTATCTCTTACTTCTATTACTTTATACTTTCTTCCTGGTACTAATCTTTCTAAACATATACTAAATAGCTTACATGATTTACATATTTCTGGTGGGTTAATAGCAATAAATTCCATTCCTTTTTTTGCATTTCCTAATAATGTTATTATTTCTCTTCCTTCCATAGAATCATCAACTACTCAATTACACCAGTAATTTCTGCAACTTTTATTGCAGCTTCTCTTGTTATTCCTTTTTCTCCTAATATTGTATATCTTTCAGGTCTTATTTTATGAGCAATTGTTAATGCCTCAATTATATCCTCATTATTAACTCCTAATTCTTTTGCTGTTACAGGAGCTCCTACTTTTTTTAGAACTTCTTTTATTTTCTTCCAATTTCCACCATGCAAATACATCATCATTATTGTTCCTATTCCACATCTTTCTCCATGAAATGTTTTATTTTTAGTAATTCTTTCTAAAGCATGAGCAAATAAATGTTCAGAACCACTACAAGGTCTACTACTTCCAGCAATACACATAGCATAACCACAACTTATTAATGCTTCTAATAATACTCTTAAACCTGCTTCTGATTTTTTTGCAATAAGTTCTGAATTTTTTGCTACTAATTTTGCAGACATTAATGCTAAAGAAGCTGCATATTCTCCATAATATTCTCCCTTAAGTCTATGTGCTAATCTCCAATCTCTTACAGCTGTAAACTTAGCAATTATATCACCTACTCCACTTACTAAATGTCTTTTTGATGTATTCATTATTACATCTGTATCTGCTATAAGAGCAATTGGAGGATGTGCCATAATAGAAGTAGAACTATTTTCTTTCTTTATTGAAGCAATAGGTGATGATATTCCATCATGAGATGGAGATGTAGGAATACTTATAAATGGTATACCTTCATTAAAAGAAGAAAGCTTAGCAACATCAATTGCTTTTCCCCCACCTACTCCTATTACAATTTTTGCTTTTATTTTTCTAATTATTTCTTCAACATTTTTTACTTCTTCAATTGTAGAATCTTTTATACAAAATAATTCAAGTGAAAATTCCTTTAGATCATTAGCTACTTTTTCTGCTATTGTTTTTGTAAATCCCTCACCAGATAGTATTAATAATTTATCTTCATTATTACTTATTTTTTTAATAATATGATTAATTTTTGTTAAAACACCTGAACCAATAATTACATATCTTGGTAAGTTAATTTCATGAATGCTCTCTTCCCCTAGAGTTTATACGTCATCCTTAAATATATGAATATCTTCATTAAATTGGTAGACTTCTAATTTTTGGAGGATGTAGAATTGTTTAAAGGAACAACAACAATAGGAGTAGTATGTAGAGATGGTATAATATTAGCTACAGATAGAAGAGTAACTTCAGGAATATATGTAGCTCATAAAAGAGGAAGAAAAATATATATACTTGATGATAATAAAGCAGCAACTATTGCAGGACTTGTAGCAGATGCACAAATGATTATGGACTTTTTAAAATATCAAATAAATCTAATGAAATTAGTAAATAGAGCACCAATACCAACTAAAGCAGTTGCTACACTTGCTTCTAATATATTATTTAGCTCAAGATATTATCCATATATTGTTCAATTTATTATTGCTGGAATAGATGGAGATGAACCAAAAATGTATGTATTAGATTGGTTTGGTACATTAACTGAAGAAAAATTTGTAGCAACAGGTTCAGGAACTCCATATGCTATTGGAGTATTAGAAGCTATATTAAAGAAGAATCCAACAATAGAAGAAGCACTTCCAGTAATTGCTAAAGCTGTAAAATCAGCTATAGAAAGAGATCCAGGAAGTGGAGAAGGAATAGATATATTAATATTAAGAAAAGAAGGAATAAAAGAACTAACTGATGAGGAAATTTCTAATCTTTTAAAATCTTAAGGTGTCGTTTAATTGATAGATACACTATCTGAAATAAAAAAAGTAATGACAAGAGAAATTCCACAAGAAGTTAATATTACAAAAATAGAATATGAAGGACCTTTTATAGTTGTTTATGTAAAGAATTTAAGTGCTATAATTGAAAAAAATGAATTAATAAAGAAAATTGCTCATGAAATAAAGAAGAGAATTATAGTAAGAGCTGATCCAAGTGCAAGAAAATCAAAAGAAGAAGCAAAAGCTATTATAGAAAATTTAATACCAAAAGAAGCAGAAGTAGTAGATATAAAATTTGATGAAGAAACTGGAGAAGTTACAATTCTTGCAAAAAATCTTGGATTAGTTATTGGAAAAAGTGGATCTACATTAAAAGAAATTGCTAGTAATACAGGATGGAGACCTAATATTGTAAGAGCTCCTCCTCTTAAATCAAAAATTATTGATCAGACTTTATACTTTTTAGATAAAGAAAGTGAAAATAGATTAAAATTCTTAAAAAATATAGGCATAAGAATACATAGACCATTATTATATAAAAATGGAATGATTACAATATCTGCTTTAGGAGGATTTAGAGAAGTTGGAAGACAAGCTATATTAGTAGAAACATCAAATAGTAAAGTATTAATTGATTGTGGTATTAAGCCTACAAGTACAGTTGATGAATTTCCTTTACTTGAAGAATTAGATGTAGAAGAACTTGATGCTGTTATAGTTACACATGCTCATTTAGATCATTGTGGTTTTATTCCCTTTTTATTTAAATATGGATATAATGGTCCAGTATACTGTACAAAACCAACAAGAAATTTAATGACATTACTTCAATTAGATTATCTTGATGTGGCAACAAAAGAAGGAAAACCTACACCATATGGATTAAAAGAAGTTAAAAAAGCACTTTTATCTACAATTCCATTAGATTATGGAGAAGTAACTGATATTGCTCCTGATATTAGATTAACATTTCATAATGCTGGACATATACTTGGCTCAGCTATAGTTCATTTACATATAGGAGAAGGTCTTCATAATATTGTTTATACTGGTGATTTTAAATATGCTAAAACAAGACTTTTAGAACCTGCTTCATCATCATTTCCAAGAATTGAAACATTAATAATAGAAAGTACATATGGTGCTCCTAATGATATAATGCCATCAAGAGAAGAAACAGAGAAATTATTTATAGAATATGTAAAAACAACAATAGAAAGAGGAGGAAAAGTCTTAATACCTGTACTTGCTGTTGGAAGAGCTCAAGAAATAATGCTTGTAATTGATGAAGCAATGAGACTTGGAACAATTCCAAAAGTTCCAGTTTATATTGAAGGTATGTTACAAGAAGTAACTGCAATTCATACTGCTTATCCTGAAAATTTAGCTCGTGATTTAAGAAATAGAATATTTCATAAAGGAGAAAATCCATTTTTATCTGAACAATTTATAAGTGTTGATGATAAAAGTGCTAGACCTGAAATAGCTGAAGGAGGACCATGTATTATAATGGCAACATCAGGTATGCTTACAGGAGGTCCTGCTTTAGAATATTTCAAATTATTAGCATCAGATAGTAAAAATACTATGATATTTGTAAGTTATCAAATTGAAGGTACTTTAGGTAGAGCAATACTTCGTGGTGCAAAAGAAGTAACATTAACAGATGCTTCTGGAAAAATTAATGTTATTGAAGTAAAAATGGATGTAAAAGCATTAGATGGATTTTCAGGTCATAGTGATAGAAAACAACTTTTGAGATTTATAAATAATCTATCAGTAAAACCAAAGCAAATAATAATTGCTCATGGAGAAGAATCTAAATGTTTAAGTTTAGCAGAAGCTATACATAAAATATTTAAAATAAATACTATTGTACCATATGTTGGAGAAAAAATAAGACTTGTTTAGTATATTACCAAAGATATGATAAATCTTTTCTCCATTCCTTCTTTAGTTCTTCTCTTACTGTTTCTTCTTCAGCTTCTTTAATTTTCTTTAATGTAATTTCAAATCCTCTTGCTTTTTCTTCTATATCTGTTAAATCAATTTTTATTCCTGTTATTGATGTAATTACTTCTACTAAAGCTTTTGCAGCTTTTATATCAGCATAATATCCATAGGTATATGGTAATGTTTCACTTAATAAACAAACACCAGGTATTCCCATTTCTTTAGCATATGTTAATATTATTCCATTAGCTCCTGATATACTTCCTCCACTCATTGGATAAACTCCATACTTTTTTAATGACTCCATTAACATTGGATCTGTTACTACACCATAAACTTTTGGTTCTCCAGATCTTCCTTCTACAACATATGCTGCCATTGCATATACCATTGATATTTTATATCTTTTCATTAATTCACTTATTATAAAATCTGATAGCTCATGTTGTCCTTCTGGTGTTATTGGTTGAGCATTTCCAGTAACAAATATAAAATTGCCTGAATAGAATAAATCAGTTCTTATTGGCTCAAATAAACCATTACTTTTTACAATTATAAATGATGGAAATGAATGAGAATATATTTCAGCAAATTTTTCTGCTTTTAATTTTTCTACAATATAATCAAGTGCAAATTTAGCTACATAACCTATTCCTGGAAATCCTACAATTAAGCACGGATTTTCTATTTTTATATCCTTTAGGAATTTTATTCTAATTGACATAATTTAAACTATTAAAAAAGTACTATAATAATCTATTGCAAATTTCCTTAATGAATAATTGATGAATTCTAGGATCATCAGTTAATTCTGGATGAAAAGCAGTACCAATTATACTTCCTTGTTTAACAGCTACAATATAATTTCCTAATCTTGCTAATACTTCTACATTAGGACCTACTTCTCTTACAATAGGTGCTCTTATAAATATTCCTCTAAATTTCTTTTCACCAATAATTGGAATTTCTAAATCAGCTTCAAAAGATTCTCTTTGTCTTCCAAAAGCATTTCTTTCAACAGTAATATCCATAACTCCAATTAATAATTGTTTTACTTCACCAACAACTCTATCATATACTTTTTTTGCTAGTAATACTAATCCTGCACATGTTCCTAAAACTGGCATTCCTTCATAAATTCTTTGTTTAATTAATTGAATTGTTTGACTTAAATTTGATAATTTTCCTATAGTTGTACTTTCTCCACCAGGTATTATAAGTCCATTAATTTCTTTTATTTCATCATATTTCTTTACTAATTTAACTTCTCCACTAATTTTCATACTTTCAAGTGCTTTTTTTGTCATTTTTAAGTGTTCTTCTATTGCTCCTTGATATGCTAATATACCTATTATCAAGATGTACCACGTTCTTGCATTCTTAATTCTAATGTCTTTATATCTAAGCCTATCATTGATTTACTTTCACTTATCATTTCTTGTGCTTCTGCAACTTTTTCAGGATTATCATAAAATGTTGTTGCTATAACAATAGCTTGTGCTCTTTCTAAAGGATCTTGTGATTTAAATATTCCTGAGCCAACAAATATTCCATCACAACCTAATGACATCATTAATGCTGCATCTGCAGGTGTAGCAATTCCTCCAGCAGCAAAATTTACTACAGGAAGTCTTCCTAATCTTCCAACTTCTTCTACAAGCTCATAAGATACTCTTAATTCTCTTGCTATTTTTATTAATTCTTGTTGATCACCACTTTCATAAATTGCTTTTATTCTTCTTATTTCATTATTTACTATTCTTATGTGTCTTACTGCTTCTGCTACGTTTCCTGTTCCAGGTTCTCCTTTTGTTCTAATCATAGATGCTCCTTCTTCAATTCTTCTTAAAGCTTCACCTAAATCTCTTGCACCACATACAAATGGTGTTGTAAAATCCCATTTCCATATATGTCTTTCTTCATCTGCTGGTGTTAATACTTCAGATTCATCTATCATATCTACACCTATTTCCTCAAGAATTTTAGCTTCATATGTATGACCTATTCTACATTTTGCCATAACTGGTATTGTTACATGATCCATTATTTCTTCTATAATCTTAAGACTTGCAGTTCTTGCAACTCCTCCTGCTTTTCTTACATCATATGGTAATTTTTCTAATACCATTACTGCAACAGCACCAGCTTCTTCTGCTATTTGAGCTTGTTCTACATTAGTTACATCCATTATTACTCCATGCTTTAGCATATGAGCAAATCCACGTTTTACTAAAGCACTACCTCTTTTTACTTCTACTCCTTCTAATATATCATATTTTAATCCTTTTGAGCTTTTAACTTCTGCAACTAAGGAGATCATTTTTATTCGTAAAAATAGAATAAAATAGAAATAGGATAAATACTTTTTTGTTAATTTTTTAACTGAAATGAAGAAAATAGATATAATTATAGTTCCAAATTTAAGATCTTCTTATGAAAAATTATCTGAATTCATATTAAATTCTAATTATGATGTTATATTTTTAAATTTTCCAAGATTTTTAAATTCATTAATAAGAGATTTTTCATTAAATAAAATAACATATGATGAATTAATAAATAAAATCTCTAAGATAATTCCAGAATATATAAATTCATGGCTATATATAAATGAACCAATAATAAAAATACTAAATAAAGTAAATTCAGAAGTATATTGTTACTTAGAAGAATTTGATAAAATAATGGAAAATTCTATTAAAATTGCTACATTAACATTAAGATCTAGAATTACTAATAAAATTAATATAAAAGAATGGTTAGAAGTTTTAAAAGAATCAGGTACTGATATAGAATCAATTGTAGAATTTATTAATATTAAATCATATGGAAAAAGTTTATGTGTAGTAGGATTATCACCATGGAAATTAGCAAAAAGATTAAGAGAGCTTGGATTTGATGTTAAAATTAAATCAATAGAAAGAATTTATTATTTAAAACCATTAGAAATTTTATCTATTCTTTTAGAAAAAGGAAAATTTAATGAAAAATTAGCTGAAGAATTAATTAAAGAACATATAAGATTTATTTATGATTTTGTTATAACTCATGAAAATATAGATAAAGCATATTTCTCATGGATAAGTCAAATAGGAAAATTTTTAATTATTTGAATTAAAAAAGATAAACATTTGTACATAGAGGATATCAATAATGAAGAAAAAAATAATATTTATTTTATTAATAGTTCTTAGTATTATTATAATTTCAAGTAGTTGGTATTTATTTCAATCAAGAAATATTATAGCTCCTGATTTTTCTTTAACTGATTTAGATGGTAATATATTCAGATTAAGTGACTTTAAGGGTAAAATTG
Source organism: Thermoproteota archaeon (assembly GCA_020832905.1). Classification (GTDB taxonomy): domain Archaea; phylum Thermoproteota; class Methanomethylicia; order Methanomethylicales; family Methanomethylicaceae; genus WYZ-LMO11. The sequence goes on along the minus strand of JAJHRG010000002.1, from coordinate 193,050 downwards.
TTATTATAGATTTCATGGATGTTTGGTGTTTACCATGCAGACAGCAAATACCCCATTTAAAAGTTATTTGGGAAAAAGAAGATTATAGAAATAAAATTGTTTTATTATCAATTGAAGTTAATGTAGTTATACCTGAAGAAATATTAAAGGAATTTCGTAAGGAATTTCCATATGCAACATGGATTTGGGCAAAAGATAAAGCCAATGAAAGTATTGCTAGTCTTTATCAAGTTTCTTATATTCCAAAAATAGTTATTATTGATCAATATGGTTATATTAGATTTGTACATACTGGTTTAACAGATTCTTCAATTTTAATTCAAGAAATAGATAAATTATTAACTTAATAGGTGATATAATTTGATTTCTGAATTAATACTCATATTTTTAGCAGGAATGTTAGCACTTTTTTCACCTTGTAGTTTTCCAATGCTTCCAGGTTATATATCTTATTATTTAGGAGCTAAAATTTCCTTAAAAAGAGCAATTTTTGGTGGAATTGTATGTATATTAGGTCTTTTTATAGTATTTTTTATAATAGGTCTTATTGTTTTCATATTTCGTATTTTTATAATTTCATCATTTCTTGGATTTATAGCAGGTATAATCATAATTTTTATGGGAATAAGCATGATAATTGAAATTAAATTTCCAAAATTTTTTATAATTTCAAGAACTCCAAGACAAAAAGGTCTAATAGGTCTTTTTCTTTATGGTATTGCTTATGGATTAGCTACTTTTGGTTGTTCAGCTCCAATAACTCTTTCTATTATTTTTTATTCAATTGCTATAAGTTCTCCTCTTTATGGTATAATAGCATTTATTATTTATACTATTGGCATGGGGATTCCAATAATTATAATTACGATTCTTATAGCTAAGACTAAAAATCTTATTATTAAAAGAATAATGAAAATAATACCTCAGTTACAAAAAATAAGCGGTATAGTTCTTATTATGATAGGTTCTTATCTGATTTATTCCTACTATGTTTCATATAATTTAATATAAATTCTAATTTTGATAAAATTATGATAATGGTGCGGGGAGTGGGATTTGAACCCACGAAGGCCTACGCCATAGGAGCTTACTGGGGTTATACCTCTCAGTCCTACCCCTTTGACCTGGCTTGGGTATCCCCGCTCATTATATTTTAATAAAGAACTAACCTTTATCTCTATCGCATAATAAAAAAGAATAAAAGTGAATATAAAATTACTAAAAGTTATGACAATAGAGGAATTAATAAAATTAGCAGAAAAAATTAATGATAATAATCTAAGAGAAAAAGTAATTGATTTAATTAAAAATCCAAAACTTACTTTTTTAGAAACTCCTAATGATTATATTAGTCTTGAAATTTCTCCTGCAAGTAAGAAAAGACATCATTCTTATGAAAAAGGTTTAATACTTCATACATTAGCAACAACAAAAATTGCTTTAGCTCTTTGTGATATTATTGAAGAAATTTATAAAGTAAAAGTTAATAGAGATATTGTAATTGCAGCATCTTTATTACATGATCTTTTTAAATTCTTTACATATTCTCAAAATGAATCTAAATATAAAACATCATCAATTGGAGAAAGAATTGATCACTTATCTTTAATAGTAAGTGAAATGTATACAAGAAAATTTCCATTAGAAGTAATTCATGCAGTTTTAGCACATCATGGGAAAACTGGACCTATGGAGCCGAGAACATTAGAAGCATTAATAGTTCATATGGCAGATTCAGTAGATGCTGAAATAAATGATGAGATATTATTTACAGCAAAGAATATAGTAAAAGAATGTATAGGAATTGATCTTGAAGTTTTACCAAAAGATATTTCTCCTTTTGAAATCATTAAAATTAAAGAAGAAAAAGGATGTGAAGAAATAAAAAGAATATTTGAGGTGAAGAAATGCACTGGATAAAGAAAATTGTTGATGATATAATTGCAAGAAATGATCCTCAAATAGTGATTCATACAGGTAAAACACCATCAGGACCTATACATATAGGATCTGAAAGAGAACAATTCATATGTAGTGCAATTCAAATTGAATTAAAAAAAAGAGGCTATGAATCAATTTTTAATTTTATAATTGATTCTTTTGATCCCTTAAAATCTATTCCTATTGGTGTTGAAGTTCCAAAGGATTTTGAAGAAAATATTGGTAGACCATTATATTTAGTTCCAGATCCTTATGGATGTCATGAAAGTTATGCTCATCATTTTTCTGAAGAATTTATAGAATGTCAAGATGATTTAGGAGTTTATTGTAATGTAATATATGCACATGAAATTTATAAGAAAAAAGAAATGAAAGATGCTATAAGAATAGTTTTAAAAAATTTAGATAAACTAAGAGAAATAAGAAGTAAATACATAAAAGATGAAGAAGATGAATGGAATCCAGTAATGGTTGTATGTGAATCATGTAAAAGAATTGCATCAAAAAAAGGAGGAGTAATACCAAATAGATTAGAAGAATGGGATCTTGAAAAAGATATTGCTAAATATAAATGTATTGCTTGTGGTTATGAAAATAAAAAAAGTATTTCTGATTTATCATTAAAATTAAGTTGGAGAGTAGATTGGGCTGCAAAATGGGCAATATTTAAAGTAACTTGTGAACCTGCAGGAAAAGATCATTGTGTAAAAAATGGAGCTTATGATATGGCACTTGAAGTTTGTAATAAAATTTTCAATTATATTGGACCTTTAAAAGTACCATATGAATGGCTTACTTTAGGTGGAAGAGCAATGAAAACACATAAGGGAATTACTTTTACACCAAAGGAATGGTTAAGAATAGCTCCTCCTGAATGTATGAGATACTTTATTCTAAATGTAGAACCTATGCGTCATATAGAATTTTTACCAGAACGTATTCCTGATATAGTTGATGGATTTGATAGAATTGAAAGAATATATTATGGATTAGAAAAACCTATAGAAGATTATCAATATTATAGAGATCTTTATGAGCTTTGTATTATAGGAAAAATTCCAGATAAACCTCCAATTAGACTTCCATATAGATTTTGTATTGTAATGGTTCAACTTGAGGAATTACTTGGAGAAAATAAAATCATTAAGAAATCAATTGATTATATCAGAAAAATAGGATATAATATAGGAAAAGAAGTAACAGATGATGATATAAATGATGCTATAAAAAGACTAAATATGGCAAAAAATTGGGTAGCACTTTATGCTCCTGAAAATATTAAATTTAAAATAAAACTAGAAGAACCAACATATAAACCTTCAGATAAAAAAGAAATAGAATTCATAGAAGCAATTATTTCACTATTAGAAAAAGATCTTTCAGAATCTGAATTACAAGGTGAAATATTTAATACTGCTAGAAGAATTGGAATTGAAGTTGAAAAAGCCTTTAGTATTATGTATATGATATTACTTGGTTCTAATAAAGGACCAAGACTTGCTCCTTTACTTTTAGCATTAGATCGAGATTGGCTTATAAAACGTTTAAAAAGTGTATTACAAAAAACTTCATAAATTTTTTTCAATTGCTTCTTTTAATATATTTTCTTTTAATGCATCATCATCTTTTAAAATTTTATCTCCAATTATAATTAATGGTGTATTTAAAGCACCATACATTAATAGTTCTGCCATAGCATCTCTATCCTTTTTTACATCTTTTTCTTCTACTATTTCATCATAAGATAATCCTTTATTTGTTAAAATACGTTGTAAAAGAAATTTTGCTATAGCACATTTTTCACATGAAGGACTTTTATATAATATTATTTTCTTCATTATATCACCTTATCTAAACATATTTGCTCTAAATGGATATTTCTTTCTAAATAATTTTTCTAATTCCATAGATAATTTTTCTTCAATTTTTGATTTAATATCTGTAGCTAATATTGGTCCTCCTAAAATTACTTCTCCTTTATTTAGCTCATATGTTGGTACAGGATCTCTTTTTAAAATATCCCAAATAATATTATAATTTCCAGATATTATACTTTTAAATGATTTTTTATCTAATATTCTAAAACCAGAATCATATTTTAATTCAAAATTTAAAGGCTCATATATTCTTGTTCCAACTCCAATACTTTCATAAGGATTAATCATCATTACTTTTAATTGATAACTAATATCTGGACCAACTATAATAATATTTCCTTTAAAATCTGATATAAACTTCCATCCTTTAGGTTTCTTATTATATTTTTCAATAATTTCATCAATTGATTCTTCTAAGCTTATTATCTCCATATTTCTCTAATTTAATTTTTCCAATACAAATATAAATTTTAACTTCTTACTTTTAATTATGAGAAAAATACCAATTGCATTAACTATTGCTGGTAGTGATTCTGGAGGAGGTGCAGGAATTCAAGCAGATTTAAAAACTTTTGCAGCTTTAGGTGTTCATGGTACTTCTGCAATTACTGCAATTACTGCACAAAATACTTATGAAGTAATTGGAATTCAAGAAATAGATGTAGATATTATTGAAAAACAAATTGATGCAATTGCTAAAGATATGGGAATTGATGCTGCAAAAACTGGAATGTTAAGTAGTTCAAAAATAATTTCTACTGTTTCTAAATGTATTAAAAAATATGGTTTTCCTGTTGTTGTAGATCCAGTAATGATTGCAAAAAGTAAAGCTAAATTACTAAAAGATGATGCTATTGAAGTATTAATAAAAGAATTAATACCATTAGCTACAGTAGTTACACCTAATATTCCTGAAGCTGAAGTAATTTCTGGAATTAAAATAAATAATATTGATGATATGAAAAAAGCTGCAAAAATAATTGTAGAAAACTATGGTGCTAAATCTGTAGTAGTAAAAGGTGGACATTTAAATTCTAATGAAAGTATAGATGTTCTTTACTATAATGGAAATTATAAAGAATATAGAGCTCCAAGAATTGAAACAAAGAATACTCATGGAACTGGTTGTAGTTTTTCAGCTGCTATTACTGCAGAAATTGCTAAAGGAAATGATATTGAAAAAGCAATTGAAAATGCAAAATTATTTATTACTTATGCTATAATGCATGGATTACCTATAGGAAAAGGTCATGGTCCTGTAAATCCTATAGCTTGGATATATATTCCTTATGAAAAATATAAAGTAATTGAGGAAATGAAAAAAGCTATTGAAATTATTGAATCTAATGAAAAAATAGCTAATTTAATTCCAGAAGTTCAAATGAATTTAGTAATGGCAATTCCATATGCAAAAGATATAAATGATATTGCAGGAATTCCAGGAAGAATAGTAAAAATAAAAAATAGAGTAAAAGCAGTATCTCCACCTGAATTTGGAGTATCATCTCATATGGCAAGAGTATTATTAAAAATAATGGAATATGATAGTAATATTAGAGCTGCTGTAAATATAAAATATTCTGAAGAAATATTAAAAATAATGAAGGAACTTAATTTTACTATATCATATTTTGATAGAAAAGAAGAACCATTAGAAATAAAATTAAAAGAAGGAGCATCATTACCATGGGGAATTGAACAAGCAGTAAAAAGAATTGGAAGAGTTCCAGATGCTATTTATGATTTAGGTGATATTGGAAAAGAACCAATGATAAGAATATTTGGAAAAAATGCTATAGATGTTGTAAATAAAATAATTTCTATTGCTAATAAATTGAAACCTTAGCGACACCTTTTATTTTTAAGAATTCTGATATTAATTCACCAGGAATTTTCTTTTCAGTAATAAGTACTAATTTAGGCTCAGGAGAAAGTTCAGGATCATCAACTATTGCTTGTCTTATACTAATACCATGATTTGCTAATATCATAGCAGCATTAGCTAAAATACCTGGCATTCTTGCATCTTCTGGTGTTATTTCTAATACTCCAAAATTTAAATAACGTGCAACTTCTTTAAGAGAATGACCTGCAGATCTTAAATAATAAAATATTTTTCTTAATTCTTCTATTTTCTCTATCATTGATATTGTTTCAATAACTGTTCTTCTATCAACATTAGCAACTCTTGCAATACGAACTATAGGAATTTCAATTTCATTTAAAAATATTTTTCCATTTCTAATACTAAGACCATTATCTACTAGTATTCTAACAACTCTAAGTCTTTCAGGATAATCTTCAAAATATTTTTTAATAATACTCCACATTTTCTCAATATTTTCAAAAATAAAAAAATATAAAAATTAAATGGTGCTCCGGCCGGGATTTGAACCCGGGTCACTGGCTCGAAAGGCCAGTATACTTGACCGGGCTATACTACCGGAGCTTATCATAAATTTAGGATAAGCTCCTTTTTTAATTTTTTGAGTAAAAATTAATAGAATCTAATTATTTATAATATTACGTTAAGCGGGGGTAGCCAAGCCAGGTCAAAGGCGCAAGGCTTAGGACCTTGTGGCGTAGGCCTTCGTGGGTTCAAATCCCACCCCCCGCATTATTAATTTCTTAGATTCTTTGAGAAACTACGAAAGTTCAACTATTAAAAATCATTTAATCCATTAATAACAGAATATTAGGAAAAAATTGCAAAAAGACTTGTAGAAAATCTTATTTTTAATCTTATTTATTCCTATAATTATGAAATGGATAATAGGTTTCTTCTTTCATGATATAGCATTTGGATTACTATCAGTATTTTTACCATTGTATATTTTCTTTATTTCTGGATCTCTTTTATGGGTTGGAATAATGAGTGCTATGGCTATGTTTTTATCTATTCCTTCTTCTTTTCTTTGGGGATATTTATGTGATAGAATAAGACGTTATAAAATATTTGTACTTATTTCATTTTTATTTTCATCAATACTTCTTTATTTTTTTACTCTTACAAATCAAGTTATTATTTTAGTTATTCTTTATGTAATTATGGTTGGAATATTTGATATAGCATATGAACCATCAAAAAATATACTCATAGCTGAATTATATCCTTATGAAGAATGGAAAAAAGCTTATGCATTTTATGAAGGTTTTACAGATACTGGTTTTATTATTGGATTATTTTTTGGGTTTTTAGCTTTAAATTATGGTTTTAGTTCAAAATTTATACTATTAATTTGTAGTGGATTTTTATTTTTAGCATTTCTTACTTCAATTTTCTTACTTGAAGATCCTATTTTAATTATTGAAAGAAGAAGATTTGTAATAGAAAGAACAGTAGACTTCATATGTAAAGGATTTATGATATTATCTAAGATTATAAGTGGTAGATCTGAAGTTGGAAAATTAAAAAGAGAAAATATGATAGCTTTTCTCTTTGGAATTACTTTCTTTTCCTTATCTACTACTATGCTTTTTACTCTTATGCCAATTTTTATTAATAATATGGCTGAAGCCATAGGACTTTCATCAAGTATTGTTTACATAGTCTATATTATGAATACACTTGGTATTGTTATAGGAGCTCTATTCATAATGAAAAAAGAAAATATGAGTGAAATTGTAAGTATTAGAAGAGCTATACTATTTCGATCTCTTCTTGCTTTTCTTCTCATTTTAACTATAAAACCATCATTATATAGTATTTTATTTGTTACAGTGATTTTAACATTATTTGGATTTTTATATGTTATTTATTTAGTTAATGTTATTTCTATTTCTGTAGGAATTTTATCAAAAGGTAAAGTTGGTTTATTTAATACATGTGAAAGAATTGGTAGTGGAGTTGGTTCACTTATTAGTCCTATTATTGTTCAGTTATTTGGTTTTTCTTATTTATTTTTAATTTCAAGTATAATCTTTATTATTACTTACATTTTCTTTAAAATATTTATATAAAAGTTTTTAAATATTGATTATTCATAATAAGAGCTTTTAGAAAAATTATAAGAATCAAAAATGAGAAATAAAAAGCAAATAGTTCATCTTAATTTCATAAAAATATTATAAAAAATTATTTTATTAGTCCATGTTCCTTTAGTACTTCTAAAACTCTTAATCCTGGCTTAACATTAATAATTGATATTCCAAATTCTTTTAATATTTCTAAGACACATGGTCCAAATTCACTTGAAATAACTATTTCTACATTCATATCTGATAATTTCTTTGCTATTACTGGTCTTCTACCATGAGTCATAGACCCAGCTGGATTATCTATGATTTTTATATCTTTTATATTTCCATCTTCAATATCAATTATTGTGAAGGTTTTTGAATATCCAAATGTATTAGAAACAATATCATCAAGTCCTTTATTATTTAATGTGGCTATTGCAATTCTTTTTATTGTCGTTTCTTACTTTTTCTCCATTATCTTTTTAAGTTCATCCATTCTATTTTTTATTTCTTTAAGCTCATCTTCTAATCGTTTATATTCTTCTTCCAATAATTTGTATTCTTCACTAGGATCTAAAACTGGTTCTGGATACATTAACGCCCATGGAGGAGGCCATAGATGTCTTGGACACCAACATCCCTTATACCACCAATATCTACTCCAAATTCTCCATCTATATCCCATATTCTCACCATTTTGTGAAATTTCACAAAATATTAAGTAGAAACATATATATAAATTTTGTGAAATATCATAAAATATGTGCTATCGTTGGTGTATGAGAAGAAGATGTGGTATCATTGGTAGAAAACCAATGCCATTAAAAGTATCGATAGAACCATTAGTAGAAAAATTTAATCCAGTTCCACAAGTTAATAAAGAACCAGTTTATTTAGATGTTGTGGAATTAGAAGCTTTAAAGCTTATAGATTTAGAAAATTTAACATTTGAAGAAGCTGGATTGAGAATGAATACTTCTAGAAATACTGTTTGGAGAATAGTTAAATCTGCAAGAGAAAAAATAGTTAGAGCATTAATTGAAGGTAGAGAAATAATCATACAAAAGTAGTTTATTTAATTATTAAATTATTTTATAGCCTCTGAAGATTTCTTAATTAATATTCACTATCTTTAAGATATTTTCCTATGATAGTTTTATATATTTCAATTTTTGAATAGATTTTTATTATAAAATCTAATAAAAAATTTTGAGGTTTAAAATTTGAGTTATGAAAGATATAGAGATTGGTTTGAAGAAGCTATTGATGATCTTGATGCTGCTAAGGGACTTTTTCAATTATGTAAATGGAGTAAAGTATGTTTTTTCTCACATCAAGCTATTGAAAAATCTCTTAAAGCATTATGTATTAAAAAATTAGGTATATTTCTACATACTCATAGTATTACAAAAATATTAGAAGAAATTAAAAAAACTATTAAAATATCTGAAGAATTAGTTATAAAAGCAGGAAAGCTTGATAGATATTATATTCCTACTAGATATCCTAATGCATGGCCAGCTTTACCACCATATAAGCATTATAATAAAGATGATGCTGAAGAAGCATTAAGAATTGCAGAAGAGGTTATTGAATTTGTTAAAAGAGAAATTGAGAGAAATTCTTAATAATCCTAATGTTAAGGATTTAATAGAACCTTTAGGAGATCTTTTGGAAAATCTTATAAATGATTTAAAACCTATTAAAGTAATAATTTCAGGATCTTTAGCTAAAGGAAAATTTGTAAGAGGTCTTAGTGATATTGATATATTAGTTATTATAGATTATGAGATTTCAAATAATAAGAGATTTTTATTTACATCATTAAAAGATACTAATGTAGAAATAACTATTGTTTCTAAATATGAATTAGAAAAAGCAATTAAGGAAAATAGAGAATTCTATGTAGATGCTATAAAAAATGGTATTGTTATTTTTTCAAAAAATTATTCTTAATTTAATTAGATTTTATTATTAAACTAAAGTGCCAATATTGCTTGTGATTTTTTTAATTTTCTTGTTATTGGATCAATTTCTAAACCTAAACCTTCTAAAGCATATATACCTAAAACTTCAACATCTTCTTCTTCAGCAAAAACAACTATTGTTGTAATTTTTTCATTTTCATATTCAATAATAGCCTCACCTATTTCTCTTTCAATAAGTCTTCCTTCAATAGTTTTAAAAACTCTTTTACCTATTGGTTTAATTCCTAAATTATTTAGCTTTGTTTTTTTAACCCATGTATAAGTAGATCCAGTATCAACTATGAGATTTAGATCTAAAACTCTTGATAAATCATTAGGATTATATAAACTTACTTTTGCAAAAGTATGCCCCATAGTATCTCCATTATATATTAGACTTAAAAATTAATATTTTTTCTTAAAATAATTTGAGAAATATAATGAAATTTAGCTCTTAATAGTATTAGTGATGTAATTCATGCTAGAGTATTTTAAAATTTCTAATTTTCAAATATTTTAATTCCATATCCGAAACTTCTGAAAATGTTTGAGATACTAATGACTAATAAAGTTGATTATTTTTTACAATAATTTTAATTCCATCTAATAAAATTTTAAGCTTAAATTTTGGAGGTATATTTCGAATAGGAATAATATCAACAGGTAATCCTAAATTCTCTTCAATTGTATTTATTAAATTAATTATTTCTTTTAAGCTTTCTTCTGATTTAAAATAAACTGCAATATCAATATCTCTAATAAATTTTCTCCTTAATATTGAGCCAAAAAGAATGGCAATAATAAGATTTGGTATTTTTTAAATTAATTTTAAGATTATTTATAATAGATTCAAGAGAAACTTCATAATACTTTATAATCATTTCAAAAACTCTTCTATTTTACTTAAAAATTCTTTAATACATTTAAAATTAGTTTTTATATCTTGATATATTTTCCTATCATCAATATTCCAATATTGATGAATAAGAAGATTTCTAAGTCCAACTAATAATTCAATATCACTTATACATTTTATATTTAATCTTTCTGCAATAAAACGTACTGTTTCCCTATAAGAACTAGGTCTTTTTTCAAAACTTTCATATTAGAGCGAATAGCATATTTTTCATCAATGCTTAATTCTATAAATTCCTTAAATGTAAGTCTTTGTAATTCATTTATAGTTCATTTAATATTATCAATTTCCTTTTTAATAATATCTAAATCAACGGGCAACTTTTCACAATCAAAATGTAAAATTTCCATAATTTATTTTCTTCTAATTTTTAAATTTGTAGATTATCAAAACATATAATTTAATAATTAGTGTTTCTAAAATATCAACTCTTAGAAATCTTTATCTTATATAATAATTAGTCTATTAATAAAAGTTATTTCAAAATTTAAAATCATAAAAGCTTTCTTAATTTTTCAATAAGCTTTCTAACGTTTTCTATTCCACTTTTTATAGCTTCTTCAGGAAGCCAATTTTCATAAAAATTTTGATGAAGAGAAATTGCTGAAAACCAAAGTGTTATAATTTCTTTATCTTCTCTTTTTTTGCTTAATTCTGTAATATATTTATGTAATTCTCCATGACTTCTAACTTCTATTCCTTCTTTCATAGCTAAAGCTTTAACTATTTGAGAAGCAGCTCCCCAAGCTTTTTCAGATGCTTGAACATAATCCTTTTTAACTAGAAAATCTTCAGCATCCTTGAGATATTTTTCTGAAAGTTTTAAATGCATTTCAATTTTTGTTTCTGGATCAATAGGTTCATTAAGAATTTTTGATAAAGCTTCTAATATTAATTCTTCTTCTGAAATTCCAATTCTCTTAGATTCTTCTTTTAATTTTTCCTCTATTTTCTTAGGTAATATAATCAAGAATAATCCCTTAATTTCTTTTTATAATGACATCTTATAAACTTTATTCAATAATGATATTTTTACATAATTTTTTAATATTAAACTATACTTAATAAAAAGAATATTAGTGCTATATTATTAATTGAATTTAAAATGAGATAATAGTACTTATTCCTGACTTTTCTGTTCTTTCCCATTTAATAGGTTTTTTAAGAATTATATCAATAAATGAATGTAAAGCAATAATTGTTTGAATAATCCAATAAACATAAATAAAAGGTATTAAAAGAATATCATATTTTTTTCTTGGCTTAATAATAATACTCAAAATAATACCTGCAATAATTGATGCTACCATACTAGCTATTATGAATAATTGAGCTAATATCACTATTATTTCTTCAGATGGAAATATAATAAAATAAATTGCTAATAAATAACTTAATAAATATGGTATGGAAATAAATGGTCCTATTAATGTCATTTCAGCATCTATACTTTCTTTACTTAATCTTCTAATAAGTTTTCCATATTTAATTGCAGCTTCCATTGTTCCCCTAAGCCATCTTTTTCTTTGCTTATAAAAAGCTTTAATTTTTGATGGATTTTCTTGCCAACATATTATATCATCTGCATATTTTATTTTAATTCCTTTTTCTAATAGTTTAATTGCTAATTCTGTATCTTCAGATAAGCAATTTTCATTCCATCCACCAATATCCAATATTAATTTTTTCTTAATAAAATAACAACTTCCAGTTAATGGAACAAATAACTTCAAAATTTCTTTACCTTTAATTCTTCCCTCATATTTAATAAAATCTTCATATGATATAATCTTAGTTAATATATTTTCATTAGTATTTATTGGAAGAGTTTTTCCTTGTAAAACATCTACTTTTAATACATTAAAATAAAAAGCAACTTTCTTTAATATATCAGATTCAGGTACACTATCTGCATCAAAAATTCCAATAATTTCTCCTTTTGTATACTTAAGTCCAAAATTTAAAGCTGATGGCTTTCCATTAGATATTGATTTTTGTAAAAACTTTATTAAATTAGGATATTTTTCAGTATATTTCATACATATATCAATAGTTTTATCTATTGAGCCATCTTCAACAATTATAATTTCCATTTTATCATGAGGATAATCAATTTTTAAAAAAGCATCTAAGCATCTTCCTATAACTTTTTCTTCATTTTTTACTGGGATAATAATTGAAATCATAGGATAATTTTTTACTTCATATGAAATTTTTCTATGTAAAAATTTTGAATGAAAAATACCAGTAACTGAAATTAAGCCATTATAAGTACTCCAAATAAAAACTATAAAAAGTGTAATAAGAAATAAAATGTAAAGAGGATTCAATATTTCATCCTCTTAAGCATCAATTTTATCTTCTATTTCTAAATGAAATGTATTTATTCTTAAGAATGCTTTTCTAATTTTTAATAATTTTCTCAAACATCTATTCCATATGGATAAAAGATCTTCATGTAAAATTACTTTCATAATATCACTTGATTTTAAATATCATTTTAATGTTATATATAGTTTATTGCTTTAATTTTAATTAAAAATTAATTAAATTTAATTTAAAGATTAAAGTATTACAGATATATTTATATTTTTGTTTTACATTTTTGTTTTACGATTATTATATGTCTACTATTGTATGTGTTAGAATTCCTAAGAAATTAAAAGAAAGAATGCAAAAATTTCATAATATTAACTGGAGTGAATTAATAAGAAGATTTATTGAGAATACTGTAACTCAATTAGAAGCTGAGGAGCTTTTAAGAAAAATTGAAGAAGATTTAAAAGATATTCCAGAACTTCCTGCAGGTACTATATCTAGGTGGATTAGAATTGACAGAGAAACTGACCTCCTCCCCGCCCTAAAGTACGAGGGTTCCCTAGGCGATTCATAGGTTTGTGGTTTACTACCTTCATTTTCATCACTTCATAGCTGGTAGGTGAGGTTCGCACCCACCCCGCTCCATTCGTCCAGCGGTAGACCACAGGCTGGGTCTTCAGCCCGTTACCCCTATCCCTTCCTAAGAGTTGCCCCCTGCTCCTAGATCCTAGGGACTCAGGGATATGTAGGATGTTTATTGCCCCGTTTAGGTCTGCATTTATGACCTTCCCTATGCAGGGACACTTGAAGAGACCGCGTTTAACGCGCTCATTTTCGTGGGCCTCCCCGCACAGGGAGCAAGTCTTAGAGGTGTTCTGTTCATCAACATCAATCACCCTAATTCCCAACTCCTCACCAATCTCCTTGAAGCGCTTGATTACGTAACCATAATTCCAAAAGTTCACCATGAGCTTATTACCGTGATTCCTAGATATCTCTTTAGGATAACCTACGATAATTTCACCCACTCCCTTATCCTTCAGCTCCTCCATTATTTTTCTAACCATGCTGTTCAACGCATGCTTCAAAAACCTTCTCCTCTTATCATAAAGGAGTTTAAGTCTTCTACTCCTCCTTTGTCTATGTCTAGCTAAAACTTTCTGAACTGCGCTTATCCTTTTACTATAATGCTCGTATCGAGAGAGAACACCACCACCCTTGAAAACATACCAAGAGCCGTCCTCGACGTAAACAGTAGCCAAATTAACAATTCCCAAGTCCACTCCAGCCCTCAGGTTGCCCTTGGCTTTGGCTACATTCTCGACCTCTACAGGGATGTGGGCATACCAAACCCTTCTAGCCTCATTGTAAATTATCTCTAGCCTACCCTGTTTTCCACGCCACTTGAGTTTCCCTTTAAAATCCAAGGCTAGCTTGAAGTCCTTCAAATAGATGGTCCTCTTGTTTTCATCCACCTCGTAACGGTCGTTCCTAATGACGATTATCAACCTATATTTTCCACTCTCATCCCTCCAGTAACCTGGAGGTCTTGGTTTGAACCACTTTGGTAACCTTCCCTCCTTTTTCTCCTTAATTAAGGAGAAGAAGCTTTTCCATGTTTCGGCGTTCTTCCTAGCAACCTGTTGCGCATTGACCTTTAACACATGCTTGTACTTCTCGTATACCTCCTTTTCGGTCTCAACAAAGTTTACCCTTTCTCCCTTCTTGAACTGTTGCATCCTCAACCAGTTCACTTCGTTCCAACATTTTGCTGTGATTATGCCTAGTTCCTTCAGCTTCTTATGTGTTTCCTTATCCACTACTAGTTTAACCACGTTAGTTCTTCTCATGCTTACGCCTCTTATGCTCCTCAATGAGTCTCTTAATTACATCGTCGTAGGTTTCCCTAGGATGTATTTTCAGCCTCTTCAATTCCTCCTTAGTATCCTTCCCGATTCTAATCGGTTCAGTAGCAGGCATACAACAGAAATAGCAGGCAGTAGCTTATAAACCTAACCCCGCGCTGAAGGGCGAGGCTTGTCGTTCGTTTTTGTCATTGATTCTTCCACTATAGCAAAATTTCTATTAAAAGAAGAAGAATGGAGAAAAGTTAAAGAAATCATTATTGAGAAACCATATACTCTTGACTTAGCTCTTAAGGAAGTTGCAAATGCAATTTGGAGAAGAACTATATTATTAGGAAATATAAGCATTGAGAAGCCTTTGTATTATTAGATGATTTATTAAAACTAAAGAATACATTACTCATAGTAGAAGAACAAGATCTATATTTAAATCAAGCACTTAGAATAGCTATTGAAAACAAAATACCTATATATGATACACTTTTCATTACTCAAGCAATAAATAAACAAGCAGTTCTTATTACTTCAGATGAAAATCAATATAAAATAGCACAAAAACTTAATGTTAAAGTATTATACATCTGACTATTTCATTCTAAAGGATAAGTCCATTAGTTTTAATGACTAGCTTTTTAAATATCAAAATATCTTACAACCGAAATTCTTGTCATAAATGGCAAGAATAAGAGAAAACTTATAAATTCTTTCAATATTAATTGATGACTAGTGATTGTCCTAGACACATGAATGCAGAATTGGCAATTACTTAAACAAATTAAGATGTAGGGACTCTAATTTTCCTGAATGTCTTGCAAATGAAAGATGTAAATCCGAATAAATGCAGAGAACCCTTGTCCTTTAGGACTAGAGGAAATCAGTTTTAGAATGAAGGGGTTAGATAAAAAACTTTTAAACCTTCAGCTTGAGCTATGTTTGCTAATTCTTTATCTCCTGTAACAATTATAGAGCTTTTAATTTTCTTAGCTGTAGCAATTTGAAGAGCATCTGCTACATAAATATGATATTTTAGTATAAGATTTATGGATTTTCGTAAGAGAGAAGGAGTTATATTAACAATAATTAATCTATGCAATCTTGAAAGAGTAGTAATTTCTCTTAGCATGTTTTTCATAATCTCTTTTGCATTAAGACCTAACTTCTTTTCATATTTATCAAATGCAACTATAGCTTCAGCAAGATTCCAGTAGGAAAATGCTAGTGTTTTAATTCCCTTATATGAATCTCTAAAGATCTCATCTACAACATCACTTCCAGACTCTTCAATATATCTCTTCACTAAAGCACTAGTATCTAAATATAGTATCTCTTCACTCTTTAGCATTAAATATTCTCCTCATTTGCTCATCTCTTAATTCTCTTATTATTTTTGAAGCTTCTAATCCCTTGGGTCTATTTTTTGGAATCTCTGACTCTATTACAGGTTTAATATCTTTAAAACTTAGATCATTACAAAGCTCTTTAATCCACTTTTCAAATACTAATCCTTCAAAATACTCCTCAACAATACTACTCAAACTATTTCCTTCAAGAGCAGAAATTCTTTTAGCTTCTTTCAATAAATCTTCATCAATACTTAAAGTGAGCTTCTTTTTTGCCATAAATATGTATATACGTATTTATGTATAAAAAGATTTGGTAAATCTATAAGTTCATAATAAGTGTATTAATATACAATTGTGAAAGAGTTTCTAACTTAGCTATGAAAATAGTTCACTATGCAAGCAATATAATTATAATCTTCAATTAATGTTAAATTATGTTTGCAATTAAAAGTCTTATCCTTTAAGATAAGAAGATCAATTCATTATTAATGATTGTATAAAATAATGGTGGACCGGGAGGGATTTGAACCCTCGATCTCCCGCATTCTGGTATTTTATAACGCCAAGCGGGCGCTCTGCCACTGAGCTACCGGCCCTTCTCTTTTTATTTATTTTACTTCTATTATTTTAATTTTATTTCTAATCATTTCTTTTTGCTGATCTTCCATATCCACATGCTGCACATTTCTTTTTTCTTACATGATAACTATGACGACCACATCTTCTACATGTAATATGTGTTTTTCCTCTTGATCTTCTTCCCATTGATGGTGTTCCTTTCATTTAAATCACCTTGGAGATGGAGAGATTAAAACTACATTATCTCCTCTTACTATTACTGTTCCTAATTTTCTTGGTTCTTTATTTTCTCCTACTAATTCTTCTGCATTCTCTAATACTAAATTTAAGTGTTGATCAAAACTTTTTATTAATCCTCTAATTTCTCTTCCTCCTTTTAGTTTTACTAAGACTATTGAACCTATAGATTGACTTAATAATTCAGTTGCACTATGTTCACTCATACTGAACTCCCACTATAAGCAATTTTTCGATAATGAAAAAGATTATTTAAGCCTATCGGAAGATTTATAATAAATAACTAATGTAAGAAAAATTATTATGATTAAAAAAAGACATCCATTAAGTTCTAAAGAGCAAAAAGAATTATTAAAAGTTTTAAAAGAAAAGTATTCTATTGATTTAGATAAAAAGAAAATTATTGAAGTAGTAGAAACAAAAAATGGAAAGAAAATATATTTTCAAGAAGGAAAGCCTATTGCTATTTTAGTAGAAGAAAACTTAATTCCAACATTAAAATCACCAAAAGAAGTTCTTGATTTACTTCCAAAAGTTATTGTAGATATGGGAGCAGTACCTCATATAGTTAATGGAGCAGATGTAATGGCTCCAGGAATAAAAGAAATTAAAAATAATGCTGAAATTGGAAAAGTTGTAGTAGTTGTGGATGAAAAACATGAAAAACCTATTGCCATAGGAATTATGATTATGAATGTAAAAGAAATTTTTGAAAAAAGAAAAGGAAAAGCAGTAAAAAACTTACATTATGTTGGAGATGATTTATGGAAATTGATGTGATCTTTTACTCATCCATATTTTAAATAATTTATCAAAATTTGGAATTGCTTTTTTTAGTATTGGAATATATTCATTTATTTCTTCATCGGTCATATATTGAAATTGATATTCTCCTTCGTATGGAGAAGGTTCTCCTTCTCTTCTTATAAACTCTATATGCATAAATGGATCTCCTTTTCTTATTATTATTGGTTTTCTTTCATTATTTAAATTTACAACTTCAAGTGCAAGTCTTCCACAAAAGCCACTATGAACTTTTGCTGCATTTAAAAATGAAAGCCCCATTCTTCCATATCTACTTTTTGCAGTTAAGTATGCAATATAATTTGGTGGTGTAAATACTATTTCATAGGATATTATATTTTGATGTTCTAAATAGTTTAATACTACATCTTGTCCTACTGTAAGTATATAGCTATCTCCATCTAATTGATTTTCATTAAATGGATGTATTATTCTATATTCCTTATTTAATTCTATTAATTTATCTTTACCAAGAACACACATAAGTTATTAATTAAAATTCTAGTTTTTTATTTTTTCCTTCTAGTAAGCTATAAATACATTTTTTTAATATTCTATTTTATGAGGACTTTTGAAAATTTAATAAAAGCATATGTAGGAGAATCACAAGCAAGAAATCGATATACATTTTATGCAAGTATAGCAAGAAAAGAAGGATATGAACAAATTGCAGAAATATTTGAAATTACTGCTATGAATGAGAAAGAACATGCTGAAACATTTTTTGAATTAGCTCAAAAACTTAAAGGAAATTTAGATGAAATTAAAATTGAAACTTCAGTTCCATTATCTATTGGAAGTACTATTGATAATTTAAAAGCTGCTATTAAAGGAGAACATTATGAAAATTCTGAACTTTATCCTGAATTTGCAAAAATTGCTAGAGAAGAAGGATTTAATGATATTGCATTAAGAATAGAAGCAATAATAGTAGCTGAAAAACATCATGAAGAAAGATATAAAAAATTATTAGAGCTTTTAGAATCAGGAAAATTCTTTAAAAGAGATGAACCAATAGTTTGGGTATGTAGAAAATGTGGCTATGTTCATATTGGAAAAACTCCTCCTCAAGAATGTCCTTCATGTGGTCATTCATTTATGTATTTTCAAAGATTATGTGAAGAATATTAATAAGTGAGGTTAAAAAATGCCAGTAGTATGTGTTTATGTTTGGAAGGGTTTTTCAGATGAAGCTAAAAGAAAAACAATAGAAGGAATAACAAAGGTATTTACAGATCTTGGAATACCAAAAGAAGCTGTTGAAGTAATAATTATAGAGATTCCAAAAGAATCATGGGGAATTGCTGGATTACCTGCAAGTGAAAAACTTCGTGAAGTTTTACCACCATAAAGTTTTTATAAAATAATTATATTAACAAGTTATAGGGTCTTAAAAATGCCAAAAGTAATAGTAGATCCAGAAAAATGTAATGGAGATGGACTTTGCATATCAGTATGTCCAACTAATGTCTTTGAGCTTATAAATAATAAAGCTGTTCCTAAAAGACCACAAGATTGTATACTTTGTATGGCATGTGTTTCTCAATGTCCAACTCAAGCCATAACTGTTCAAGAGTAATTCTTTTTTTCTTTTTTATGTAATAACAATTACTTCTTTATCTGTTGTTAATATAGTATGTTCTGCTTGAGCGACTGGAAATCCACTTGCTTCTATTAGTACTGGATATTCATAGATTAATTTATCTTTTTTAAGAATATCTAAATATTCTTGATTTTCTATCCATCTTCTTGCAAAAGGTAATGTTTTATATTTTTTAAATAAGAGATCAAAAAATTCTTTTAATTTAGAATCTTTTGGTCCCTTAATTTTAATTATTTGTAATATATTACCTAAAGGTCCATTTACAACTTCTCCTTTAGCTTCTGATAATGTTACAAAAGGCTCAATAGCATATAAAGACCATGGCTCAATTCTTCCATAAGCGTTTCCACTAATATTTGGTATACTTACACCTGCATGTATAATATATCTTGAAATTTTATGACCAGTAAGATTTGATATTGGTTTATATCCATAGGATTTTATAGTTTTTTCAATTATTTCTCCAATATTAGAAATTTTTTCTCCAATACTTATTGAAGATAATGCTTTATCTAATGCTTCTTTTGCAACTTCTATCATTTCCTCATATTCAGATCCAAGAGATATAGTAATTGCAGCATCTGCTATAAATCCATTAATATGTGCACCTATATCTATTTTTAATAAACATCCATAAGCTAATTTCTTATTATCATTTACTGATGGTGTATAATGTGCTGCAACTTCATCAATTCCAATATTACATGGAAAAGCAGGTTCACCATTTAGTTTTCTTATTTCATTTTCAATTTTTTCACTTAATTCTAGTAAGCTCATATTTTCTTTTACAAAAGATCTTACTCTATTTAGTAAATTTCTTACAATTTTTCCAGCTTTAATAATACAATCTATTTCCTCTTCTGTAAACATAATTATCAATTATTATATTTCTCTATATATAATTGAAACTCCAATGTTTTCTATATTTTTTCTTGCTTTTAATTCACTAATCATTTTTCTTAATTTTTCAGCATTTCCTTTTACTACCATTACCTCAAGACATTTATTATTATTAATATGGACATGAATAAATGCTACTATTATGTCCATAAATTTATGTCTTATATCTTCTTCACTAAATTTTTCATAAAGAATAGTAAGAGTAGCAATAACTTCTCCTTCTATTTTTTCTAAATCTTTATACTCATAGATATACTTTCTTATAGCATGTCTAAGTGCTTCTGATCTACTTACATACCACTCCTTACTTAATATTTTATCAAGTTCTTCTAAAAGATCATCAGGAAGAGATATACTTATAATCATGAAGTTCTCCTCTTTATAATTTCTATTTTTGAGTATAAATAAACTATAGCATAAATAGAAACTAATATAAAAACTATTACACCTGATGTTGCTAATTTATATAATGCTGAAATAAATATACCTAGAATTACTCCTATTACTCCTATTAAAACTGAAATAATAACTGTATTATTAAAAGATGTTTTTATTTGTAATGCTGTTAATGCAGGAATAGTAATAAGTGCAACTATAAGAATTACTCCTACAATTTTTATTGAAAGAATTATTGTAATTGCTATAATTAAATTAAAAATATTAGAAATTAAATCTACTGGAATTCCCATTATTCTTGCATTTCTTTCATTAAATGTAATTGCAATAAGTTCTTTATGAAATAATAAAAGAAATATTGCTATAAATATAGTAACAATTGAAATAATTAACAATTCTTCTCTACTTATTGTTAATATAGAACCAAATAAATAGCTAAATATATCTATACTAAATCCTCTTGTTATACTTATTATTATTAACCCAATAGAAAAACCTATAGCAAGCATTAATGCTATAGCAGAATCTGTAAATGCTTTCATTTTATTAATTATCAATATTGAAATTATTACTATTATTAAAGCAGTAATAAATGGATCAATTCCTAATAATAATCCTAAAGCAAGTCCACCAAAAGCAGTATGAGCAGCTCCATCAACTATCATTACCTGCCTTCTCAATACTAAAAATAATCCTATCCATGAACATATAATTCCTATTAAACATCCTCCAATAATTGCATTTTGAAAAAATTGATAGCTTAATAATTCAATCATTTTCAAATTCTCCTTTACATTCATGTTTATGAAAAACAAAATAGAAATGTTCACCATAAGCTTTTCTTAAAATTCCTTGAATATCAGTATTTTCTTTAATTTCTGCAATATTAACATCCACATTAACACATATTACTTTATTCATTCTACAAAATACTGCAGAAAGATCATGAGATACTACTAATATTGTTTTTCCTTCTTTATAATTAAGATCTGAAAGTTTTTTATAGAATTTTTCTTGAGTAATAGGATCTACATTAGATATTGGCTCATCTAATATTATTAATTCAGGATTTCTAACTAATGCCATAGCTAAAAACATTCTTTGTTTTTGTCCAATAGAAATTTCTCCTATTCTTTTATTTGCAATATCAGAAATTCCCATGAATTCTAATGCTTTATTTACTTCCTCCCAATCTTCTTTATTTAATCTTCTTCCAATTTTATTTTTTCCTAATCTTCCAAGAGAAACAAATTCTTTTACTGTTATTGGAAAATTATTATCAAAATTTATAGCATCTTGAGGAATAAAAGCAATTTTTTCCCATTCATTAAATTCTTCAATATCTTTTTCAAATAATTTTATAGTTCCACTTAATCTAGGTAATTGACCAAGAATTGTAAGAAGAAGAGTAGTTTTTCCTCCACCATTTGGTCCAATTATTCCTACATAATCTCCTTTATTAATTTCAAAATTAGCATTTCTTATTACTAATCTTCCATTTCTCATAACATTTAAATTTCTTACTTCTATTACTTTCATAATCTCACTCTACAAGTCCTTTTTTTAATGATTCAAGATTTTCTTCTAATTGCTCAAAATAATCTTTATTATCTATTGGACCTAAGCATAAATAAATCTTCAAAACATTAACATTAATTCCTAATTTATTTTCTAATTCATTTTTTATCATCTTTACATATTTATCTGAATAAATAGGATCAAAATATAGTGTTGTTAAATTATATTTTTTCATTAATTCAATTATTTCTAATATTAATCTAGGATTTGGCTCTTCTTCAGCTGATATTCCAATTATTCCTATTTGCTTAAATCCATATCTTTCTGCTAAATATCCAAAAGCCTCATGAGATACAATTATAATATCTCTTTTCTTATTTTTTAATTCTATTAAATATTTTTCATCAATTTCATTTAATTTACTTTCAATTTCTTTAAATCTTTCTTTGTAATATTTCTCTCCTAAAGGATCTTTCTTAATAAGTGCTGATAATATTTTTTCAGCTTGAAGTTTTGCCATATATGGAGATAGCCAAGTATGAGGATCATATTGATTATTATGTAATATAAGAGGTAATCCTTCTGTTGTATTAACAATTATTTTTCCACTTATATTAATTAATGGTAATATTTCACTTTCAAACCACCAATCTAATCCTGCTCCATTTAATATTATAATATCTGAATTTTCAATAGTCATTATATCAGAAGGAGAAGGTTGCCAATTATGAACTTCTACATTATATGGTATTAATGTATAAACAGAAACTCTTTCTCCTCCTATTTTTTCTGCTAAATATGCTAGAGGATAAAAAGTAGCAACAACTTTTATTTTTTCAGATTTTATAGGATTTGAAGAAAATGTAGTACTATAAGCTAATACTGTTCCTACTATTAGTAAAAGTAATATTGAAACAAGTAATAACTTCTTCATCATTTTATAATGTTTCATCTAAATTAATAAGCTTTATGGTGAAAATTATTAAAAATTAATAAAATTTAAATTAAAAATTATTATTTGCGAAAAAAATATTCGTAATTACTTTTAAATATTATATTATGGCAGATAGACCAAGATTTGGACCTGCAGGAATTCCACCATCTTTTAAGGAAATGAAAGCATCTTTATTTGATATTCCTAGATTATTAAAGGAAGAAAATCTTGATGCTTTTGAATATCAAGCAGTTCGTTGGGGTATGAAGCCACAAATAAAACAAAAAGATGCTGAATTATTTGGATTAAAATCAAAAGAAAATGATATTTTATTAAGTCTTCATGCATCTTATTTTATTAATTTATGTGGTGATAAAGAAACAATAATAGCAAGTAAAAAAAGACTTATTGCATGTGCTTTAGCATCTAAATGGATGAATGCTCAACCTGTAGTTTTTCATGTTGGATATTATGGTGAAAGAAATCCAAAAGAAGCATTTGAAATATGTTTAAATGTATTAAAAGAAGTAATAGAGGAAATGAAAAGTTTAGATATAAATGTTAAGCTTGGACCTGAAACCATGGGAAAAATTTCTCAATTTGGATCATTAGATGAAATAATATCATTATGTGAAAATTTAGATAATATTCAACCAGTAATAGATTGGGCACATTTACATGCAAGAGATAGAGGAAGATTTAAAACTATAGATGATTATAGAAAAGTATTAATTGAAATAGAAAATAGACTTGGAAGTAATGAATTAAAGAATTTACATTGTCATTTTACTAAAATTGAATTTACAGATAAAGGAGAGAAATGTCATCATACATTAGATGAAAAAGATTATGGTCCTGATTTTGAAATGTTAGCTGAAGTTATTAAAGAATTTAATTTATCTCCAGTTATTATTAGTGAAAGTCCTATTCTTGATGTAGATGCTATAAAAATGAAAGAAATATTAATGAGAAAATTTAAGAATTAATTATGGTAAAAGAAGTAAAAAGAGGAGAAGAATTATATTATATTTGTGAAGAATGTGGACTCATATATAAGGAAAAAATATATGCAGAAAAATGTGAGGAATTTTGCTCTGAATATAATGCATGCTCAATAGAGATTACAAAACATGCAATTAAATTCAATAAAAAATAATTAAAATCATTAATGTGATAAAAATTGAAGGTAGTACAAATAGCTGGATTTCTAGGAAGTGGAAAAACAACAACAATTATTGCTCTATCTAATATTATAGCAAGAAAAAATAAGAAATTAGCTATTATTGTTAATGAAATAGGTGAAATACCAGTTGATGCAAGAATTATAAATGAATATGGATTAAAAGTTAGAGAAATAGGTGGAGGATGTATTTGTTGTGAACTTTTAGTAAATTTAGTATATACTTTAGATGAATTAAGAAAATTTTATAATCCAGATATTGTAATGATAGAACCATCAGGTGTTGCTATTCCTTCTTCTATTGATGATAGTATTAAAATGATAAAGAATGATATAGAAAAAGGTCCAATAATTGTAATTTTTGATGGAGAAAGAGGAGAAGAACTATTATTAGATGATGAATTAAGTAAATTTATCAAAAGACAATTAATCAATGCTAATATAATAGCTATAAATAAAATTGATGTAATTAATGAAGATAAGATAAAATACTATGAAGAATTATTAAGAGCAATTAATCCTAATGCAATTATTTTAAAAATATCTGCAAAAAATGGAATAGGTCTTGAACTACTTGCTGATATGGTGATTAAATGAATTTTCATGAAGAAATTTTAGCAAATGGTTATGGATGTGAATTAAAAATTCAATTTAATAGATTAATAACTCCTAGTGAATTTTATTCTATAGTACATGAAATAATAGAAAATATTGCAAAGGAATTAATTAATAATAAGGCAAAAATTGGTCATATAAAATTATATGTAAAAACATCTAGTGGATATTTAAGTGCAGATACTATTGATTTAAAATATGGAATTAATATAAATTCATCAATATCAAATTCAGAAAATTCATTTATTCTTGTTATTAATATCATAGCAATTAAAATTGATAAGAATAATATTGCAAAAATTACAAATGAAACTTTAGATAAAATCTCACAAAAATATAATTTCTCAAAGATATTAATTAAGAATAATTTTATTCATTTATGAATGTAATTCTTACAATGAAAAATAAAATTCTTAGGCACATTAGGACATGATAAATAATGAAGATGTGTATACATTCCTAAAGTTTTATGAATAAAAGCACCATCCATTTTATTTTTAATTCCTTTTCCTCTTTTCACATAAAATACAAAATCTGATGAAATATTTTCAATATAGGAATAATGAAATTCATGACCTTTTATAATTTCTCCTTCTTTTGATATTATATTATTCATTTTTGTTTCTAATTTAACATAGCTTACTACTACTTTATCAGAAAAATAAACATCACCATCAAAAATTCCTATCATTTTATATTTTCTTCCATTATAGTTTATTGATTTGCATAAATACATTAATCCACCACATTCTCCTATTATAGGCATTTCATCTAATGCTTTTTTCTTAATAGAAGAGTAAAGAGGTTGATTTTTTTCTAATTCTTCAGCAAAAACTTCTGGATATCCTCCACCAATTAAAATACCAGAAATTTCATCACTTATGTACTTATCTGATAAACTATTAATGAAAATTAATTCAGCATTCATTTTTCTTAATATTTCTAAATTTTCATAATAATAAAATGAAAAAACACAATCCATGAATACTCCTATTTTTATTTTTTCATTATTTAAAAAATTAAGTTCAAAATCACTATGAATTTCTGGACTAGAATTCATTATTTCTATTAATTTATCAATATCTAAATTAGGTTCTAATAATTTAGCAGCATTTTCTATTACATTATTTATTTCTTTAATCTCATTAGGAGTAATAAGTCCTAGATGACGTTTTTTTATATTTAATAATGGAGAATAATAAAGAACACCAATAATTGGAATATTTGTATAATAATTAATAGCTTTTTTTATTTTTTCTTCATGTATTTTATCTTTTACATTATTTAATATTACACCTGAAATTCTTAATTTTTTATTAAGAGATTTAAAACCAATTATTTGAGCAACTATACTTTTAGTTAATCCTCTACAATTCATAACTAAAATTATTGGAGTAGATAAAATTTTAGCAATATGAGCAGTACTACCAATATCTCTAATAGGTGATGCACCTTCATAAAGACCTCTTACACCTTCTATTATAATAAAATCAGTATTTTCATAACTTTTTATTAAATTATAAAGAATCATATCTTTACTCATAATCCATGAATCTATATTTCTACATGCTCTTCCAGAAGCTTTAGTTAAATACATTGGATCAATATAATCAGGACCTATTTTAAATGGTTGTACTCTATAGCCTTTATTTTTTAATATTCTTAATATTGCAGAAGTAATTATTGTCTTTCCAGCATCACTATTATTTGCAGAAATAATAACTCTAGGAATTTTCATAAAATATCTCCTCAAGTTCATTTATTGATAACCAATTAGGAATTCTTCCTTCTTTGATATTTAAAATAGATAAAGAAATAGATTTAATAATATTTGAAATATTTGAATTTGGATAAACTTCTATTACAGTTTTCATCATTTTATTAGCACTTATAATCTCTTCAGAATAAGGTATTATTCCAATTATTGGAAGATTAACTTTTCTTGAAAATTTTTCTACATATTTTATACCATTTTTTGTAGATTTATTATATAAAATTCCAAAAGCATTTACTCTAATAGTATTTAATCCTCTACAAATATTATTTGCAGCATATATAGACATAAAATCATCTGATGTTACTATAATTACTCCTTCAGCATATTTTTCTTTTACAACAATTGCTAATCCTCCACAAACAATATCCGCTGGTACATCAAATATAATAAAATCATAATCATTAATGTTTAAATTTTTAAAAATATAATTAACTCCTACTATTATTCCTCTTCCAGCACATCCAATTCCCGGTTCAGGACCACCTATTTCAATACATGATATATTATTTGATCCTTTAAATAAAAACATATCAATAGAAGGATTTTTATTTGTTTTCATTATATCTAAAAGTGATGGTATATGTTTTCCAATAATATTTATTGTAGAATCAGATTTTGGATCACATCCTATTAATAAAACTTTTAATCCAAATTTACTAAGAGCATAAGCTATATTTGATGCTAAAGTAGATTTTCCTATTCCTCCTTTACCATATATTGCTATAGATCTCAAGAAATATCCCTCATTATTTTTCTAATAGCATTTCCTAAAATAGATCTATGAATATACTTTTTTCCTAAAGTTACTCTATGAGCACCATATTCATTTACTACATAATCATAACCTAAGGATTTTAAATTTGAAGTTGCTCTAGAGCCTGAAGTTATTGCAATAGTCTTTACCTTTCCTTCTATAGCAACTGCATGTGGTATTCCAGCAATTATTGCTAATTCTGTAGAAGAATTTAAAACAATTTCTTTTGCTTTTTCACCTGCTATAGGATATTCATCTAATCCTCCTGTAATAAAATCAATATTAATTCCTCTTCTATTTAATTCTTCTAATATAATTTTAGAATAATTTCTTATTCTAGGAAGACCAATATTTGGATCTAAATTTGCTATAAACTTAATTTTTCCTCCAATTTTTTTCTTAATTTCATTTAGAACTATTATTATATCTGCAAAAAGAAAAGCTGTTTCTTTTTTTGCATTAAGAATACAAGCTACTTCCTTATTATTTCTTATATCATTAATAATTTCATATGCTACTTTCTTTGGATTATCACCAGGACTATTAGGTATATATTCTAATCTAGCAGTACCTCTTGTTTTTTCTAATAAAGTAGCCATTTCTAACATGTACTTTTGTCTTTCAAATTCTTCTTTACTTATAATTCCTAAATTCATTGCTTCTTTAAGAACTTCTATTGCACCTATGGTATTATCTCCTAAACCACTATGTACATTACAACATATGGTTTTATTAGCTAGATTTAGCTCTTCTACTACTCTTTTTATATTTTCACCTATAATCATACTAGCACATGTACCAACAACACCAATTAATTTTGGCTTAAATAATTCATTAATTTTCTTAAGTATATTTCTTAATCTTTTTTCTCCACCAAATATTAACTCATTTTCTGAAAGTGCAGTAGTAAAAACTTTTACACCATCTTTTTCTAATAATCTAGCTGGACCAAAACAACAACCAGATGGTCCATGAAGAATAATTACATCTACATCTAAATCTCTAAGCATGTACATTGCAGCAGCAATTGGACTAGGTCTTGGATGTATTATTACTGACATATTATGACCTCTCAATACGAAGTATAGGTACTTTTCTTCTATTATGATCTACTATTTTCTTTTTCATTAATGGTCTTATAATTTCACCAATTTCACCAAAGAGAAAAACTTCTTCAAATGGACTATTATTAATAATTTGAGCTAATTTCTCAATATTTATAAATCCACATGTTGTTTTTAATTTTCCACCAATTTCCAATCTTATTGGAGGAAACAACTCTAAATAATCTTTAATAGATCTTTCTACAACTTTTTCATTTATAGCAGGACTTTTATTTAGTATTATAGGAAAATCTGGATTCTCTATTACCATTTTATTATCAAATACATAACTTGGAATTTCTATTTTTTCTTCAATATTATTAAAAAATTTTGCTATAGAAACTCCAACAATTATATTTTCTATATGTTGTTTACCTATTGGCTTATTTTTAGCTTCTATTAATATTTCTGAATATAAAGGACCATTAATTGTAATAAAACCATTAAATTTTGCTATAAATTTTATTATATTTGAAGTGATAGTAATATCCTTAGCATATATTTCACAAATAGAATTTGTAGAAAAGTATTGACAATTTTTAATTGAAATATTTCTTAATAAAGGATCATCAGCATTTAGAAGAATTTTTCCTTCTGGCTTTTTATTTCTTATCATAGATAATTTTGCTTCTAATGCAGAAGAAGTTCCTTTTGCTATTGGATAATTATCATAAACATTTTTTATTATACCTAAATCTGCTAATCCTGTTCCACCAAGAGATACTTCAAATATAGCAATATCTGGTTTCTTTGGACATAATTCTATGGCTTTAATTATATTTGCAGGAGTAGTACTATTGTTTCTCAATAAAATACTTTCATTATTTTTATCTATAAATAAAATTTCATTACTTATTAAACAGAGAATAGAAAAGTCCTTTCTCAAGAGAGAAATTGCACATTTTATACTAGTAGTTTTTCCAAAACTTCCTGTTACTTCAACAATAGGAAAATCAATATTATTACTAATAAGCATTTTAACAGCTTCATGATGAGTTATTACTTTATTAGAATTTCTATTAAAAGGAAAGTGAACTGGTACTACAATTAAATCATATTCATTAAAAGAATTTGGTAATTCTTGTTTAATTTGAAAATCTTTTGAATATTTTTCAATATCTTCTTTTTTTAATGTTTTATATACATCAATACAAGTAACATTATCTCCTCTTTTGGTAAATGCTTCTGAAAGTATTAATCCACCATGTGTTGCATCAATTACTAGAATCTTCAATTTTTAAGCTCTCCTTTATTCTATCATGAAGAATATCTACAATACGATTATCCTTTCCTATAGGATTACTATATATTATTTTAACTTTCTTATTTCCAGAGTTAATGATTTTTATTTTTTCTCCTTTTGAAAGTCCTAATATCTTTGGTATATCATAATCAACATGAGTACCTCTAGCAAGAAAAACTGGTTGTATTACAATTTCATCAAGATCTTTCTTTAATACTTCTGATAATACATTATTAAGTAATGGTTCATTTATTTGAATAAAAGCATATGTAACATAATCATAGTAGCTTCTTAGTTTTTCTGCACAATATTCTATGAGTTCTTTATTGTATTTTTCATTGCTACCATGTCCTACTAAAATTACTCCAATTTTCTTATTCATTTATGATCAGAAATTTCTAAAATAATTTCTTAATATATTTCTTATGTTTCTTATGAAACACTACTTCTAATTGAGAAAAATGCTATTGCTGCAATAATCCATGTGGCTATTAATATTATATAACCTACTAATAAGATAATTAATACTGAACCTATAATTAATAAAATTCCAATGGTATTAAATAATTTCTCTCCTGATTTTTCTGCAATTATATCAAATGATCTCTTATAGAAAAATGCACTTAGTAAAAACAATACAAAGGTAATAATAAGTAATAATAATGCTAGAACTAACTCTATACCAAACATTCTAAATGGTCCTATTATCATTCCATTCATTGATATTATTGTAGATATTTTTATAAAAGGCATTGCAAAAAATATTGTAATCATAGTAATACTCAAAATAATTATGCTTATTATTCCAAAGATAAATCCATATAGTGCATTTTGAAATATACTTGGTGAATTATAATCATTTGATAATCCTTTTAGACCAATTAATAAAATAATTATGCCTATTAATCCAAGAAATGGTATTAAGAAACCAATAGCAATAAGTATTGAACCAATTCCACATAATTTTTTATTTGCTTCTAATGCCATAGTTTTCATAATCATAATCAAATATAAAAAATTATTTATTAATTTTTAAGAATAAGCTATATATGAAAGTAGAAATTGGAAAAGAATTTTTATCCAGATCCAAAAATGAAAAAAGCTCTTCTTTTCATATTTAATCTTAGCTATTGTACCTTTACTGGTATTAGGAATAGGAATTTCTTTTATTTATTCATTATAAATGAATGGTATATTTTAACATTTTTTCAATATTATACTTTATACCTATTATTGTTATAACAATATTCATTAGCTATTGGATCCCAAAGTACTATAAATCTATAAAATTCATCTTAACTGAAAATGAAGTAAGAGTTGAAAGAGGTGTATGGTGGAAAATGCGTCATGCAGTTCCATATTCTAGAATTATGAGTATTGATACAATTCAAGGACCAATATCTAGACA
The DNA here is from genome assembly GCA_020832905.1 of Thermoproteota archaeon. Classification (GTDB taxonomy): domain Archaea; phylum Thermoproteota; class Methanomethylicia; order Methanomethylicales; family Methanomethylicaceae; genus WYZ-LMO11. The sequence goes on along the minus strand of JAJHRG010000002.1, from coordinate 161,811 downwards.
CTTTGGTATTGGAGCTGTTGATATCTATACTGCAGGATATACTGGATCAGCTGGAGGTGGTCCTATGAAAAGAAGAACTGAAGCATCTATTATACATAGAAATAAGAGAATTAATATTGAATATTGTTAAAAGTAAACTACTATTTAGTACAACTTCATATGAAAATTTAATTCGAGAAACACTTGAATAGCTTAAGAGAAATAAGAAAACTATTAAGTTCAAAATTTTCATAAAAATATTGTTATTTCTTTTCTTGTTTTTCTCTTTCAACAGGTACAACTTTTACTCCAACACCAAATAATTTTCTAAATATTGTATCTATGAATTTAACATAAGCACCTTTTTGTCCTACTGCTGCTCCCATTACATCCTCATACACCTTTATTTGTAAGCTTGGTCCTGCAAAATCTACTTCTGCTATATGCTTCCATATCCATGATGTTGGATGCATTGCTCTAATCATTTCTTTAAAATCAAGATTTAATTCAATACCTCTAAGTCTTTTTCCAAGTTCTTTTTCTGCATTATTTATTCTCTCTCCACCTTTTCCTACAAGTCTTCCCATATGGCCTTGCTTAACTATTATAAGAGCATCTGGTACATATTCTTGAGAAATTTCATAGCTCTTTTTAGAATTAACTAAATCAGTAATTGTTATTACATCAGCATCTGGTGATTTTGCTTTTACTACCTCATATATATGTTTTTCTTCTTCAGTTAAATTTCTAGATCTTAATTTGTACTCTAGTAAAAATCTTAAACCTCTTTTAGCACCATCTCTAATAATATCCTTTATTCCTAAATCTACAACATGAGATTTTTCTTCACTTAACATAACTTCTCTTATTACTGCTGCAGGATCATGACTAACTTCTCTAAGTGCTTGAAATACAGGATCTCCAGCTACAATAAGTCTGCTATTTCTACCAACTCTAATAACAGCTTCTATAATACTTTCAGGTCTCATTAATTGTATATCATCTAAGAATATAATTGAATTATCAAAAGATCTACCTCTAAGATATTTAGGATCTGCTAATACAATTTTTCCATCATTTATTAATGATTCTATTTTACTCCATTCTACATAATTACTAATAATATCACGAATATAGTTTTTCATAGTATTAATGAAGGCATCATGACCTTTAGATATATCAAGTTCTTGTCCTGTAACGATATCTACTACTGGTCTTATAACTATAAATCTTGCATACTCATTATTTATAATACTATCAATACCATAGGCTAAACTAAACATTGATTTTCCTGTTCCTGTAGGTCCAAAAAATCCTAATATTTCATAAGTCTTATTTTTTAATGCTTTATACATTTCCTCCTGTCCTGATGTTAAAGGCTTAATATTCTCTAAGATGCTCATGTATATCACCTAGAATAGTAGTAAGTTTTACTATACATTAGCACTTTTAAATATTCTTCTTCATAACAATTATTTGGTGGGCCGGTCCGGATTTGAACCGGAGACCTCTGCCGCGTCAAGGCAGCGTCCTAACCAGGCTAGACTACCGGCCCTATTTGATAATAAATATTTAGACTCTAAAAAACTTTATCATAAATATTTTCGGTCTTCTCTCTCTATGTAATAACTTTTGGATTATTCTTTTAACCACCCATACAAATTTACTTTTTGGTGAAATAATGGTTCAAATTAAGGATTTAGGAAGAGAACTATCTAATGGTTCAGTAAAATGTCTATATCGTGGATGTGGAAAACATTGTAGATCTTGGAGTGGTCTTGCAATTCACTTAAAAAAATGCCATGGAGTTATTGCTGAAGAGGTGAATTGGAGTGATATATTTGAATGATTATTTTTTATGTGATGAATGTAAAGGAGAATGTATAGTTCATAATGGATTATATGTATGTAAGAAATGTGGTCTTGAACATGGTCCTACATTAGCATTATCTCTCTCCAATAATTTATCTACTAATTATAGTATACCACTAAATTCTGAATTTTCTATAAAATTTCCATTAATTTACATGACAAATAAAGAAAAAATTAAAACAAAATTCTATAATATTGGTTATACTATATGTCAAATAGCAAAAATTTCAAATATTGTTTTAGAAGATGCAATTAGAAGAGCTTTAAGAACTTGGAGAATTAATGATCAATCATATCTAAATAGTTTTCTTCATGTTTTTGCAGCTATAGTATACTCTAGTACACATTTTGGTCCTCCTCACTCAAGATTACCTGAGGAATGGGATGAAATTTTAAAGAAATTAGATTTAAGAAAACCTGGAAGAGCTAGTGCAAGTGGAGAACATAGACCAATAAAATTAATGCAAGTAATTCAATATATTCATAAGTATTATGGAAAACTTCCAGATAGAGGAGAATGGTATTGGGGAAGATTATCAACAATATTTCCAAAATACTTAGTAAGAAGAGCATCTCTATTAATTGAAAAGCCAAGAAATTTAAAAGAAGCAATTTTAGCTATTATTGTTGCTGATTATAATAATACTTTAAGAGAAGAAGATTTTAAGAAAATTGGATTATCTTTAAAGAAATTAAAGAAATGGTTAAGAGACTTAAAATTAAATAAAGAAATTATTGGTAAAATCTTTAAAATAATAGATGAATATAAAATACCAATGGAAATAGAGAAAAAAATTATTGCAAATATAAAAGAAATTATCAATAAGAGAATTAATGAGGATCAATTAATGAAAATAATTAATTCACATATAATTAATAAAGTAGAACTAGCTCTTACATAATTATTCAAAATTTTTTTATTCTTTTTCTATTTTTGTAATAATATGGATACATCAGTTATATTAATATTAATTACTACTATAAGTCAAATATTTGCTATTTTAAATCCAATTAGTGTTATTCCAACATTTTTAGCTTTAACTCATGAAATGGATTCATCAAAAAGATGTAAAATAATAAATCAATCTACTATTACTATATTTTTACTAATGGTTTTATTAGCTATTGCTGGTAGTATAATTTTAGATTTTCTAAAAATTAGTATCTATAGTCTACAAATTGGTGGAGGAATTATTTTAATTGTTATTGCAATAGATATGCTTGGTGGAATGCCAAGAACAAAACAAGTTGAAAATGAAGAGGAAATTGCTATTGTTCCTATTGCTACTCCTCTTTTAGTAGGACCAGGAACAATAACAACAATAATTGTACTGTCTAGAACTATTCCTCTTATATACTTATTAATTAGTATTGTAGTTGTTACTATAATTACTTACTTATTACTTAGAGGATCTCAGTTATTAGTAAAAATACTTGGAATAAATGGTGTAAGAGCAATGGGTAGATTTATGACAATTATAATTGCTGCATTTGCAGCTCAGCTTTTATATGATGGAATAACTGGTTGGCTTTCTTCTTGGAGATTTATTTAGCTATTTTTCCTCTTTTATAAATTCATAAGAATTTTATATTATTGAGAATGAAGAAGATAATAATATCTACCATTACAATCTTATTATTACTAATAGTATTAAACTTCACATATGGATCAATTAGTATAGAAATTAAAAATTATGAAGCATTAGATCTTGGAATATTTCCTCCTGCTAATTCTTTATTTATATCAATTCCTAAGAATATTAGCTTATCAGTATTATATGCTAATGTAAGTAAAGTATTACGAGCTCCAAATCCATCAGGTAAAGATACATTAGCTATAGGATTATGGGTAGCAGATAGCTCAGGAAAAATATTAGCTCTTTTAATCTCAAAAGTTTCTGAAGTTGAATATATACGTACAAGAGAAATAAATATAGAACCATGGAAAAATATACCTATAATAGAATGTGGTACTACTAGACCTTATCCTTTAATAAAATATCAAATAGATAATGGTGGATATGCTTTTGTAATTTTTACATTATCTGATTTTGATTTAGCTCTTAAATTTTTAGGAAAAACAGCAGAAGATTTAACTGTTGTAGGATTATTTACTTATCATGATCTTACTCATATTTATACTTATAATCACACTATATTATCCATTAAGACTTCAGGATTATATTCTATAGCAAATATGAGAATTATATCTGCTATAATTAATAATACTTTTTACATAGCAGAAGGAGGAGTAATAAGATTAAATGAACCTATACATGGTAATATTACAATTAATCTTCAAGGAAGTATTTTCTTTATTCCTATTTATCATAAAATAATGGTGAATTTATAATGAAAAGATATTATTACTTATTATTTCTTATTATTCCTATTTTTTGTATAAATCAAGTAAGTGCTTATAGCTTTCAACAAGTTATTCCTTCTTCACAATTTTCTTTTCAATATTATTATTCTCCTGCTGGAAATGATCCAGGTCAACAAGAAGGATTTTATGAAAATCATCCTATTAGATATAATTCGGTTGAATGGAATTCTGAAACTGGAATAATTCATTGTCAAGCATATGTAGAAGTACCTAAAGGTGTTTCACAAGCTTATAGACCTAATGTTAATATTACTTCAGTTATTTCCTATAATGGAACTTTTTCTAATCCATTTAGTTATGTTAAAATTAAGCCTAACATTAATATAAATGTAATATCATTACATAAACCTCCATCTGATATGGGTTTTGTAAATTATAGTTATCATGTTAATAATATTAAACTTTCTGGAAGTAAAGAATTCTCTATTGATATTGCTTATTTTTATGTTATTGCAGATTATTGGTATCCTAATAGTGAAGTAATTCATGATTATGCTAGTATAGATATAGAATTTTCAATTAAAAATGTAGAATTGAATTTTTATTGGCCTCAATTAGATATTAATGCTTTTCCTATAAATGCATGGAAAGGACAAAATGTACAGTTTATAGCTATTATCAAAGATGGTGTTCCACCATATACTATTTATTGGTATTTTGATGAACAATATAATTATACTGAAGTAGTTTATGGAGATATTGGTGATATTTTAACATCATATACTTATTTTGCTTTTCAAAATTCTGGCTTACATAATGTAACATGTAAAGTAATCGATTCCATGGGATTAAGTGATATAAAATGGATATTAGTTAATGTTAGTAGTATTTATCTTAATATAGAAACAACATTAGGTGGAACTACATATCCTCCTCCAGGATTACATGAATATTCAATAGGAGAAAAAGTTAATGTTTATGCATATCCTTCATCAGGATATGTATTAGATAAATGGGAATTAGATGGAATTATATTAAGTTCAAATAATCCTATTAGTATAGTAATGAATACAAATCATACTTTAAAAGCTATTTTTACTCAAGAGCTTACAGTAACTGCATATTCAAATGTAACATATGGAGAAGCTCCTCTTTCAGTTCAATTTTACTGTATAGTTTCAGGAGGAAATCCACCATATAGTTTTTTATGGAATTTTGGAGATATGGGAGTATCTAATGAACAAAATCCTGTACATGTATATTCTCAACCTGGTAAATATAATGCTATAGTAACTGTAAGTGATTCTATAGGAAGAAAAGGATATGCATATGTTAATATTTATGTAAATTCATCTATTGATTTTATTATTTATAAATCTAATGATATTTTTCTAAGACCAGGAGAATTAGGAACTTCTATTATATATGTAAATTCAAATCAAATTATACCTATTCAATTATCAATTGAATGGATTGGAAAAGTACCTACCAATTCATGTATTTCTATTATACCACAATCTATTATAACTAATGGTTCTTCTTTACTAATATTTCTAGCTGGAGATTCTATTGGTGTTTATATATGTAGAGTAATAGGAAAATCAGGAAATTTATCTCATTATGTAGATGTTTATATTAATATCACTCAACAAATTTATTATCTTAATATAGAATCATCAGAAGGAGGAATAACAAATCCTCCACCAGGTGTATATGCATATCCAGCTGGAACAATTGTAACTATTTCTGCATATCCTAATAGTGATTATTTATTTGATAAATGGCAATTAAATGGTAATGATTATTCTTCTAATGATATAATCTCAATTACTATGAATTCAAATTATACATTAAAAGCAATATTTAAAAAGAAACCACAATATCAATTAACTACAATTATTTTTGATATTAGATATCCATGGTATGGTAGTTGGATACAAGGTGATTATAGTGAATATGGATTAATTTACTTTAATAATTCTATAATAGTTCCTAGTTCTCCTTATACATTACAGTTAATGATTTCAAATGTAGAAAATGTACCTATTTATTTTGATCCAATAAATTTACAAGGAAAACTTCTTTCTCAATGGGGAGGAGAATCAAAAGTTAAAATTTATTCTGCTTATTATATAATAGGAAATAGTGAATTTTCAATACCATCAATTATTTATCCATCATATTATGAAGCAATTCTTATTCCTTCACAAACTCATATGTTAAGATTAAATATAAAATTAATTGATTTTCCTGTAAATATTACATCAAATAAAAATTGGGGTTATGTAATTGTAGAATCAAATTCTCCTAGTTGGTTTATTTATAACTATAGTAATGGATTTGGAATTTATTATGTAGATTATTCATATAATATAAAAATAAAAGCATATCCATATGCAGGATATTATTTTGATAAAATAGTAATTAATCCTAATTCTCAAGATGAAAAAATCTTTTATGATAATATTGTTACTATAGAAAATATTACAAAGCCTTATAATATTATAGTTTACTTTTCAGCTAATCCTCCAACATCTAGACTTACTATAAAAGTAGAAGGAAATGGTACTACAATTCCAGCACCAGGAATATATGAAGTTCCTAGATATTCCTATCAATCTATAATTGCATATACAAATGATCCAAATTATTACTTCTCCAATTGGATTATAGATGGGAAAAAAGTAGTAGATTATAATAAAATAACCATTTATATGGATAGTGATCATGAAGTAATTGCAATTTTTGATACAGATATTATAGAAAATGTTGGTCCTGCATCTCTTAAAGATGGAAGAATGCTAAAAAGAGTAATTCTATATGAGAATATAGGAGTAAATGTAACTGTAAGAATTCCAGGAATTTCATCTCCAACTCAAGTAAATGTTACAGCATGGTTAGATCCTTTAGGAGTAGTATGGTGGGATAAAAATTCATGTACATTTAAGTCAACTATTTATAAATTTACAAAAACAGTAACAACAGATAGCTCAGGATATATCTCAATTCTTTTTGGATCATTAGATGATGTTTTTTACTCTACAAATAGAAATGCTTCTATTGGTTCTAAATATTTTGCATATGCTGAAATTAGAGTAAATGATAAAGTCTATTTCTACAATAGTACTTGGAAAATAGATAATATAATGGCAACTACTGAATTTGATTATAATTTAACAGGAATAAATGCTACATTTAAATTTAGATATTTAAGTGATGGAAGTTTAGTAAAAGGAAGAAAGGAATTTTATGTAGCTACTCTTGATGGTGTATATGAAATATGGAATGATAATCTTCTAAAAGAAAGATTTTCTTCTCCTTGTGATGAAAATGGTTTTTCTTATTTATGGATTCCTTATTCTTGGCTTAATAATTCAATACTAAGAACAAATATTTCCATAAGTATTTATGCTTATGAAAATTCTTCATTATATCCTATTACTCATGCAATTAAAAATAATATTACATATACAGTAATTGCTCCTATGTTTTATTTTATTAATTCTAATTTTATTGTAGTAGAACCATTTGATTGGGGTGATAGAAATAATTTAAGTCCTATTGAAGGAGCATATGTTTATGTATATTCTAATAATACAAGTAATGGAGAGATTTTTGGTCCTTCAAAATCTATACTACTTTATAGATGTCATGATAAAATTTATATGAATTTCTCTATTAACTCATCATTTTTACTATTACCAATAAGAGAACAAATAAAGATACCAATTGATTTAGCTCAAATTAAGGGAATACTTATTAAAACTCCTAATGTAGAAAATATTTGGCTTCAAATTATTCCAGGACATTCAGTAAATATTCTATATAATCCAATAAAAGAAGGAAGAAAATTAATATTTATAAGGTGATATTTTGCATTACATTATTACAGCTATAATTATTATTTCATTATCAATAGTTTTATCAATAGGAATATCAAGTAATCTTTACTATTATTTAGTACAAATTCCAAGTGCAACAATTTCATCTATTCAAGATAAAATCATAGAAATTATTGATTTATTATTAGATAAAAGAAGTGTTGTTTATGGAGTTTCTACTGGAGATTTTATAATAAAATCAATTAAAATGAATTCTTTTATTATTAGAGTTTCTCTTCCAGAGGGAGATCAATTCATTAGTATTAATAAAACAGCATTATTAATATCAAAATTATCATTAACTATTCCATATAATGATGATAAAATAGCTATTATTCCATTAGAAGAAGGAACTATTATTATTCCTAAGCCATACATAGATATTGCTATTACAGAAGAATTAGGTATAAAGACTTATATTATTAAGCTATCAATAATATCAATTCAAGAAGGATTTTCAGCTTTAGGAGTATTCAATATTAAAAAAATTGAAAAAATAGAAACATTAGAAATATCAAGAAATATGAATAAAGATGGTATTTTTACATTTTATATTGATGAAGAACAAAAAACTTCTTTTTTAGTTAAATCAGGAGAAAAAATTAGAATTATTATTAATTATAAAGAAATTCAATTACTGCAATTTTTCTAGTTTAAATTTTCTCCTAAATATCATTAATTTGAGAATATGATAAAGCCTATTATACGCTTACTAATTATTGGATCAATGTTAGCTATTTCTACATTATTTTCTTTTTATACGTATTATTATGGAAAAAATCTTATAGAAAGTTTTCAATATGCATCAGCAAAATCTATTGCTTATACCATTACTGAAAATATTCTTTCATCATTAGCAAATGCTAAAATTAAAGGTAAAGAATCCTCTTCTTCTATTTTACTAAGTCAATCTGTATTACTAATAGTTGAAGAAAATAGAGTTACTGTAGGTGTAGGAAGTACAAATTATTCAATTAAAATTCCAATTAATATATCTATTACACCTATACGTACTACTATTTTAGCATTGAATATAACTGCATATCCAAATGGTACAATTAAAATCATTAAGGTGAAATAATGGATCAAGCCTTAGAAGCAGCTATTGCAATGTCTATTTTTATAATTGTATTCTCTCTTGTAATTTTTACAACATCAATTTTATGCTCATCCTATATAAATAATCAGCTTTATTCAATAAAGAATTCTTTAGCTTCTATTATAGCTTCAATTATATTAATTCAAAATGGAGTATCTTCTAACTCATGGGAATCATATTCCTTATTAATAGATTATGATTTTCTAGATAATATTTCCTATTATGTAAATATTACATGTTTTTCAATTAAAAATGGAGAATTATTAAAATTATGGAGTAAATCAAATGGATTTATAATAAATGATAGTGTAGGAGAAGCTTATCGATTTATAATTTTAGATAATGGAAATGCCATAAGATTAGAGGTGAAAGTAAGATGAATAAAAAAGGAATAACAATAATTTATGACTTAGTATTTGCTTTTTTAATTTTAATTATTGGCATATCAATTATTGTAACATTTATTCCTTATTCCTCAATAACATTAGATAGAGATTATCAAAGCCTAGATAATATTTTAATCTGGTTAGATTCTAATAGAGTTTTAGCTTCTTGTATTTATACAAAAGATATAAATAGAATATCTTATTTTCTTGATAATCTTTTACCTAATACTGGCTATTGCATAAAAGTGTATTCCTTAGATTGGAATTTAATTTGGTCATATTCTTCACTTTTATTTAATGAAAAGAATACAATTTCTTCTCATCCATATTTTCTAAGTGGATTTCAAGGAATTCCTAATCCTTGTATTGTAATACTAATCATTTCTAGGTGATATAATGAGAAGAAAAGGATTTTCTTTACCAATGAATGTTATAATTCTTACATCATTTCTTATATTAATAACTACATTAATTTCAATTAAGTCAATAATGTTTATATCATCTATTAACAAAACTTCATCATCAAATATTATTCATATGATTATAGAAGAAATATATGCATCAAATCCTGGAACTTCCATTACTATATTAATAAATGAGCCAAGATCTATTATTTGTAATAATAGTACAATTTATTTTTCATCTTATATTTTTGATTTTCCAGATCCTATGAATATAATTTCAAACATAGTAATAGAAAATGATTTAATTATTATTACCTATAATATTAAGATTAATGACTTTATTATACCTGCTGGATTACATTCAGTAACAATTTCTAAAGAAATAGATAATTCGGTGAAAGTTTATGTTAACTTCTAAAAAAGGCTTTACATTTACTATAACTTCTTTAATTATAGTAATTACTTTAATTTCCTCTATTCTTATTATTCGTACATTACCAATTATAATATCTATAAGAGAAAATGATTCTTTTGCAATTAAAAATCAAATAACTAAATCTTTACTATTTACTGCATCATCAAGTAAATCACCAGATGATTATGTTAATTATATTTTATCTCTATCTAATATCAATAATTTTGTTAATATAATAAATGGAACAGGAAAAGGTTTTTCAATTCCATATAATTTTCCATCAAATTCTATTATAAAATTAGAAAATAAAACTGATGGAAATTATATTATTATAAATAATCTTCCTAGAGATTATCTAGCTGTAATAACAGATAATAAGTTCAGAATAATAGGTTATTCAAATGGAAATTATGTAAATATAAGTGATGTAAAAAATGGATGGTTAATAATTTATGAGAAAATTTATGAATATAATCTAACAATTTCACCATATTACAATTATACAATTAATCAAGATTTTACTATAACTATTAATTCATGGTCTCCACCTTCAGGATTTTCACAAATATTTATATATGGTTTACCTCAATTATCATTGGTTCAATTATTTCAAGATAATGAATTAAAATCAATTAAAGTAAAAGATCTATCTTCTTCATTTTTAGTTTTAAATCCATCAGGAATGCCATTTACAGGAAGATTAGTTCTTTGGTATCCAATAGCATGGATAAATTCAGATATATCTAGAGGTGATGTTTATTTATATATTCCTTAAAATTTTACCCATTATTATTCTATTAGTATCAAGTTCAAGTTATTTTAATTATTATAGTGGAGAAAATGCCATTATATCCTTAAGTAAAAGTAAGAATATCATTAAGGAATTAAATTATATTGATTATGATATTATTGTAGAAGAATTTTCAAATCCACCTTATACTTCTGCAGATCAATGGGCAATTAATAATAATTGGTCTTATTCTGGAACATGTCCATCTTGGTGGGGATATTTATGGTGTGGTATAACTTCAAATGGATATTTACAATGGCATAATTGGCTTCATAGTATAGGAGGAGCTATTTATGATTTTAAAATGTGGAAAGAATTTAATACTGTAGGAAAAGAATTTGAATTATATATTCCTATAAGTATAGGAAGAGCAGTTTCTAGTGGTATAGCAGGAGCACCACCTCTCTATATTACTATATCACTATATGATTCTTCTAATACCAAAATATTCTCTTTCACAATAACTCAAGACTATTATATTAAAGAAATTAAAGTATCTTTTTACAATAATGAAACAATTAAAACTCTTAATACATATTCTATACAATGTAAATTATGGCAAAATTCAACTGGTGCATATTTTTCATATAATAATGGAACAACTATTATAGGCTCTGGTATGCTATATACTGAACCCTCAAAAATTGAAATTAGATTTTACATATGGGAATATAATAATATTCAACCATATTCTGATTATGAGTATTGGGTTAATATTGATAAAATTATCTTAAAACCATTATCTTCTAATTTTAAAATTTCAGGATTATCTGCTGGAGATTGGTATTTACTAGATAATAATGGAAATATTATCAAGAATATAATTTCTAATATACATGGATGTGAAATTTCTTATTCAAATAAGTTAGATGGAATGTTAGTAGGCTTAATTAATTATACATATACTTATAAGGATAAATTCTATGCAAATACTACTATTATTTATAATTCTGGTATTTTTTCATCTCTACAAAATAAACCTATTACTATTTCAATTTTTGATTCATGTGATTCAATAGATAATTGGAATGGATTAAAAGGACAATTAAATTCATATCAATATGCCTCATTTGGTTGTTCAGGATCATTAATTTATGAATATTGTGGAGCAGTAAATACTGGTTTTTCATCATGGTATCCATGGATAGAAAGAAATGTTTCTATTTATTGTACTTCAATTAATATTAGCTTCAATACTAGATTTTACAAATATTTTGGAAATACTTTTGGATGTTATTTTAAAGGAATTTCTATTAAATTACTAAATGGAAGTTATATTAATATAGATGATAATTTTAATATATCAGATCAACAATGGTATCTTCTTTCATATAATATCAGCTTTAATGAATCTCAAATTATTACTAGTATAAAATTTAATTGGTATTCTTCAGGTTCTTATTATTATTCATTTTATTTATACATTGATAATGTAAGTATTACATATTATGGTAATTTAGGATTAACAATAAAAGGAATTCCAGAAAATGATATTGTAAATATTTATCAAAATAATTTACTAAAAAAGAGTATAATTAGTAATGGTTCTGATATTATTATATCACCAATTGAAATTCCTCAACCTTTTGAAGGTTATATAACTGTAATAAGTAGAGATTATTTACGTCCTTTAGTAAAGTATTCAGAAGCTATAGATTGGAATTATATGTTAACATATTCTAATGGTATTCTTGTAAAATCTGTTACTAATATACAATTACAACAAGCATTTAAAGGAAGTGAATGTAACTCAATAGATGGATGGAGTTTTTCTTATAATCTTGTAACTGGTGGAACTACACCATCATTTTCTTCAAGTAATGGCTATGTTATATTTTATGAGAATTCTCTAAGTTATTATTCTGGTCCTTATGGAGATGAAGCACCAAGAATGGAAGCATGGTATTACTTAATATATGATGTTAATTCTATAGGTAAGAATTTTACAATATCACTATTAACTGATGGATATTTTCATTATTATTCTGCAGCTGGTTATGTTTATGAATCATGGGGCGAAATACTAGTTTATTATATTCAAAAAAATAATTGGTATCTTATAGTACAAAGTAATAAATCAGAAAATCCTCTTCTTAATGTTACTATAACTCTATTTCCTTATAATGTTTCTAAAATTGATAAGATAGTAATTGTTTTTCATACTTATGGTTGTGGACCAAGTGGTTATGCTTTATATTCTAGTCCACAATGGGGAAGAGTAGATTATATTCGTATAAATTACTTAAAAGTTCCTGATGATTATTCTGGTGTAAAAATAATTGGTCTTAATCCTGGATGGAGAGTAGTAATAGATAATTATACATTTTGGGCAAATTCTTTAGGTGAAGTAATTATACCAATTAATATAACAACATGGCCTCTTACAAGTAATATTTTCATTTATCCATATTCAGAATTTTATAAGAATACTTTTGAATTAGGTAAAATTTACTATATTAAAACAATAATAGAGTATAATCCTATAATAGATACAATTTACTATGAAGTAAGTACAGTAAATTATAAGTATAGAGTTGAACTTAAAATTATTTCTTCAAGAATTCTTCCAATGCACTTTTCTACTTTATATTCTATTACTTTTACATTTAAAACATATGAAAATAATATTCTTCTTCCTGAAGTAAAGCCTAAGATTGCTATTAATGGTATTTTAGTAGATATTGAAAGAATTGATAATTATACTTGGAGATTAATATCACCAATAAAAGTTACTATTACTGCTTGTGATCCTTATTCAGGTATATGTTTAGTGGGTTTTCTTAATGATTTACAAAATTAGTAATTGAACTTTCTAAGAATAAGATTTTTAATTTTAATAATTTTCCTCATGTTCCTCCTTTATAAATTTACTAAAAATTATAGCAATTGGAAGGTGTATAAAAATGAGAAAAATCCTAAATAATAAGGGAGATATCTCATCACCTATAATTGTTATACTAATTACAGTAGCAGCTCTTTCTATTACTGGAGTAACTATAGCATGGATGTCTTCTATTAGTTCAAAAGCAGTATCACAAGGATCATTAGTTATTATTGGAACACCAACTATTACTACTGATGGAACATTATATATTACTATTAAAAATATTGGTAATGTAAATACAACAATAGAATATATAAGAATTGGTAATAGTCTATATAATTCTAGTATTATAATAGGTGCTAATGAAGTTTATAGCAAACCTATTAGTATTGGTGGTACTTTTGAATCAGGTAAAATTTACAATGGAATAATAGTAAGTAGTGCTGGTACTTATCAATTCTCAGCAATTTGTCAATAATTTTTTTCTTTTTTTATTGAAGTGAGATTATGTTAAGAAATTATATTAATAAGATAATAATAAGTAAAATTCGTAAGCTAATTAAAATAAATAAGTCATTAGCTATTAGTAAAAATAATAACTCTTTAGATTTTCCAATCTTAAAGATAAATATAATAAATTCTCCTATTCCTGATGGAATAATAAGAGCTCAATATAATGTTGGATTAAGTACAGTAACAATTGTTGATGATCAATATATAATAAATGATCCATTTATTTCTGAAGAAGAAAAAGAGCAATTAGAGAAAATTTCTTCTCAACTTCTTTTTTCAATACCTACATCTGCACTTAAAGATGAAAATCTCTTTAGAAAATATATTGAAAAACTTGGAGTAAATAATGAAGTACTTTATTATTTTTTAAGAAGAGAAATATTAGGATATGGAGTTTATGATGTTTTAATACAAGATGATAATATTGAAGATATTACTGCATGGCCAGATGGAACAACATGTAATCATAAGCTTTTTGGATCATTAAAAGTCAATATATCCATGTCAGAATCAGAATTTAATAAATATATTGAAAGACTTGTATATTTATCAGGAAAATCAATATCTCTTCATAATCCCATAATATCTATTAGATTACCTACAAATGATAGATTAACAGTAACATATTCAAGAGAAGTTTCTGATAAGCCATCTTTTAGTATAAGAAAATTTCCAAAGCAACCTTGGTCAATAACATCTATAATGATGATGAAAACAATTAGTCCAGAAATGGCAGCATGGTTAATGCTTTTAGTTAAATATAAAAAAGCTATTTTAGTTTGTGGACCTGTTGGTTCAGGAAAAACTTCACTAATAAATGCTTTATGTTCTCTTATTCCTGCAGATCAAATAGTTGTAACATGTGAAGATACTCCTGAATTAAAATTAGCAAGACAAAATTGGATTTCATTAATTACAAGAGAATCATCTACAGTAGAAGAAGAAGGAGAAATAAGAATGTTTGATTTAGTTAAACATGCACTTAGATATCCTGCTAGTTACATAATAGTAGGAGAAATAAGAGGAGAAGAAGGAAGAGTTTGGGCACAAGCAATTGCTACTGGTCATGGAGGAATAACATCATTACATGCAGAAACTCCAGAAGGTGCTATAGAGAGACTTAAAAGTGATCCCATAAATGTAGCAGAAGGTTCTCTTAAAGAGTTATCAACTATTGTTATTATGAAGTCACTTTACATTAAAAATATGGGAGAAAAAATTAAAGTAAAAAGAGTAATGGGAATTTATGATATTAATTCATCAATTAAACCAATTTGTTTATTTAAATATAACTTAGAAAGTGATTCTTTTATTAAAGTAAGAGATCCATTTGAATCTAATACTGCTAGTAAAATTATGGAGTTTATTCCTAGAGAAAAACTAATTGAAGAATATAAACTTTATACAAAATTTCTACAATTATTATATTTACTAGGATATAAAAAACCTGAACTTACTTTACATACTAAAGTAACAGAATTAGTTTGGAAATTATATGAATATGAAGATATACCTGAGGAATTACTTATTCCCGAGGTTCAGTTAATTGAATAGAAAAATAATTGATTTTTTTAAATTATTTTTAATTAAAAAGTTTAGTAAAATAATATATTCATCTGAGCTTAATATTACACCACAAGATTACATATCTAAGCTTATGATAATTATTTTAGTATCTTTAATTTCTGCTATATTACTTGCATTATTTAATATAATTCTTAGTATTTTTGTAATAATAATTCCCATAATTTATATATGCTATCCTATATTTTCAGTAAGAAAAAGAAAATTATTATGTGAACAAGAATTACCATTTGTTATTACTTATTTAACAATTGCTGCAGCATCTTCTTACTCTATATCAAAAGCTGTACTAAACTTATCTAGTTTTAATTTTCTTAAAGCTTTTAAGAAAGAAGCTGAAAGAATAGATAGAATTAGAAGACTTTATGCTTTAAGTCCAATTGAAGCTATTATTTTTGAATCAAATTTCCATCCATCTCAAGCTGTAAGAGAATTATTTTCATCTATAGTAACTGCAGAAAGATCTGGAGAATCTCCATTTTTAATAATGAGAGATGAACTCATTAAATCATTTTCATATCTCTTATCAAGATTAAAAATAATGTCAGATAAATTTTCTATAATAGCTTCAGCTCAAATGATAGTATTTATAGTTATTCCAATGGCAGTAATAACTATTAGTATTATCTTTTCAAGTATTATTGAAATAAAGCATATTTTTCTTTCTTGTATTGTATTACCATGTATTTTTGCACTAATAATTTCTATGATTATTGACTCATATTATCCAAAAGAACTTTCAGAACCTATAAACATAAAGTACTTTTTATTATCTCTTATTTCTTTTCCAGTTGCTATTATCTTATACTATAGTACAAAAGCAATAAGTTTTGATTATCTTCTTGCAATTACAATTATATTATTTTCATTACCAATTACTATTTTATATGAAAGAGAAAGAAGAAAAACTAAACAAATTCTTTCTCTTCTTCCATCTTTTTCTAGATCAATTGCAGAAGAAGTAAAAAAAGGAAATTCTCCATCTAGAGCAATTATTTTACTTTCTGAAAATTCATCATCTTCTTTTTTCAATAATTTACTAAAAAGAATTGCTTCTCATATTAGTATTGGATATTCTATTAGTAGAACTATATCCTACTTAAAAATGCCATGGATTGCTAAAATTTATTTTGAAATTTTAGAAAAAGCTGAAGAGATAGGAGCAAATGCAAAGTCAATGAGTGCTCTTTCAGATCTTATGAATAATATTTATACAAGTATGAAAGAACTTGAATCTCAAACATCACTTTTCAAATTTTCATGTTATATAAATTCAGTAATACTACCATTTTCCATAACAATAATAGTAGATGTTATTATTAGAATTTTTACTAATATATCTATTGAATTAAATGCTTATTATTTTGGAATAGAAATTATTAAACTAGAAAGTGTACCTTTATTATCTCTTATAGCATATTCTTGTGTAATACTAAATGCTTATTTATTAGGACTTTTAGGAGGAAAAATTTCAAATGGTGGCTCAGTTGTAGATGGATTAAAATCATCTATTATATGTATTACAATAGCAATTATTACTATATTTATTTTAAGAGATATGAAATTAATAAATCTTCTATTTGGATTTAGATGATCTTTATGAAATTATATAAAATTATTTTCATTATTTCCTTCTTAATAATAATTTTTAATTTAATTCAATTTGTTAATTGTAATAAAGATGATATAAAAATTTCAATTATTCCTATTACTAATAATGAAGATGGTACATTTTATCCAGGAGATTCTTTTATTATAATGTATTCTATTCCATCTAATGGTACATTTTATGATAGTAATGGAAACTTATGTCATTATTATTATACATTAGAAAAAATTGAAGTTTTAAGTGAATGTATAAGTAATGTAAATTTTTCAAATAATGAAATAATTTGTACAATTGCAAATATTCCATCTGGTATTTATACAGTTAACATTATTTTTTATATTACTTATCATTATCAATATTGGCTAAATGAAACATATCCATTATATGAAAATGAAAGTATTATAGGTTATGATTGGAGATGGAAAATTTATTGGGATTCTTATTCATTAAAAATTACTAAATCATTTCAATTAGAAGTTGTTGAATATAATCCTAATTTTACTCTTATATTATATCCAGTTTTAAAAGGAGATGCAATTACAACATATAGAATGGATTTAGCATTATTAATAAGATATGATGGTAATGGTCCTAATCATAATTTAAAACAAAGAGCTATTATTGATAAATATTTAGTAAAAACAATTGGAAAATCTATTCTTTTTATAAATTCATCTAAAGATTTTCAATTACTTTCTACAAAGGGGTTTTATGATATTAGATCTATTACATTAGATGATATTATTGATAATGCAACATCTTGGATTAAATCTATTACTAATATTATTTTAAATAAATCATCAATTTATATAGCATATATAAATTGTTCAGAATATGGTCCAATAGCTAAAAATTTTGAGGAAAAAGTATTTACATCAAAGAATAGATATGCTAAATTCTTATTTTCACTTGATTATAATATTGAAAAACTTAATATTCAAGAACTTGATGTAAATATAATACTTTACTGGTCAAAATTTCCCTTTATAACTAGAAATGCTTCTATTAATCTTCCTTACTTAAAGATTAGAATGCCTACTAATATTTTTTCTTCATTTAATGAAACTCATATTTTAATAACTAAAATTTATAATGATGATAAGTTCTTTAATGAGCTTTTTAATCCACCAGAAAATGATGAATGGTTTATTCAAGAATGGAATAAAGATTATATAAATATTACAGATATAATCATTAAAACAAATAGCTCTCAAATATTTATTCTTATACCAAGAACTTTATCATGTACTTATAACTTTACTATCATTAATACAAATAGCTGGGTACCTGTTTATATTGATTTTAATAAAGAAGAATTTAATATTGATATGAATTTAAAAGCTCAAATAAATGATTTTAAAGATTATTCATCTTGGTTTGAAATAAACATAACTACAAATCAAGCAATTAAAAAATTATCATTATTTTATATGGATAATAACTCAAAAATTATTTTTTATGATAAAAATTGGACACAAAAATATTCTAAAGAAAATAATTATCATCTATGGATTAAAAAACCTCAAAATATTTATAAAAATACTACAATTTTTGCAGAAATTATAGATGTTTGGGGAAATTCACTTATTATAAAAATTGGAGAGATTTCTTTTTATTCTAATGAATCTATTAATAATGAAATTTTCATTATAGTATTATTACTAATGGTAATAATCATTACTTATAATTTATTAAGAAAATTCTCCTTTAAATTTTTGAAATAATATAATAATAATGAGAAAATGTTATCTCTTTTAGCAATTATTCCAATCATTACTATAATAATAAGTATAATAAATTTAGCTTTTCCATCTTTAGTTGAAGGAATAATAAATGCATTAAATTTACCACAATCTATTTATTTACTTTTAATTGAAATTCCTCGTCCATTTTGGGATGAAAGTATTTATGGATTTTCTCCTCTTACTAATAGTAGTTATAACTTTATGATAGGTAAATCTATGACATATCTTTATGCTGGATCAAGAATTGTTGCTTTTTATCTTCTTGCTTTTCTTATAATTATTGCAGCTTTTTCTTTTTTACTACAAAACTTTAAGCTTATAAGTGAAGGAACTGCTTTTAGAATTCTTACAGGTACAATTACATCAATTATATTAATTTATTTATTTCCAATAATATATGATGCAATAGCTGCTATAATAAACTATATAACATTTCCATCACCTAATGGAATAATTCCTTCTAATGCCATAGAAGAAATTCTTAGTTATGCATCATCAGTAAAATGGACTTTAGAAAGTGATCCATCATCAATATTAGCAGCAGGAATAATGAATATATTTTTATTTATTTATGTTTTAATTACATATATAAGCATAATAATAATGGGAATTTTTAGAATTTTCCTTATAGGTATAATTTATGCTCTTATTCCTATTTTAATTGTTATGAGATTAATACCTTATGTTGATAGAATTGCAGATTTACTTATACAAGTATTAATAGGTGGAATATTAGCATCAGTAATTGTTGCTTTCTTCTTTACTTTTGGATATAGTGTTATTACTAATGCTTCTATATCTGAATTAATGAAGACATTAATATCATTAGGAATTCTTCTTATTAGCTCTTTAATTATGACTATTTTAATTCCACATTTAGGCTCCTTAGTAATTTCTATATCTAGTACAATAACTGGAGCAACTACAGGTGCTATAATGAGTGGTATTGGAGTTATTACAGGTTCTACTATAGCTGGATTAAGAGTTTTACCTACTCTTTCTACAGCTATTAAAACTGGTGAATTATCACTTAAAGGTGCTATTTTAAAAGAAGTAAGTGCTTCTACTATAGGTGCTACTACAGCATTAAGTGAATCAATTAAACATGTGTTACCTAGTTCTCATAATATACCTATAGTATCATCAGGAAAAGTAATGAATATTATTAATAAATATAAAACAAGTGAAGCAGAATATGCAGATAGTCTTATTTTATATGCAGCTACTATTCCACATGAACTTGAAGGAGATTCTAGAGCAGTAGAAATTCTTGCTAAAAATGTAAAAACAAATCTATTAATAAAACCACCTGAAATAATTGGAAAAGAATATGAATTAATGACAAGAACAAAGCTTACACCTAAAGAAAGAGAAGAAGTAGGAAGAAGAATACAGGAAAGAATACGTCAAATCATAGAAATAACAAAAGATAATCCTGAAGCACAAAATATTTTACTTTCTAGAATAGGAAGAGCATATGAATCATGGAAAAAATATACAATTAATATGAAAAAAGAAGATAAAGTAGAAATTCAGAATACACTAGTTAATGAATTAAATGGAATTAGTCCAATAACAAAGACTATGGCACTAAAGAATAGAAAAATTAATGCAGATAAAATAGTAGAATTTATTCAAAAAAGAAGAGAAATAAATAACTAATTTTCCTTCTTTATAAAATTCAGGATTCTATATAGTATTAGAGAATGAATTTTCTTCATTTTAAGAAGAAAATTCTAAGGTGATAAAATGGTAAAAGTAGTTCAAACTCTTTGGTTTGAATCAATTTCTATTTTTAATCAACCATTTATAGATACACCCATAGGCATAATGACATTAAGACAATTTCTCTTAATTGTTTTTGGTATAATTATAAGCTATTTCTCATATAAGATAATTCCATTTAATATGGAAATTAAAATAGGACTTAGTATAATTCCTTTATTATTCTTTTTATTAATTTCTATGAAAAAAGTAAAAACAATTCCACTAGAGCAATATGTAATAATTCTTTTAAAATTAAAAAGACAAAGAAAAAAGCAATATAATAATTCACAAATGTTACTTATTGAAGATGTACCAAGAGAGATAAAAAAGGTATTAAGTAAATTTATTCCACCTAATAAATCAATATCAGTAGTAATGAATAATGATGGATCTGTAACTATAAGTGAGATCTTAAAAAATCCAAAAACAAAAGTTCCACTTTTAAATACAAAATTTTATGCATTAATTGATAATAAGATATTTATATCTAAATCTAATGAGAAAGGAGTATATTCTATAAAGTTTTATCCAAGTGGTATTGGATCATATCATATGCTTATTGCAGTTAAGGGATTTGATACACCAATAGATTCTATTTTAATTAATGTTAGAGGTAATAATAATGGTACTTTATGAAATTATTCCTACTAATTTCATAATGCTTTCAGAAAGACAACAAGATGAATTAATTAATTATTTTATTTTATTACTTAATTCCTTATCCTCTCCAATAAAAATAATTATGATGAAGAAAAAGCATGGTATTATGATTAATAATAAAATAGTAACAATTGAATATCCTAGTTTTTTTATTGAGAGTAATAATCCAATAGATGATATTCTTGAAGCAAATCATTTTATTTTTCAAAAATTAGAAAAAATTCCAATTCCAAATATAAGAATAGAGAAATGGAATTCTTTAGTATTAGAAGATGGAAGATTAGCAAAGTGTTTTACTGTATATGAGCTTCCTGCTTTACTTCCTATTGGCTTCTTATCAGAAACATATGATATTGCTGATATAATTAAAGTTATGATAATTCCTATTGATTCTGAAGAAGCAATAAAAAGAATAGAAAATTATAAGAGAACACTAAATGCAATTATTTCATCTTTTATAAGTAAGAGAAAATCTCCAAATCAAGAAATATTATTAAAAAAAGAAATAGCTGAAAAAACAATTAATGAAATGATAATGGGTATTTCTAAATTATTTAAAGTTTCTATAAACTTTATAATTATTGCTTCTTCACAAAAAGAACTTAAAGAAAAATCTAAAATACTTATAAATAGACTTAATTCTCGTCTTATTAAAGTAGATTCTCCTAAAATAATACAAGGATTAATCTATGAAGGAAAGGGAAAGTTTATTTATATGAATACAAGTACACTAAGTGCTTTCTATCCTTTTGTATCTGGTGAAGTTATTGAATCTGGAGGAGTATTCTTAGGAATTAATGTTATCTCTGGTGCTCCAGTAATTTATAATCCTTTATTAAGACAGAATAGTAACATTAGTATAATTGGAACATCAGGCTCAGGAAAATCTTTTTTATCAAAAATATTATTGAAAAGATTAATTGAAAATTATCCTGATATTCCATTTTATATAATAGATCCTGAAGGTGAATATACTTATCTTGTTGAGTGGTTAGGAGGAGAAGTAATTCATGTAGATGAAAATATGGAACTTGGACTTGATCCTCTTATACTATTTGAAAAAGGTGAAGCAGCAGATATAATTTGTGATATTGTAGGTCTTAATGATAGAAAAGATATTTCTCGTATTCGTGATATTGTAATGTCATCTCAAAATTTAAGTGAACTCTTTAATAAGCTTCCTCAAGATCTTTATGAGAAGTTTTCATCAATAAAAAGAGGACCTGAATCTTTTATATTCAGAGGAGAACCTATTATCTTTACTTCAAGAATGTCATTTAACATGAGGAAAATAGAATCTAAACTAATTAAGCAAATTCTTTCTTTGCTTATTTTTGGAAAAATATGGCAAATAATTTCAAAACCTAATATTTTTGGAATAACAAAAGCAACACCAAGATTAGTTCTTATTGATGAAGCTTGGTTATACATGGAAATACCATCAGCTGCTACATTTTTAGAAAAAGTAGCAAGACTTGGAAGAAAAAGAAATTGTATATTAATTATAAATACACAAAGACCAGCTGATATGTTAGGTACACATTCAGAAATTAAAGCTGGAAGAACAATTTTAGAGAATTCTTCAACAAAAATATTAATGAGACAAGATGATTCTAATAAGTCTCTTATAAAAGAAGTATTTGGATTAAGTGATCAAGAAGCTGATATTGTAGTAGAACTTCCTCAAGGAGAGGGATTACTTATTACTGATAATACACATATAAGAGTTCAATTCTTAGCAACTTCAGATGAAGAATATCAACTTTTTACTTCTAAGCCATCTGAAACTTTCTAATAATAACAATAAAAAAGAAGAAAGAAATTAATGTCTTCTTCTCTTTTTACTGAAATTATTTTCAAATAATGGTTTAAATCTTGGTATTCTTTGACCATATGGTCTACTAGAAATATTATTTTCCTTATTTATATATGGTAAATCTTCTGTTGATACTTCTAATTTTCCATAACGACCAATATTTAATCTAATTGATCCTTTGAATAATGAGACATAACCATTTTTAATTGAAATTGTCTGACCTACTTTTACTTTTTCTATATTTTCATCCCAAAGACTTAATATTACACAACCAGTTTCATCACCAACAAGTACTTCTGCAACATTATGAGTCTTTCCATCTTTTGTTTTTACTTCCTTACTTGGATTTACTTCTAGTACTTTTACTAATAGGTTTATTCCTCTAGATCCAGGACTTAACTCTTCAATTTTTTTATTCATTATATTCCCAACTTTTTATTTCTAATAAGAGGAAATGAAAAAAGTAAATAAATCTTTCCTTATCATGCTTTCCTGGTTTATAAAATTCTCTATATCAAAAATATTATGGGAGTAAAAATGAAGGGAGATGAAGCATCCAAAGAAAGAGGTATAGAAATAATAAAAGGATGTTTTATATTTGGAATATTACTATCCTTATCTCCTTCTATAGTTAGCTTTATTACAAATCAAAATATTACAAATCTTTCATCAAATCCCTACTTACCAGCAGGACTTGGAGCAATAATAGAAAAAATAATACTAATGGTTCAAACTATAGGAGCAGTAGCTATTCTCTTTGGTTTAATATATGGAGGTTATCAGTATGGAAAGAATGCTAACTATAAAATTAAACTACTAAACTTATTTTCTCTTTTATTTGCTTTATCAATAAGCAAAATGGACTGGCTTATTATACCTATGATTTTTATTTATTGTATTTTCTTATTCATGGATCTATATTCCACAAAGGAGTTTTATAAAACTGAAGAAGAAAAAAATCCAGTAATGAATTTCTTATTAAGAAAGTATAGTTTTATTAAAGCATCAATTATGATAGTTTTACTATGGGAAATACCTGGTATAATAATAGTTACATATGCTATTTCTATAATCATAAGTAAATTTTCTCTTGTTTCTACTTTAACTCTTATGTCTATTGGTCATTTAATTGCTTTTATTTATAATAAGAGGTGATAATATGTGGCTTGAAATTCTACCAAATACAACAATTTTAAATGATCCATTATACTTTTCTCCAAAATATTTTTCACAATTATTTTCTATTATTCCAACAAAATTCCGTTTATTTATAGAAAGAGATGAGGAATACTGTATTAGATTATTAATAGAAATTGATGATAATTTTGCTCTACCTTTTGCAGAATATGCAAGTACTTTACTAAAAGCTTCAGTTCATAAAACTAAACCTCCAAATTTAAAATATCGATATAGACTTGAAGCAACTTTAGCAAATCATTTTTCATATCCTATTTCTAAAAGCTTTTCTGAATCATTAAATCAAACAAATATGTATCCATTAATACCATCAGATTCTCTAATGACATCTATATTAACCCTTGGTACTGCTGTTGAAATATTTGCATCTCCAAGTGAAAAAATTTCAAGAGAAATTTCATCTTATTTATCAAAATTGAAAAATATAAATTCAAAGAAAATAGAAATGATTTATGAAAAATCTCTTTCTAGACTTTTTAAATGTAATATATTCATATATGGTAATACAAAAGAAGCAGTAAGAGCAACTCTTGCATCCTTCTCAAAAACATCTATGAATTATTTAATTGAATATTCTATTAAAGAATGTAAGAAATGGAAATTTAAGTATTCTATTTCAAATCATTATATTCAAAAATATAAATCTATTCTCATTAAATATATTCCACTTTCTATTCTTATTTTACCAATATTATTAAAATCAAATATTAATTCTATACTTGAGTTACTTCTTCTTAAAACTATTCCTAATGAAATAATAACTTGTTCTATAGCATCATTATTATCTTTTATATTTCTTATTATTACAAAGGAATATAAAACTATTGGATTAAGTGATTATGAATTAGCATCTATATTTTCCTTTCCAAGTCCAGAAATTCCATTGAAAAGACCATTATCAATTCAGAAAATGGTGAGAATAAGAAATGAATAATAAAGATAGCTTTATACTATGTAAAAGCGAAAATGATCAATTAATATTACTAAATAAAGAAGATAGAGTACATATGGCAATTTTTGGTATGCCAGGTTCTGGTAAATCAACATTTATGCTCTTTCAAATATATCAACATATAAAAAATGATGAAGGTGTATGTGTAATAGATCCTCATGGAGATTTAGTAAAAAAAGTATTATCCATAATTCCAAAGGAAAAATGGGATAAAGTTGTATACATTGATCCAACAACAAGTATTAAATATGGAAGAGTAGTCAAAATTTCTTTACTTGAATGTAATGATCCATCAAAAAAAGCACTAATTGCTATGGGTTTTGTTGATTCAATGAAAAAATTATATGGTGAATTTTGGGGTCCAAGATTAGAAAGAATATTATTAAATGCAGTATATGCAGTAATGGAGCAACCAGATCCAAGATTAAGTTATTTATATGATATTCTTATTGATCCTGATAAAAGAAGAAGACTTCTTGCAAATGTAAGAGATGAAAATGTTATAAAGTATTGGATAAGTGAATTTCCATTATTAAAAGATGAAGCTCCTACTGTTGTAACTAATAAAGTATATAGACTTATTCAAGAAAAATTAGTAGCTTCTATGTTTGATAGTCCAAAATCTTCTATAGATTTAAGAGAATGTATGGAAAGTGGAAAAATCATATTAGTTAATTTATCTGAAGGAAGATTAACAACTGAAGTTGCAAATTTTCTTGGAGCTCTTTTACTTAATAAGATTTATCAAGAAGGTATGGCAAGAGAAGATATTCCTGAAAATGAAAGAAGACCATTTTATGTATATGTAGATGAAGCATATAGATTTGTTACAGAATCATTAAAAGATATACTTCAAGCATTAAGAAAATATAAAGTATATTTAACATTATCTGCTCAATATTTAGGACAATTTGATAGAGATGGAGGAAAAGATAAAACTATAACTAATGCAATACCTCAATTATGTGATACTTTAATAGTATTTTCTGTAGGTGCAGAAACTGCAGAAGCTCTTGAACAATATTTTAAATCAGTATGTCGTTATTTTACAAAAGAAACTTTAATGACATTAATGAAGCATCAAATGGCTTTTTTAATAAGAAAAGAAGGAACAAGAATTGTAAATACAGGTATGTGTATTGATATATCAAATATGAAGATTTCTAATCCTGAAGATGTTATAAAACATTCATTAAGTATTTATGGAAGAGAAGTAAAAAATTATGAAAAAGAAAATCTTCCAGCTCCTGATATTTCTCCAGTATGTTTTTCTATTCTTTCATTTTTATATTACAAAAGACTTCAAGAACCTACTCCTTTTTCCATGATAGAATCTCAATTAAAAGGTTTTAATTCGTATGAGTTAAAAGAAGCAATAAAGGAATTACTATATGATGGATTTATTTATATGAATAATGGATTATATTTACTTACAGAAATAGCAATATCAAAATTTAAAGATATACCATTAGGAAGAGAAATTAATATACAAATATTAGGAAAATACGTAAGAAGAGAAAGAATGAAGGGTTTTTATTGTATTGTAAATAAAATAATGAAATCAAATTTTCCAGATGTTATTGTTTATCCTGTAAAGTATTTAAAAAATTGGAAAATTGATCCTAAAATTTGGGATTTTTCAAAAAGATTCATTGTATACATAAATCCTAGTAATGTTATACAATGCTATAAAGAAAGTCAAAAATATTCTTTACCAATTAAATTTATTGTTTCCTCATATAAGGATAAGAATAATATTATTTCTAGTCTTTCTGATATTGCTAAAATTGTTGATAATATACTAGAAGATTATGAAAAAGGTAATGTAGAGATTAAAACTATTGAAGAAGAATTTCAAAATGAAAATTATTGAGATTTTTTATAGTGAAAAATAAGTTCTGATTTTGATGTTGTTGCTAATTCAAACTTATTTGTAATAGTAATTGCCTTCTTTGGACATGCATCAGCACATTCAGCACAAAAAATACATCTACTAAGATCATAAATAATTCCAGCATCAGGTCCTTTTGGAATCATTTTTATTGCAGATACTGGACATGCATTTTGACATAATACACATAATATACATTTACTCATATCCCAAATAGGTAATCCTCTTAATCCAGGAGGAATAATGCCAGGCTCAAATGGATATTTTATTGTTACAGGTTTTTTAGGAATTTGCTTTATTGCCTCTTTAAAGAGACTCATATTTTCACCCTATAAATTGTATAATTATGATTTGTAATATCATTAGTGGAAATAAATATTTCCACATACCTGAAATAACTTGATCTATTCTATATCTTGCAAATAATGCTCTTATAAGAGACATTAACAATAGTATTACTATACTTTTTATAATAGCTATTACTATAGGTGGAATGAAAAATACTTGACTAATTCCTCCAAGATATAATGAAGATACTAACATTGATGCCATAACAAGCTCTAAATCTTTTCCAAGTCTAATCAATGCATATCTTCCTCCTCCATATTCTGTAGTCCAGCCTGCAACTATTTCTGTTTCAGCTTCAGGAACATCAAAAGGAATTAATTCTAATTCTGCTAATAAACTAATCATAATTACTGCAAATCCTATAGGTTGTAAAAGTATAAATGCTGTAGAATTAGCAATTTGCCATTCAGATATTTTTGTAATACATAATGAATTTGCTACTATTGCAGGACCTATAAGTGATAAACCAAAAGGTATTTCATAGCTTAACATTTGAAGAGCAGCTCTTATTCCTCCTATTCTACTAAAATTACATGCAGAACTCCATCCAGCAAGAAATACTGATAATGTTATCATTGCAGATAAAAACATTAAAAATATAAGATCTCCTTCAAAACTTATAATTCCTTTACCATTTACAGGAATTATAAGTAATGCTAAAATTGGTAGTAAAACATAAACAATTGGTATTAATGAAAATATTCTTTTTTCACTTGCTTCTGGAACAATATCTTCTTTTAATAATAATTTTATAAAATCTGCAATTGGTTGAAGAATTCCTGAAGGACCTGTATAAAGTGGTCCATATCTATTTTGAATTCTTGCATAAAATTTTCTATCTATCCATTCATAGAAAAATGCAAGTAATATAATAAATACTATAAATCCTATTAAGCTAATAATTTCAAATATTATCTCAAACATATTCAAGACCTCTTTTTTATTAAAATTCTATCCATACATGAAAAACATGGATCAATTCCTGCAAGTATTATTGGTATATCAGCAATATGTGCACCAATTAAAGTTTTACATACTGAAGCTAAATTTCCAAGTGTTGGACTTCTTACTTTATATCTTTCAGGCTTAGAAGTTCCATTTGATTTAGTATAATGGATTAATTCACCTCTTGGTGCTTCTACTCTTCCTATTGATTCATTTGGAGGAAATGTTCTTGGAGCTTTTACTTTTAATTCACCTTTTGGCATATGATCTAAAGCATATCTTATTATCTTTATACTTTCAAGCATTTCTTCACATCTTACAATTGTTCTTGCAAAAACATCACATCCATCATGTGTAATTACTTCAAAAGGTATTTCATCATATACTAAATAAGGATCATCTTTTCTTACATCATTTTTAATTCCACTTGCTCTTAAAGTTGGTCCTACAGCACATAATGCTATAGCATCACTTGGCTTTAAAATTCCAACACCTACTGTTCTCTTTAGAAAAGTATTTTCAGTTTCTAAAATCTTTATATAATTCTTTATATTTTCTTCAAATTTATCTAAGTATTTTCTTATTTTATTAGCTTGTTCATCATTTATATCTCTTCTTACTCCTCCTATAGTATTTATAGCATGTAGAACTCTATTACCAGAAATTTCTTCCATTAAATCCATAATCATTTCTCTATCTCTCCATAAATACATAAACATAGTATCAAATCCAGCTTCATGAGCTACAATACCAACCCATAAGGAATGACTATGAAGTCTTTCTAATTCTGCCATTATTAATCTTATATACTGTGCTCTTTGAGGTATTTCTAAAGAGACTAATCCTTCTACTGCTTGTGTAAAAGCTACTGTATGTGCATGAGAGCATATACCACAAATTCTTTCAGCAAGATATAAACCATGCATGTAAGTATTATTTTCAAAAGCTTTTTCAAGTCCTCTATGTACATATCCTATTCTTGGTTTTACATTTACTACAAAATCTCCTTCTACTTCAAATAAAAAGTATTCAGGTTCTTTAAGTGCTGGATGTTGTGGACCAAAAGGTACTTTAATAGTAGTTCCATATCTCATTTTTTAATCAACTCCTTAAGTTTTTCAATACTATAATCTTTTCTTAATGGATGAACACCTTCTGGCCAATTTTCAGGTAATATTAATGGAGATAAATCAGGATGACCTTCAAATACTACTCCTAACATATCATGAACTTCTTTTTCATAAAATATTGCACCAGGTATAAGATCTGTAATTGTAGGAACTTTTAATGATGATTTTGGAACTTTTATTCCTATTGTTATTTCAATTGAATGTTTATATGCGAAATGATATAGTAATTCTATTTCTTCTCCTAAATCTATTCCTGTTATTGTAGATAAATGTCTTAAATCATATTCTTTAATTAAAAATGAAATTAAATCCCTTAAGAATTCAGATTTTATCCGAATAAAAATTCTTCTTTCTTTTGGTCTTTTAAATTCTAAAACTCCAAAAGATTCAATTTTCTTAATAAGATCTTCCATTTTTTCACCTTTTTATTTTTTCTATAAGCTTAATAATTCCATTTATTATTGCTTCAGGTTTTGGAGGACATCCTGGAATATATACATCTACAGGTAATATTGTATCAACTCCTCCATATACACTATAGCAATCTTTAAATGCTCCTCCACTTGTAGCACAAGTTCCTATTGCAACAACAAATTTTGGTTCTGGCATTTGTTTATAAACTCTTAAAACTCTATGAGCTACTTGCATAGTTATTGGTCCTGTTACAGCAAGTATATCAGCTTGTCTAGGAGTTCCTTTAAGTAAAATTCCAAATCTTTCTACATCATATCTTGGAGTAATAGCTGCAACAAATTCAATATCACAACCATTACATCCTCCAGTATTAAAGTGTATAAGCCATGGAGATCTTATTCTTGCCCATTTTTTTATTGACATTATTTATGCCATCCTCCAAATATAAGTACTAATACTGAAGCTAAAGCTATAATTGAATATATAGCAGGAAGAATTCCTCTTTCAAAGAAGGAAACTGCAATAATATATGTTATTACATCAAAAATTAAGAAGTAAAGAGCAAAAATAAGAAACTTCTCTAAATTAATTCTTACTTCTTCTACTGGTAAATCTTCTCCACAAGCATAAGGTAAAAACTTTTCTTTATCATATTTTTGTTTTTGAGAAAATTTCTTTCCAATGAAAAATATCGATAATATTATTACTAGTGCTACTACTATTGCAATGACAATATTCATATACTCACCTGAATGAATACTAAAATTTTTATATATAACCTACTAATATAAGTTTTTTGTAGGGAGAATCCAATGAACGAAGAACTTCAGATTGCATTAATGCTACTTACAATTATTTTCGCCATAGGAACAGTTGAAGTTAAGAAGTTATTATATGCAGTTTTATCTTTTTGTGCTATGTGTATTTGTATTGGAATTCTTTATTGGCTTTTAGGAGCTCATTATATTGCTATTTATCAAATTCTTGTATATGCAGGTGGTATTGTAGCATTATTTATTGCTGCCATTACCTTAACATCATTAAAAGAGGAGAGGAAATAATGGATAAAATATCAATATTTGGATTAATAGTTACAATAATATTTATTTTCTTAGTAATTTATAGTCTAGAAAATATTCCATTTCCTTCTTTTCAAAATCCAAAAGATTATTCTCATTTTGTAAGTATTGAATTAGAACCTATGAAAGAATATAGTCAATTCTTATGGGAGAAAAGAGCTCAAGATCTTATTGCTCAAGCATTTTTAATGTTTGTTGCAGCTATTTCATGTATTACTATTTTTAGAAAGGAGGTAAAAGAAAAATGAATATTTACATAATGTTCTCTTTAGTATTATATGCTATTGGGATCTATTGTCTTGTTACAAAAAGAAATATGATAAGATTGCTTTTAGGAATAGAAATTCTCATCAATGCTGCTAATTTTAATTTTATAGCTTTTTCTAGAAATATATCTGGATTTATTGATTTATTACCTCTTTCTGTTGTTACTATTTCTATTGGTATTGCAGCTTCAGTAACAGCAGTAGCAATTGTAATCTTAGTATATGCTTATCGTCATTATGGTACTCTTGATGTTAGAGAATTAAGAAGATTGAGAGGATAAATATGATAGCTCCAATAATTGATTTATTACTATTCTTTGCTATAACTACACCAATTTTAGGATGGTTATGTGAAAAAATAAAAAGACCATATTTATGTGGAATATATACTACTATAGGTTTAGCAATAGCTTTATGGCAAGTTTTATTAATGAAATTCCCAATTAAAATTTCACAATTTTCAATTGATCAATTAAGTGGCTTCATGGCTATAACATTTTTAATGCTAGGAATTTTTGCTTCTATATTTTCTATGAAATATTTAGAAAGAGATACTGGTATTCCATTATTTTATACTTTATTAATATTAATGATAATTGGTATGATTGGAGCGGTTTTTGCTAGTGATTTCTTTACATTTTTTGTATTTTGGGAAATGATGTGTATTTCTTCATATACATTAGTTGCTTTTAGAAAAGAAAAATGGGAACCTATTGAAGCCTCATTTAAATACTTAATAATGAGCTCAGCAGGTTCTGCTTCTATATTATTTGGAATGTCATTAATCTATGGTATGTGTGGAACATTGAGTTTTACTGAAATATCTAGAATTCTTACAGAACCAAATATTTGGGTCTATATAGCATCAATTTTTGTATTTATTGGTCTTGGAGTAAAAAGTGCAATATTTCCTCTTCATACATGGCTTCCTGATGCACATTCTGCTGCTCCATCTCCTATATCTGCAATGCTTTCTGGTGTTGTTGTAGAAACAGGAGTTTATGCAATTTGTAGAATAGGATTTTCAATATTTTCATGTATTAAATGGTTAGAAGTAATTGCTATCTTAAGTATATTTACAATGTTTATTGGTAATTTAACTCCATTACTTCAAACTGATATAAAGAGATTACTTGCATATTCAACTATAGCTCATATAGGATATATGTTAGCAGGTATTTCAACTGGTACTATTCTTGGACTTACAGGTGCTTTAATGCATATATTTAATCATGCTATAATGAAAGGCTTAGCATTTCTTTGCTCAGGAGTAATACTTTATCAATTAGAAACTAGAGATATGAGAGAAATGTTAGGTGTTGGAAGAAGAATGCCAATTACCACAACAACATTATTTATATCATTATTTGCATTATCTGGAATGCCTCCATTAAATGGTTTTATAAGTGAATTAACTATAATATTAGCATCAATAGAAGTTAATATGATTTGGCTTGGTATTTGTATAATTATTAATAGTATAATATCTGCTGCTTATTATTTAAGAATATTAAAAGCATTCCTTCAGCCAATAACCTTAGAAAATATTAAAAAAGTAAAAGAAGGTCCAATTATTATGTTAATTCCACTTGTATCATTAGCAATTTTAATTATAGTCTTTGGAATTTGGCCTGATGGTTTAATGAATTATGCTAAAAGTGCTGCATATGAATTATTAAGAGGTGTTATGTGATGATAGATTTAGCACCTTGGTTATGTTGGATTATGCCAACTATTGGCTCAATAGTTCATTATTTATTACCAAAAAGAATTGGAAGGAAAAGATACATAGTAACAATAAGCTTTACATTTATTGCTTTTATTATGGCAATTACTATGCTTCCATTATTACCAATTCATGGCTATAAAGAAATTGGTGGTATATGGCTATCTCTTCCTGATGGAAATTATGTAGAATTTGCTATATTAATTGATAATTTAAGTATAATTCTTACAAATTTAGTTGCTTTTCTCAGCTTACTAATATTGATTTACTCATACAAATATATGGAAGGAGAACCAGGAGAGGATAGATACTGGTTCTTCATGTCATTATTTGTAGGTGGAATGCTTATTTTGATATTAGCTAATAATTTAATATTCTTCTTTATTGGTTGGAAGATTGTAGGTCTTTGTAGTTTTGCACTTATTTCTCATTACTATAGTGATGAAAGAAAATACTGGATAGGTGGACCTGAGCCTTATCCATTTCAAAAACCATCTAGATGTGGATTAAAAGCTTTATTTGTAACAACATTAGGAGATGTTGCTTTACTTGCTAGTATAATAATTATTTACTTATATTCAGGAACATTTAGCTTTATGAAATTATATGAAAATGTAAATATATGGATGAGTGAAATTGCTAAAACTCCTGGATTATTAACTATTACTATTCTATTATTCTTATGTGGTCCATTTTCAAAATCAGCACAATTCCCATTTCATGAATGGTTACCAGAAGCTATGTCAGGTCCTACTCCAGTTTCAGCTTTAATACATGCTGCAACAATGGTAAAAGCTGGAGTTTACTTAGTTGCAAGAGTTTTACCAATATTTTACTTTGGTACTTGGATTTTAGGAATTAAAGAAGCATATAATTTCTTCTTAATAGTTGCAATTATTGGAGGATTTACTGCTTTTCTTGCTGCTACACAAGCCATGGTTGCTATTGAACTTAAGAAAGTATTAGCATATTCAACAATGAGTGTTATAGGATATATGATGCTTGGATTGGGAATTGCTGGAATATCTTCTGAAACTTTAATAGAAGGATTTACTTCATCAATATTTCACTTAATAAATCATGGTATATTCAAAGCAGCTTTATTCCTTTGTGCTGGTGTATTAATTCATGCCTCAGGTTCAATATACATAACAGATATGAAATTATCTCCAAAGACTATGAAATTTACATGGATATTTATGTGGATTTCTTCATTAGCTTTAATTGGTATTCCTCCACTTTCAGGTTTTTGGAGTAAAGAAGGAATTTTATCTTCATGCTATATAAGTGGACAATATTGGATATTCATTCTTTCTGTTTTAACTGTAGCAGTTACAAGCTTTTATGTAATAAGACTTATGGGTATTACATTCCATTCTCCAAATGAAAATAATTCAAATAAACATCATGAACATGGAGAAGCCTCAAAGATTATGTTAATTCCATATGGAATTTTAGCAATTCTAACAGTTATAATAGGTATAGTTGGTCCATGGATAAAGGATCTATTACATGAATTTTTTGCTAAAGAATTTTATGATATTCACTTATTAGAATTTCACACATTATCTATTGCTCACGAAAGTATTATTCCAACAATTCTCTCTATTATTATGATAGTAATTGGTGGTTTTCCTGCATATTATGTTTATATTGCTAATAAACTAAGTTCAATTAGTATAATTGAAAGGTATGGTATATTAAAAGCATTTCATAAATTCTTATGGAATCGTTGGTATATTGATAGTGCTTTTAATAAAATATTTGCATATCCCATATTAGCATCAAGAGAACCAGTAGCAAAATATATTGAAGCTGGAATGGATTATGGTTTAAACATAGGTATTCCTAAGCTTTTTGAATTTATAAATAATAATATAAGAAAACTTCAAACAGGTATTTTATCAATTAATATGATTTATATTATGATATTTGCAGTTTTTCTTATGTTCATATTCATAATATTTGGGGTGATGTGAAATGATGATTCCATATCCTCTACTTCAAGTAATATTAGTTCCTATAATAGTTGCATTCTTATCTATTTTTCTTGGTAATCTTGGTAAAAGATTAGGATGGATTGCTTTTGCAACATTAACTTATACAAGTTTAATAATGATAAAAATAGGTATAGATCTTTGGAATGGTATAGGTCCTTATTATGAAGAATATTACTGGAGTACAGCATTATTTAATATTAAATTTGGATTTTTAGCAGATGGTCTTAGCTTACCTGTAGCTTTAATTATGAATATGATTTGTGCTGCTTGTGCCTTATACTCTATACATTATATGGAACACAGAATAGAACAACTTTATGGAGAGGAGAGAAAGGGAATGTATGTTGTTTACTTCTCAATATACTTATTATTTGCTGTAGGTTTAGTTGGAGTAGCTCTTTCTACAAATTTAGCTCAAATGTATGTATTTACAGAATTAACTCTTATACCATCTTATATTATGATTGATTTATTTGGATATGTAGATAGACATAGAATTGCAATGATGTATTTTATTTGGAATCATATTGGAGCTGCAATGTTTTTAATTGGTATTACTCTTGCTTATATTGGAACTGGAAGTTTTGAAGTATTTGCTTTAAGAAATTTAATTGGCAATAATTTTGCTATATGGGTATGTTTCTTTATTTTAGTTGGTTGGTTAGTTAAAATGGCAGTTTTTGGTTTTCATGTATGGTTACCATGGGCTCATGGAGAACATCCAACTTCTATTGCAGCTATTATTGCTACTATAGTAGGTTTAGGTAATTATGTTATTGTAAGATTATTATATGGCGAATTATTTTCAGTATTTAAGATCTTCAGTATACCACTTCTAATTATTGCAATTATAACTATGATATATGGAGGTTTCTTATCAATAGCTCAAGATGATATGAAACGTCTTTATGCTTGTTCTACTATAAGCCAAACTGCTTATTCTATTTTAGGTATAGCAACTTTAACTGTAATGGGGGTAGTAGGTGGTATTTTCTATTTCTTAAGCCATATATTAGGAAAATGTGTTTTATTCTCTGTAGCAGGTATTGTTCTATGTCAAACAGGAATAAGAGATATGAGAAAACTTGGAGGATTAGCAAGAAAAATGCCATTAACTGCAACATTATGTATTCTAGGTTCTATGGTACTATCAGCTTTTCCACCACTTAGTGGTTTTCAAGGAGAATGGATAATGTTTGTAGGAGTTTTTAAGGAAGCAGGATCTTTTATGGGATTAATAGTAGCTTTAGTTGCAATATTTGCAACATTTCTTACTGTTATATATACATTCTGGCCAGTAATAAGAGTATTCTTTGGACCTTTACCATCTGAATTAGAAAATGTAAAAGAAGCACCTCTTACTATGACATTACCACTCTTCATGTTAATGTTTATCTCATTTATATTAGGTATATATCCTGAATCTTTAGTAGCCTTAATTACTCCTGTAATCAAAGCTATGACTCCATAGATTTTTACTTATAATTCAAAAATTTTTCTAAATATATTATCAGATAATAAATGACTCACCTGGTGAAGGTGCATAAGCTTTTAATCCTATTTCTTGTTTTATTTCATTAGCCAAACCTTCACATGAATTTTCATCACCATGAATACATAAAACTTCTGGATTTCCTTTAAGTGATTTTATTATTTTTAATAATTCACTTCTTCCACAATGAGATGAAAAATCAATCCACTCTACTCTACATTTTACTTTTTCTTTATTTAATCCATATACTTTTTCATCTAATAAAGTTCTTCCAGGAGTACCAGGAATTTGATATGATACTAATACTACACAATCTTTTTCATTATTTCTCATAATATCCATATAATATGCTGATGCTCCTCCTGTTAGCATTCCAGATGAAGTTATTATAACACATGGTCTTTTTAGTACTCTATCTCTATCTTTTTGACCTTTTATCCAAAAAGCTTTTGACATAGCACTTTTTAATAGTTTATAATCTCTTAATTCATTTGGCCATTTTGCTATAATTTTTGTAGCTGCTCTACTCATTCCATCTATTACTACTGGATATTTGAAATTATGTTTTTTTAAAACACATAAAATTTCTTGAGTTCTTCCTACTGAAAATGCAGGAATTAAAACTCTTCCTCCTCCTTCAATAACTTCATTAAGAATTTTAATTAATTTTCTTTCACATTCTTCTCTTGGTGGATGATCTACTAATGCATAAGTACTTTCTATAATTGCAAAATCTATTTCTTCATTAGGTATTTCTCCTTTATTTAATAATGCTGTTTCTCTTGTATTAATATCACCAGAATACCATATTTTCTTACCATTAATATTTAATAATACATTAATACTTCCAGGTATATGACCTGAATTAAAAGTTTTTACTTCAATATTTTTTATTTTAAAATTTCTCTTTATCTTTCTTGCTTTTTCTATCATTAATTTTAATTCAAGAGCCTCATAAGGTAGAAAATAAGCTGATAAATGCAATAAATCTCTTATTAACAATTCTGTAAGCTCTTTAGTAATTGGTCTCATATAAATTCTTGGATTTTCAGATACATAAAAAATAGGAAGAGCACCAGAATGATCTAAATGAGCATGAGTTAATATTATTCCATCTATTTCTCTTGGAGGAATAGAAAGTGGAAATATTGGTCTATTACCTTTTAACATTACTCCATAATCTAGTAGAATAGTAGTATCATCTCCACGAATTTCAAATCCAGATCTTCCTACTTCCTTTCCTCCACCAAGTATACTTATTTTTATCATTTTAATTTTCCCTTTTTTTATCAATTAATTAATTTTTTAAATTTTTTCCTTATTTTAGTAAAGTTTAATAAATAGTTTATGAAATTAGGAGATAATCTTGAGGTGTTTATATTGCCAATAGAATTTCATGTAAAGAAGATAAATCTAAAAAACTCTATATTAATTACAGGTTTTCATGGTTTAGGTGCAACTGGTTATATAACAGTAAAGCATATTATTACAAGTTTAAATCCTGAATTAATTGGTTATATTTTTACAGATTTAATGCCTCCATTTGTATGTATGGATGAATCAAAAATTTCTCTTCCTTTTGAAATATATAAATATAATGAGTATGTATTTGTTTTAACTAATGTTCCACCTCATTCAAGAGAAAGAAATAGTTTTTCAAGAGCTCTTGCAGAATGGGCAATAAAAGAGAAGTTTAAAGGAGCTTACTTAATAGGAGGCTTAGATAATAGACTTAAAACTTCTGAAAATGATAAAATAAGATGTGTAATAACAAGTAGTTTTAAGGATATAGATAAAATAGGAATTCCAATATTAGAAAAAGGATTATTTGTAGTTGGTCCACTTGCAATTATGCTTTCTTACTTTGAAATAAATAACTTCCCTGCTATTGCTTTACTTCCATATGCAAATCCAGCAAGACCAGATCCAATGGCAGCAGCTATTGCTATTGAATTCTTAAATAAAATTACTGGTTTAGCTATAGATACATCTCAACTAATAAGTGATGCTCATAAGATAGAAGAAGAAATACAAGAATTAATAAAGCAGAGACAAGAACGTATAAGGACAGATCATAAGATGCTATATCTCTAATTATTTCTTTTTTACAATAATTTTACAACCTTTCATTAAATTACTAAAAATATCATCAATATTTTTTTCACATTCTAAAACATTTATTACACTACCTATTTCTTCCTTTCTATGAGCATCACTTCCTCCAACCATTTTCATTTTTAGTGCAATAGCAAATTCTCTTGCTTCTTTATTTGCTTTTGCATCACTTCTTCCATTATAAACTTCTATAAAATCTACTCTTAATTTTGCACATAAATTTCCTAGAGATTTTCTTTTATTATCAAATGGATGAGGTGCCAAAATAAATCCTCCTTCTTTTTTAACTTCATCTAATAATATAAATGGATCTTTAATTATTGGTGGATTTTCTAATCCTAATATTATTATATCTCCTAGTGTAGTTGTTATCTCAATTCCTGGTATTACTAAAATTTCTTTAAAGAAAGCACTATTCTTTATTCTCTTATATCCTTCCATTGTTTCATGATCTGTAATTGCTATAGCACTTATTCCAGCTCTAAATAATTCACTAATTAATTGATTTAATGTTATAGTACTATCTGGAGAACTATTTGTATGAATATGTAAATCAAGAAATATTCTCATTTTTACACCTAAAATACTTTTCTAAATCATTAATAGAACTTAATGATTTTGCTCCTTCTAATTCTTCTCCAATAATTATTACTTCTTTATATTCTTTTGATTTTATAAACTCTATTGCAAAACTCTTCCATGTTTTCATATTATCTAATGCACTTTCAAATTGTGATAATGGAAAAGTCTCAGAAAGTTCTGATGGTACTATACCAAAAGGATCTCCATAAAAACAAATATGATATTCATCTCCTACAATTTTTTTAAGCTTCTTGAATATTTTTGATTTATTAAATGGTTTTTCTTTTGGCATAGGTACTAATATTAACTTATCTTTTGGTTTAGTATAACGTTCTATTATTCTTTTTTTATATCTTAAAATTTCTGGTCTCATTATTGATGTTTCATCATAGAAAAATAATCCTCTTACTTTCTTATTTACAACAGGATCATTTTCTTCAATATAATCAACATATAGTGATAATCTTTTAAAAGCCTCATAAAGTCTTGGATGTGATCTACATCTAGCTTCAAGTAATTCCCAAAGAGTTCCTTCTCTTATTGCTTCTTTTATTAATTTTATTTCTTCTTTTACTTTATAGAGATTATGTTTAGCTATTAATTTTTCACGATTTTCTTTTTCCATTTCCATTAACTCCTTAGCACTATATTTATTACAAACTGGACAGCAACAAGGAAGTTCTTTTAATTCTTCAATTCTCATAGTTCCATTTTGAGTCATATATCTTCCATCTTTTGCATATAGTGCATAAGCTGCAGAATCAAATAAATCACAACCAAGTGCTACTGCAAGAGATAACATCATTGGATGTCCTGCTCCAAAAAGATGAAATGCTCTTTCTGGTGGTAGTACTCTTTTTGCTGTTACTATCATATCTACAATTTTAGAATAATTATATTCTTCTAAAATTTGAGTTGGACTACCTAATGGATGTATATGAAAATCCATTTTTCCTATTTCTTTTGCACAATATTCTAAAAGATCTAAATAAGTTCCACCTTGTATAGGTCCTGCCCAAAGTATATCTTTTTCCTTTCTATATGAAATACTTTCTTTTGCTCTTCTTATAGTCTCCATAACTGTATATTCTGCTTCTTCTCTACTAGCATGTGCTCCAGTAGGTACATCCAATATTACTCCAATATCACTTCCTATTTTTTCTTGATATTCTATTATCTCTTTATTACTTACTTCTATATCACCATAAACTAATAATTGATAAGCTCCTGAATCTGTCATTATTGGACCATCAAATTTAGTAATTTCATGTACATCTTTAATATTATCCTTATAATGCTTCCATATTATATATGAGTTTGTAATTATCATATTAAATCCAAATTCTGATTTTAATTCACTAGGTTCTATTATGTTTCTTATAGGATTTACTACTGGCATTACATATGGTGTTTCAATATTTCCTCTTCTTGTTTTAAGTACTCCTATTCTTCCACAGAGATCTCTTTCTTTTACTTCAAAGCACATTAATCTTAGCCCTCAGATGTTTGCTCCATAACATATTGCTCATAAATCTTTTTTACTCTTTCAAACATTGGTCCACTTCCTTCAACACCCTTAGCTGTTACTTTTATTCTATCCATTACTGTTATTACCCCAGCATCTTCATAATATTTTACCATATTTGGAAAGACCTTAGATAATCTTTCTGATAATCCTTTTAAATCAAATGGTTTTTCCTTTAGTAGTATTTCTGAAATTGCATCTCCACGAATTATAACTCTTGCATATTTTTCATTTCCAACAACTACATCTCCTAAGCATACACTTAAATTTGAAGCATCAAATCCTAGTAATTTACCTTCATAAATTGCTCCTCTAATTGTAATTACTTTTACATTTCTATCAATGAAATTATTTAATTCATTAATATATTTACGAGTAGTCGTTAGAGACATATCCATCCTTATAAAAATACTTACTAATAGTTATAAGATTATCTCTTAATTTTAATTTAAAGTATTTCTTTAACCTTATCTCCCAAGGTTTCTATCCAGTCTATTTTTCCAGGCTTATTTCCTTTTCTTTCTTTTATTATCTTTATAATTTCATCTACAACTACATTTATTTCTTTATTAGTATTATCCACTTCAAAGACTTTATCTTCACCAAAAGCTTCTATTGCTTTTATTAAACAATAATCTAATAATTCTGCTTGAACATTCTCTTTTATTTTTTCTTCTTTATATCCTTTTTTTCTTAGTCTTTCTCTTAGTACTAAGGGATTTGTTCTTATTACAATTACAATATCAACAAAATCTTTAGGAACAATTTCTCCCCAATGACCTTCTATTATGAAGTTATTTTCTTTTTCCAAAATCTTTCTTAATTCTCTTTTTATAATTTTTTCATTAATTATTTGAGCATCTTTTTCAGAATCATATCCTATTATTCCATTAACTTCAATAGCAAATTTATTTAATTCAATAATCTTAAAGCCTAATTTTTCAGCTAAAATTTTTGTAATTGTAGTTTTACCAACTCCTGGTGTTCCAGTTATAACAATATTAATAAAAAAACCTCCAAAAAAAGAAAAAAATAATAAAAAATTTAGTCTGTCTTACTACTAGTTTCCTCTTCTTCTTTTGGCTTTTCAGGAGTTTTTGATGGTGTTGTACTTTTTGCTGCAGCAATTACATCATCAATTCTTAATATCATTGAGCATGCTTCTGTTGCTGATCTTATTGCTTGCTCCTTTACTACTACTGGTTCAATTACTCCTCTTTCTAGCATATTTACAACTTTTCCTGATATTACATCTACTCCTGCCCAGACTTCTCCTTTTTCATGTCTTGATCTTAATTCTACAATTATATCAATTGGATCAAGACCAGCATTTTCTGCTAAAGTTCTTGGAATTACTTCTAATGCATCAGCAAAAGCTTCAATTGCTAGTTGTTCTCTACCACCAACACTTGCAGCATATTCTCTTAGAACTTTTGCAATTTCCATTTCTGGTGCTCCACCACCAGCTACTACTTTTCCTTCTTCTATTACATCAGATACAACACATAAAGCATCATGAAGTGTTCTTTCAGCCTCATCTACAACTCTCTGTAATCCTCCTCTTATGAGTATACTTACTGCTCTTGGATCTTTACAACCTTCAACAAATGTTAATTTATCTTCACCAAATCTTCTTTCTTCTACAAGTTTTGCAAATCCTAAATCTGCTGGTGTTAAATCATCAAGATTTGTAACAATTCTTGCACCTGTTGCTCTAGCTAATTTCTCCATATCTGATTTCTTTACTCTTCTTAATGCCATAATTCCTTCTTTTGCTAAATAGTGTTGTGCAAGATCATCAATTCCTTTTTGACAGAATACTACATTAGCACCTACTGCTTTTATTTTATTTACCATTTCTCTTAACATTCTTCCTTCTTCTTCTATAAATGCTTTCATTTGTGATGGATCTGATATTCTTATTTCAGCATCAATTTCAGTTTTCTCAATTTCTAATGGACAATCAAGTAATGCTATTTTTGCATTTTCAACTTTCTTTGGCATTCCTGGATGTACAACTTCCTTATCAACTATTACTCCATAAACTAATAAGCTATCGTTTACACTTCCTCCTTGTTTTTTAACTACTTGTACATAATCAATATCTGCTACATATTTATCTCCACGTTTTTCAGTAATTTGTTTTACTGCTTTTACAGCCATATCTGCAAATATATCTGCTATTCCTGCAGAGGCTTTACTATTCATAGCAGTATATGCAACTTTTCTTAAAATATCATCATTATTTATATCAACAGGAATAGCTATTTTTTCTAATACTTCTATGGCTTTTTCTGTTGCTTTTTTATATCCTTGAATTATAAGTGTTGGATGAATATTCTTATCAATTAATTCTTCAGCTTTCTTTAATAATTCTCCAGCAAGAACAACTGATGTTGTAGTTCCATCTCCAACTTCTTCATCTTGTGTTTTTGATACTTCTACCATTATTTTTGCAGCAGGATGTTGAACTTCTATTTCTCCTAGAATTGTAGCTCCATCATTAGTTATTGTTACATCACCAAGTGTATCTACAAGCATTTTATCCATTCCTTTTGGTCCTAGAGTACTTTTTACAGCTTCAGCAATAGTAATTGCTGCCATTATGTTTATTCTCTGAGCTTCTCTTCCATGAGTTCTTTGAGTTCCTTCTTTTAATATTAATACAGGAACACTTCCAACTTGAGCTGCTACCATAGAGAAATCACCATTTTATGCAAAAAAAGAAAGATTACTACTTCTATATATAGATTTCTATCATATACCTAATTTAGTTAATGTTAATAATCTCCTACTTACTAATTTTATATCTTCAGCATTAACAGTTTTTCTTCCTGCATGTTTTGCTAAAGCAACAGCTTCTCTAGAAATTTCTAATGCAATAGTTTCTAAAATATCTCTTAATGCTTCAACACCATCTTCACTAACTCTTTCAGCTCCTGCTTTTCTCATAATTCTATCAACTGCTGATAATGCTATATCAGGCATACTCCCTCCCTCTAATTTTATTTTTAGAAAATCTTAAATTTTTGTTTTTATTTCCCAAAATAATATGGGAAAAGTTAGAGTAAGCAAAGTAAAAATAATAGCAAGAAAACTAGTAGAAACATTTCCAAATACATTTACAACTGATTTCAATACTAATAAACAGTTAGTATGTAAGTATACAAATATAAGAAGTAAGCATTTGAGAAATAGAGTTGCTGGATATATTACAAGAATACTAGCAAGAAAGAAGAAATTAGAAGAATCTAAAACTTCAGCAGCATAGTTTATATTATTCAAAGTATATAGTTTAACTAGATGAGGAGGTTGACCTGCTCTGAGGAAACAATGAAGAAAAGCACCTCCACTGATTTTTATGGGTGATAAAAATTCCTACTATAGTTTTAAAGTATATGGCTGTACTAAAAGGACTTTCTGAAGAACCTATAAAATCTATTAGCATAGAAGGAAATTCACTTAAGGATTTACTAAATTATTTAAGAAATAAAGAATCTCCTAAAGTAAAATCAAGATTATTTAATGAAGA
Organism: Thermoproteota archaeon; assembly: GCA_020832905.1. Classification (GTDB taxonomy): domain Archaea; phylum Thermoproteota; class Methanomethylicia; order Methanomethylicales; family Methanomethylicaceae; genus WYZ-LMO11. Next base: position 116,947 of record JAJHRG010000002.1, on the reverse strand, counting down.
AGGTAATCTTCGTTCAGATATAGTAATTTTCATTAATGGAAAGGATTTTAATCTTACTGGAGGTTTAAATTCAAAAATAAAAGATGGAGATGAAATTATTATATTACCAACAGTTCATGGAGGTTAGTTAATGAAAATATTAGTAATAGATTGGAATAAAATACAATCATCAGTTATTACTCTTACATATAAAATTTTAAGTGATAAATATCATCCAGATATGATTGTTGGTATTGCAAGAGGAGGATGGATTGTAGCACGTTTATTATCAGATTTACTAAGTATAAAGAATTTAGCATCATTAAGAATTGAATTTTATAAAGGTATTGGAAAAAAAGCTAGTAAACCAATAATAACTCAGCCAATTTCTGAACCTCCAGATGGTAAATCTGTATTAATTGTAGATGATGTAGTTGATAGTGGAGAAAGTATGAGTCTTGCTAAACAATATATCACTTCTATGGGAGCAAAAGAAGTAAAAACTGCTACAATACACATGAAACCATGGTCTAAAATTACTCCAGATTATTATGTTGAAATTGTAGATTCTTGGATAATTTATCCATGGGAAATAAGAGAAAGTATTGAGCAATTAATTAATATGTGGAAAAATGAATCAAAAGAAAGTATAAAAGAAAAACTAATCTCTATTGGTATTCCCAAAGAATATATAGACTTAGTAATTTAAAAAAAACTATGTATAGTGGAACCTATGAAAATTATTATTTCTTTATAATTCCAATTATTCTAAAGACTGATGTAAAAAAAGTATTACATGATGAAATTGTTAAAACTCAAGTTTTTAATAGTGAATTAATTGCAGGATATGAGCATATTATATATGCTTTTAAAATTACTATTAGAGCATGGAAAGAAAAGAGAAATATTGCAAAATCCTTACCAATGGAACTTCTTTTATCAGTATCAGCTACAAGACAAATAAAAGAAGCTTTAGATAAAATAGGAGTAAAAAATGAGAAATGTATTTTAATTGCATTTTCAGAAGATAAAGAAAAATTAGAATTATTTTTAAATGAATTACTAAAATATAGTGTAGAAGATGAATCACTAATTAAAATAAATAATGAAAAGATAAGAAAATTAATTGATCTTTTTAAAATAAATGAAAAGGAATTTTTAATAGCAAAAAAACTATATGAATCTGAAGAAATTGCTATACAATCTTTAGTTTTAGAAAAAATTGCATTATTCGATCTCACTAGATAGTACTTTTTCCTGAAGTTTTGGTATAGATATAATGTCTTCTTCTTTTATTAGTGATAATCCTGCAATATTTTCAATTATTTCTATATTAATAATATAATCAGGATTTTCTAAATTCACTTTCCCATTAATAATAGATATAATTTCCTTAATTATTTCCTCTTTTCTTATATCACATCCTCTTTTATTTATAATTACTTTAAATGTACTATCTTTAGGAATTTGAAAATCTTTTATAACTTCTTTTATTTTACTAACTTCACATACTTTTTGAATAGGAATAATTCTCTGTATATATCTGAAACTCCATGGATCTTCTTCAATTACTTTTTTTGCTTTTTTTATGAAATTTAAAGGATCTTCATTGACTTTACAAATGATAACTCCTGAAAATTTTGTTCTTTCAATTTCTACATCTTCTAATCCTAATATATTTGATAATACTAAGAATTCTTTTTCACATCTAATTTCATTTCTTCTTTTACTTGTTATTATTAAGTTAAATTCCCTCAATTGGTATTCCCCTTTTTATAAATTCATTAATTCCAATTGCTCCAACTCTAATAATTTTAATCTTAGAATTTATAATTTCTATAACAGTTGAAGGTTTTCCTAAGTAACATTTTCCACCATCTATTACTAAATCTACAGAGGACTTTATTCTTTCATCTAAATCTTCTATACTTATTGCTGGTGGTTTTCCTGAAATATTTGCACTTGTACCTATGAGTACTCCTCCTGAAGCTTCAATTATTTTTAAAGCTAATTCATGATTTGGTATTCTTAAGCCTATACTATCTCTTCCTCCAGTTAAGTAATGAGAAAACTTTACTTTTGCTTTTAATACAATAGTTAAAGGACCTGGCCAAAATGTATTTGCAATTTTAAGTGCAAAATCATTAAAATATGCTAATTCTTTTGCTTTTTCAAGATTTGAAATTAATAAAGGCATTGCTTTTTCTTCTCTTTGTTTTATATTCTTTATTCTTATTACAACATCTTCTAAAAAAGGATTTCCTCCAATGCCATATACAGTATCAGTTGGATAAACAATTACCCCTCCTTTTTTTATCATTTCTCCAATTTCCAATATTTTATTTATATCAGTTAAGGAGAGTTTTATTTTCAAATATCATCACCTCTTTGGAACACTACATTTAAATATTACAAACTCCCCAAAATCCATTATGTTGGAGGTTTGAAAATGTACAAAATAGAAGAAGAGGAATTTGAAGAAGAATGGGAAGAAGAGGAAGAAGAATTCGAAGAAGAATGGCCTGAAGAAGAAGAGGAATGGGAAGAGGAAGAAGAGTGGCCTGAAGAGGAGGAATTCGAAGAAGAAGAAGAGGAAGAGTGGTAATCCTCCTATTTTTTTATTTTTGGGTGAATAATCTTGGAATTTTGCCCAAAATGTGGTAAACTTCTTATTCCTACAAAAAAAGATGATAAAACTATTTTAGTATGTAAATCATGTAATTATGAGAAATTAGTAGAACCAACAAGTAGCTATAAAATTATACAACAAGTTGAAGAGGGTAAGAGAAGAAAAACTCTAATATCAGAAGAACCTATAGGAATAAAGAAGAGGAAAGAAGAAGAAAAAGAACTAATTAGTGATTATTACAAAGTTTTCTTAGAAAGTTATGAAGAAGAAAGTGAAGAACAAGAATAATTAATAGTACAATATACGGTGAAAAACTTGGTTAGAATTGCAGTAATTGACTTTGACTTCTGTAAACCTAATAAATGCAATAGAGAATGCATAAAATTCTGTCCAATGGTAAGAAGTAATACAGAAGCTATAAAATTTGATGAAGAAAAAAATAGACCAATAATTTCAGAAAACTTATGTAGTGGATGTGGAATTTGTGTAAAAAAATGTCCATATGATGCAATAAAAATTGTAAATCTTCCAGATGAAATTGAAGAAGAATGTGTTCATAGATATGGTCCAAATTCCTTTAAGTTATATAGGCTTCCAATACCAAGACAAGGATCAGTATTAGGATTACTAGGACCAAATGGTACTGGAAAATCAACATCATTAAGAATATTATCAGGTATAATAAAGCCAAATCTTGGAGATTACGAATCTCCACCAGATTGGAAGACTATTTTAAGATTTTTTAGAGGATCTGAACTTTATGAGTATTTTAGGAAATTATCAGAAAGAAGACTTAGAGTTGTAATAAAACCTCAATATATAGATGAAGCACCAAAAAATATTTCAGGAACAGTAAGAGAAATTCTTAAAAGAATTGATGAAAAGGGAAAATTTAGTGAAGTTTGTGATGCATTATTATTAAATTCAATTCTAGATAAAGATATACATCATTTAAGTGGAGGAGAACTTCAAAGGGTTGCTATTGCTGCAGTAGCATTAAGAGATGCTGATGTTTATATTTTTGATGAACCATCAAGTTACTTAGATATATATCAGCGTCTTAAAATGGCATCTCTTATTAGAGATTTAGCTAAGGAATCTAAATATGTAATAGTAGCAGAACATGATCTTGCAGTATTAGATTATTTATCTGATTATGTATGTATTTTTTATGGAAAGCCAGGAGTATATGGAATTATTTCTAAACCTCATGGTGTTAGAGTAGGAATAAATATATATATTAATGGTTATTTACCTGATGAAAATGTAAAATTTAGATCATATCCAATAACTTTTGATCTTTCTCCTATTCCAAATGAATGGAGACCAGAAGATTTGCTTTTAAGATGGTCTAGTTTTACTAAAGAAATTGGAGATTTTAAATTAATAGCTCTTCCAGGAGAAATTCATAAAGGAGAAATAATTGGTATTGTTGGACCTAATGGTATTGGAAAAACAACATTTGTAAAAATTATATCAGGTATATTACAACCAACACAAGGATATATTGAAAATTTTGGAATAAGTATGAGCTATAAACCTCAATATATATTTCCAGAAGCTAATAATAAAAAAGTAAGAGATTACTTTGATTCATCAATAATAGAAGATCCATGGTTTAAAGAAGAAGTTATAAAGCCATTGGGAATTGAATTATTACTTGATAGAAGAGTAGATACTTTAAGTGGAGGAGAACTTCAAAAAGTTTTTGTTGCTGTATGCTTATCAAAAGATGCTAAAATATTCTTATTAGATGAGCCTACTGCACATCTAGATGTTGAAAATAGACTTAATGTTGCTCGTTGTATAAAAAGAGTTGTAGAGAAAAAGAATGCAGCTGCTTTTGTAGTTGAACATGATATAGTTACTATTGACTTAATGGCTAATAGTATAATGGTATTCTCAGGAGAACCAGGAAAAAATGGAATAGCAAATCCTCCAACATCATTAAGAAAAGGAATGAATCAATTTTTAAAAGAATTAGGAATAACCTTTAGAAGAGATCCTCAGACTAAAAGACCTCGTGTAAATAAAAAAGGATCATGGCTTGATAGATATCAGAAAGAAATTAATGAATATTATTATATGGAGATAACTTCTGAAGATTTAAAAGCTTAAATATCTGAATATATTACTTTTTTTTTGATAAATATGATACGTCTTACATTAATGATGATATTTCTTACTCTTATATTTGTAGCATTAGGATATGCTATAGGATTAGTATTTGGTGCTCCTGAAACTATAGCATTATTTGCTCTAGTATTTGCAGCAATATTTAATTTAATATCATACCTCTATAGTGATAAAATTGTTCTTTTAATGACACATGCTAAAATAGTAAGTGAAAAAGAATATCCTAATCTTCATAATATTGTTTCAAAAGTTGCCATGATGGCAGGTCTTCCAAAGCCAAAGGTAGCTATTGTAAATACAAAAGTTCCAAATGCTTTTGCAACTGGAAGAAATCCAAAGAATTCAGTTGTTGCAGTTACTAAAGGATTATTAGAAATATTAAATGAAAGTGAACTTGAAGGAGTTATATCTCATGAGATAGCACATATAAAACATAGAGATGTTTTAATATCATCTATTGTTGCTACTATTGCTGGAGCTATAAGTTATTTAGCATTTATAGGAAGATATAGCATATTCTTTGGAGATGAAAGAAATAGAAATGCTAGTCTTATAGCATTTATATTAAGTATGTTAGCACCTTTTGCAGCATTATTAATACAAATGGCAATTTCAAGAAGTAGAGAATATGAAGCTGATAGAGAAGGAGCTATGATATGTAAAAAACCTCTATCTTTAGCAAGTGCTTTAGAAAAAATAGAAAGATATGTAAAATCAGGTATAATGATGAATATAAATCCATCAACAAGTCCATTATGGATAGTAAATCCATTTAGAGGAGATGTATTACTTGAATTATTCTCAACTCATCCTCCTACATGGAAGAGAATAGAAAGATTAAAAGCTATGGCAATGGGAATTATAAAATAAAAATATAAAAGTGAAAAATTTTGGAAAAAGAAAAAAAGAAACCATACATATATCCTCATAAACACTGTATTTATTGTGGAAAAATGATAACTGTAGAAGGAAGAGATTACTGTTTAAAGTGTAAACCAGAATATGAAAAGGAACTTTCTAGAATTCAACGGTCAAAAAAGATACAAAAGTTCATTAACTATTACATTATTGCTATTTTAATATTTTTCATAATTGTAATGATTTATTACTACATTAGATAGTGTAATAATGAGTAATATAATCAAGAAAATTTATATCTCAATAAACACTTAAATAATTAATCATTAAAATAATAGAACATAGGAGAGAAGAATATGCATAAAGATATGGTAATAGGATCTTCATTATTAATTATTTCAATAGTAATAATAATTGCATACATATGGCTTGTCTTTTTCACAACATGGGATCTATTAATTCTTAAACTAACTGGAAGTGCTGCTATAGTTATTATTTTTGGTATTCTTGCATGGATCGGCTATACTCTTGCAACTACTCCACCACCAAAACCTATTGAAGAAATTGAAAAAGAAATTGAAGAAGAAATGAAGAAAATTGAAGAAGTAAAAAAAGAATCTCAATAATTCTTTTTTTTATTTTGATGTTAGCCATAAGAAATCAAAATATGAATTAGCAATATTTACAAGACTAGGATTATTTGCCCATATTGCCATATTATTATCTAATTCATCTATGAGAATTATTATTTCACTATTATCTACTATAATTCCACCTCCAAACATTATATCTCTTGTTTTTACTTTTGATATATCCATAAAAATTTTTGATACATCATTATCTGATGTTAATATGTTTATTTTAATACCCTGATTTTTTACTGTAATAAGTATAGGAGCAATTTTTTCTATTAACCACTTAGAAGTCTCAGGAATAGCAATTTTTACTTCTCTTTTTGATGATAATAACATCTCACATATCTTACTTGCTATTTCTTCTTTTCCTTTTATTATCCATATGCTTGATTTTTCAAAATTTCTTTTTAATAATTGTTTTAACTTATCAAATTTCTTATCAATTTCCTCTTTAATCATTGATTTATATTCTTCTATTCCATTTTCCTTTACATAATATATTTTTGGTCTTCCATTTGAAGAAACTATTAATGATTTTCTTTCAAGACTTGAAAGTATATTATGTATTTTTGTATATGGTATATTACTTCTTTTACTTATATCTTTTGCATTACCACTTTTACTTAATATAGCTAAGTAAACTTTAGCTTCACTTTCTGTAAGACCACAATCTTTTAATATATTAATCAACTCATTCATACTATTATTAGTATGAAAATTTTCAAATATACTTTTTTAAAGTATTGATATTTCGATATTTATGAAAGTTTTAAAAACAACAAAAAGCCTATGTCCTGAATGTTTAAGTGTAATTAATGCAGAAATTTATGAAGATAATGGTGTTGTTTTTATAAGAAAAAATTGTTCAAAACATGGATATTTTGAGGATGTTTATTGGAGTGATTATAAATTATTTGAAATAGCAAATAAATATGAATATATTGGTGATGGAATAAAAAATCCTAGAACTAATAATAAACAAGGTTGTCCATATGATTGTGGAATATGTCCATCTCATAAATCTCATACTGTTCTTGCTATTATTGATGTGACAAATAGATGTAATCTTAAATGTCCAATATGTTTTGCAAATGCTGCAGCAACTGGTTATGTTTATGAGCCAACAATAGATGAAATAAGAGAAATGTTAAAAAATTTAAGAAGTAATCAACCAGTAGCTCCAAATTCTATTCAGTTTTCTGGAGGAGAACCAACAGTTAGAGATGATTTACCAGAAATTATATCTATGGCAAAGGAATTAGGTTTTCGTCATGTAGAAGTAAATACTAATGGTATTCGTATTGCAAAAGATCCTGATTATCTAAAAAAATTACTAGATGCTGGATTAAGTACATTATATCTTCAATTTGATGGTTTAACACCTGAACCTTATATTATTGCAAGAGGTATTAATTTATTAGATATAAAATTAAAAGTAATTGAAAATGCAAGAAAATTAGGATTAGATAGTATAGTCTTAGTACCAACTGTTGTAAGAGGAGTAAATGATAATCAAATTGGATCAATAATAAAATTTGCTGCAAATAATAGTGATGTTGTAAGAGGAGTTAACTTTCAACCAGTTTCCATAACTGGAAGAATTAATAAAGAAAAACTTAAGGAAATGAGAATTACCATTCCAGATGTAATTAAATTAGCAGAAGAACAAACTAATGGTGAAATAAAAGTAAATGATTTCTATCCTATACCTGTAGTTGTTCCTATTTCAAAAGCAATAGGTATTTTAAAAGGAAGAAGATATCAAGAATTTACAAATCATCAGCATTGTGGAATGGCAACACTTATTATTTCTGAAAATGGTAAGATAATTCCAATAACAAGATATGTAAATGTTGAAAAATTCATGGAATCTATGAAGAAAATTTATGAATATAATGGTGGTATAAAGTCTAAGTTATATTTAATTAATGCATTAAGATATGTATCTTTTTCAATGATTAAAGATTTATTACTACCTATATTTTTACATGGAGATTATGAAAGTCTAGGGAATTTTATGAGAAAAGTAGTATTAATAGGCTGTATGCATTTTATGGATCCATATAATTTTGATTTAGAAAGAATACAGAGATGTACCATACATTATGCAGTTCCTAATGGAAAAATAATTCCTTTCTGTACTATGAATTCTATTCATAGACCTATAATAGAGCGAATGTATAGTAAATAAACCAAAATGTTTTTATAATGTTTTTATGTTTTTTAATTTGATTTTATATGGGTGGAAAGAAAAAAGGAAAACCAAAACTTGCAAAAGAATTAGCTGCAATTAAGGAAAAGGAAAAGAAGAAAGAAGAAAAGAAGGAAACAAAAGTATATACTGGAATTTTAGTAGATCAAAAAATACTAGAAGAAATAAAGAAAGATATTATGAAAATGAAATATGTTACACCTTATCTTATTCATTCAAAATATAACATAAAGTATAGTATAGCAAAAGATATTATTGAATTACTTGAAAGTCAAAATCTATTGAAGGCAGTTATAACTGGACGTAGACTAGGAATATATATTCCTGTTTCTTCTGCATCATAATTACTATATTTCAAGAAATTCAGGTTTTTCTTTTAAATTTATTATTGGAACTGCAATCCATCCAGGTTTTACTCCATCAGAAAAAATAACTTCTTCTTTTTCGTCCATTTTTACAAGTATATATTTTCCATTAAGTGATTTTTCACTTGAATAATAATAAAATATTGGAAGTCCATATTTATCATAATAATTATTATATACTCCAAGAACTCCATAGTAATGTTTATTATTATGGACAAAATGCAGTAGGTATATGGGCTGACCCATGGATATAGTAGATGCTACTAATCTTGCAAGATCCCTTATGTCTTCAACTTCTATCTTTTTTGAAGCTTCCATTGCTATTACTATTTATAATAAGCCTTCTAATATTTTTTATCAATTTATTTTTAAGTAAAAACTAACATAATAATTTTGGTGCTAAAATTGGAATTAGAAGAAATTATTAAAGCATTAAAAGAAGGTAATATAAGTGAAGAAGAAGCTATAAAGAGAATAAGATTATTAGCAGTTAAAGAATTAGAAAATCTATGTTTAGATATTTCTAGAGGTATAAGAAAAAAAATACCTGAAATAATACTTGCTGAAGGAAAAACTGATGAAGATCTTTTAAATGCAATTAAAAATTTTATAAATGAAAAAGGCTATGCTATAGTTAGTAGAATATATCCTCAACAAGTAGAAATAGTAAAGAATAACATAAAGGCTAAAAGAATAAATTATTATGAAAAAGGAAGAGTTTTAGCATTAAGAATGGATGATCCAAAACCATTAAGAGATCCTCCTATTGCAATAATAACTGCAGGTAGTGCAGATATTTATGTTGCTGAAGAAGCAAGAGCAATAATTAATGAATTAGGATTTAAAACTATAACTTTTTATGATGTAGGAATTGCAGGTTTACAGAGAATATTTCCTGTAGTAAAAAAATGTATGGAAGAAGGAGTAGAAGTAGCTATAGTAGTTGCTGGTATGGAAGGTGCTCTACCATCAGTATTTAGTAGTTTATTTCATGGAATTGTAATTGGTGTACCAACATCTATTGGATATGGTTATGGTGGAGGAGGAATAGCTGCACTAATGACTATGCTTCAATCATGTACACCAGGATTATTAGTTGTTAACATAGATAATGGTGTTGGAGCAGCTGTTGCTGCTGTTATGATATCAAGCTTAGCTTCTAAACAGAAGATATAATGTATATACTATTAAAATGACTAATGGAAAGTAGAAAATTAAAATCTCAAATAATAATTGAAATATAGCATTTCCTAATAATCTATTTACTATTAAGAAAATATCTATAGTTGCTAATATTAATATAGATATTAGAAGTAATTTCAATTCTTCTTTCATAATTATTTCCTATTACTTCATTTTAATAATCAATAAAATAATTTTAATTTTATAATATATGCGTCAGTCCGCCCATCAATCTTTCATAGTTTAAACTCAAGAGACCATCGTCTCTTCATCCGCAGTAATAAAATATAATAAGGAGACTTAAATTTTTAATTCTAATAAGTTAATTAATTCTCTTATACCTTCTCCTGTTTTAGCATTTGTTACTACAACTTTTATATTTGGATTTGCTTCTAATGCATCTTTTACTAAAGAATTTATATCAATTCCCATGTATATTGCCATATCTTTTTTATTAATTACTCCTATATCTGCAACTCTAAATATATCTTGTTTCTTTTTTATCATATACTGTCCTTCAGTAACACTTACAACAACAATTCTTTTATGAGCTCCTAAAGGAAAATCTGCTGGACATATTAAATTTCCAACATTTTCTATAAATATAATATCAACATTTTTACGAAGAAGACTTTTTGCTGCTTTTCTTACCATTAAAGCATCAAGATGACATTCCTTTCCAGTATTTATTTGAATAGAAGGAACACCATACTTACTTATTCTTTCAGCATCTATTGTTGTAGAAGTATCTCCAGCAATTACTCCTATTCTATACTTTTCCTTTAGCATTTCTACTAATCTTTCAATTATTGTAGTCTTTCCTGAACCTATTGATCCCATTATATCAAAAACTTTTACATTATATCTATCAAACATTTTTCTATTAAGTTTAGCAATTCTTTCATTAGCTTTTAAAAAATCTTCCTCTAACTCTATATCTAATGCTTCTCCTTCACTTGATTTTATTACCTTAACTTTCATAAAATTCACTAAGATAATAAAAAATTTATAGTTTTCTAAATTCTATGTTAAATTATGAGTAAAACAATAATATGTCCTAATTGTGGAAGAAAATTTAGCTTAACATATGCTAGAGCATTTGCATGTTCAGGATGTGCACAAGCAACTTTTGGAGAATGTGGATATGTAAGATGTCCTTTTTGTAAGAAAGAATTTAGATATGAAGAAACATTTACACTTTAAGAAATATATACTCAACTAAATAGTTAATATTATTATTATTTTAAATACTTATCCCTATATTCTCTTTTATTTCTCTTAGAATTATAGCAGTTTCTGTGCTTATAACACCATCAATAGCTCCTATTGCATCTATAACCTTTGTTAAAGCTGTTTTATCAGCTACATCTACTCTTAATATTAAATAATATGGTCCTGTAACATCATATGCTTCTGTTATTTCATTCATTGTTTTTATTGCTTCTATTACATTAGAATACTTTTTTGGATCTGCTTTTACAAGTATAAATGCTGATAAAGACTTTCCTACATGTGCTGGAGATATTATTGCTCTAAAACCCTTAATTACTCCCATTTTTTGTAGTTTTTTTACTCTCAAAAATACTGCTGCTCCACTAATTCCAATTTCTTTTGCAATTTTTGAAAAAGAAATACGCGCATTTTTCTGTAATTTTCTAAGTATTAATTTATCTATTTCATCAATTTTTTGACTCATTTCTCTACACCTTTTTATAATTTACTAAATATTTCTTAAATAAATGCATAATTAAACATTCCTCCATGGGTATTTTTGCTTCTTCTATATCATATTCTCCATAAGTTACTTTTACTCCTCTTACAATTGCTACTGGTGTACTTTCAGAAGTTTCTCCCATTGCAATTAATGCTGCACTTGCAATATTATCAGCAATTGCTAAATGTTTTATCCTCATAGGTCTTCCATATAAATCTTTCATTCCTCTTAAATCCTCAACTGGTTTAAATCCAGAAATACCAAGTGCAATAGCACTATTCCCCATTCTCATAGGCAATACTCTACTATCAGTTATTAATATACAGACATCAAATCCCATTTCCATAAATCTATTTCTAAGTTCTTTTGCTTCTTTTTGAGGATTTTCTGGCCAAAGTACTACATAACCAGGAGGAGCATTTGATTGATCAACTCCAGCATTTGCTGTAATTATTCCATTTTTTATAGTCAAAAGAGCATTTTTTACTCCTCCAAGTACTATATCTGCTTCTCTTAATACTACTTCTACAAATCTTGGATCCATATCATAAATTAATGAGAGTTCTTTTGCTTTATCAGAAGGAATAACATCAGATAATTTTAATATTCTACCATTAGCTGTAGATATTATTTTGGCAGAAAATACAAGTATATCCTTATCTAAGATTTTTAAATTATTTTTCTCTATACTTTCTAGTACTATTTTTACAATATCATCTCCTGGCTTTATTATAGGTGTTTTAATTCCAATAATATTTATCACAAAAAGAAAATTTATATTTCAATATTTAAATTCACTTTTTGGTGATGATATGGGTGCTACTGTACTAGTAGGTGGATTCTTTGGAGATGAGGGGAAAGGCAATTAGCCCCCCAAAGGAAAAATTGCATCATATTTAGGATATAATGATAATTATGATATAGCTGTAAGAACTGGAGCAATTAATGCAGGACATACAGTAATTCATGAAGGAAGAGAAATAAAACTAAGAATTATTCCATGTGCATTTATAAATAAAAAAACAAGATTACTTATAGGAGCTGGAGCACTTTATACTATAGATGTATTAATGAAGGAAATTGAAATAACAAATTCAAAAGATAGAATAGGTATTGATGCAAATAGTGGTGTAATTTTACCAGAGCATATAGAAAGAGAAAGAAAAGATGAATTTTTAATGAAAGTAATAGGATCAACAGGATCAGGTGTTGGTATTGCAATGATGGAAAGAATTTTACGTATATTAAAACTTGCTAAGGATTTTGAAATTTTAAAACCATTCATAACAGATGTATCTTCAGAAGTAATTAATTGTATTGAAAAAGGAGGTAAAGTATTGATTGAAGGAACTCAAGGTACATTCTTATCATTATATCATGGTACATATCCTTATGTTACAAGTAGAGATGTTACAGCATGTGGAGTATGTAGTGAAGTAGGTATTGGACCAAAAGATGTTGATGAAGTAATAGTTGTATTTAAATCATATGTTACAAGAGTAGGAGGAGGTCCATTAGAAGGAGAAATTTCTGAAGAAGAAGCTATTAAAAGAGGATGGATGGAAATTGCATCTGTAACAGGAAGAAAAAGAAGAGTTGCACCTTTTAACTTTAAATTAGCAGAAAAAGCAGTAAAAATAAATAGTGCTACTCAAATAGCACTTACAAAACTTGATGTATTATTTCCAGATTGTAGAGGTAAAAGAAAATTTGAAGAATTATCATTAGAAGCAAGAAAATTTATTGAAGAAATTGAAGAAAGATTAAAAGTTCCAGTAACAATTATTGGAACAGGACCTTCTACTTTAGATATAATTGATAGAAGAAAAACAGTACTAGGGAACTGTTACTGATTTTGCTAAATTCCTTGGTTTATCAGGATCTAATCCTCTAAAAACTGCAACATAATATGCAAATAACTGAAGCGGAACAGTACATAAAATTGGATATAAAATATAATGAATATGTGGAACTTCAAAGTATTCATCTGAAATTTCCTTAATTTCTTCATCTCCTTCAGTTATTATTGAGAAGATTTCAGCACCTCTTGCTTTCATTTCCATAATATTTCCAATAATTTTTTCTCTTGTATTATCTTTTGGTGCTATAAATATACAAAGAAATCCTGGTTCAATAAGTGCTATAGGACCATGTTTAGATTCTCCAGCAGGATAGCCTTCAGCATGTATATAACTTATTTCCTTTAATTTCAAAGCTCCTTCAAGTGCAGTTACTAAGTTTATTCCTCTTGCTAGAAAGTATGCATTTTGCTTTGAAGAATACTTTAATGCAATATTCTTTATAATATCAGACTTCTTAAGAATTTCTTCAATTATTTTTGGAATTCTATTGATTTCACTCATTAATTTACTATAATCTACTTCACTTATTTTTCCTTTTTTTAATCCATAGCGTAAAAATAATAAAGTAATAGATATTAATTGAGTAAGAAAAGTTTTTGTTGCTGCAACACCTATTTCAGGACCACTTTGTGTACATATATATACATCAGATAAATTTGTTATAGAAGATCCTAGTGTATTTGTAATACCAATAATTTTTGCACCTTTTGATTTTGCATATCTAATTGCATTTAAAGTATCAGCAGTTTCACCAGATTGAGATATGGCAATTACTGTAGAATTCTCAAGTGATGATAAAATCTCTGTAAATTCTGAAGATATTACTGGTCTTATATCCATAGATAAAAGATGAGATGCAAGATATGAACCAAAAAGACATGCATGATAAGATGTACCAGATCCTGTAAGATAAATTCTTTTATTTTTATTTTCTAAATATTCTATTGCTCTATCAATATATATTAAGGGTATTTTTAGTGTATCAGAAATTGCTCTTGGTTGCTCAAATATTTCCTTTATCATAAAGTGAGGATATCCTGATTTTTCAGCTTGTTCTAAATTCCATGTTACTTCATTATATTCTAACTTACAAATTTCTCCATTTATATCTTCAGCTTGAACTTTATTTTTCTCTAAAATTACTATTTTATCATCAGGAATAATTGCTATATTTCTGGTATAAGGAAGTAAAGCAGGTATATCAGAAGCACAAAATACTCCTTTACTACTAATTCCAATAACTAATGGACTTTCTCTTCTATAGCAAATTATTTTATCTGGTTCTATTGTACTTATGATTGCACATGCAATTGATCCTTTTAATATTTTAAATGTATTTCTAATTGCTTCTTTTAATGATAATCCATTATTTATAAAATCTTCAATAAGATGAGCAATTACTTCACTATCTGTTTTAGAAGAAAATCTATGACCTTTTTTTATTAATTCCTCTCTTATTTGTAGAAAATTCTCTAGAACTCCATTATGAACAATAGCTATTCTTCCTGAACAATCCATATGAGGATGAGCATTTTCTTTTGATGGTGCACCATGTGTTGCCCATCTAGTATGTCCAATTCCAATGTTACTTTTAATATTATTTAAATCAAGATTTTTTATAAATTCACTAATTTTTCCTTTATCTTTTCTTATTATTATTTTATTATTATCAATAATTGCAATTCCTACTGAATCATAACCTCTATATTCTAACCTCTTTAAACCATCTAAAATTTTCTCTAATACATCTTCACTTATACATCCAAATATTCCACACAATATTTTCACCATTAACTTTTTAATACCTTTAATACTTCTTCATTAAGTATATCATAAATTATTTTTCCATCAACTTTTCCTCTATAAATCTTCATAATTTCTCCCATGAGTTTTTTTGTCGCTTTCTCTCCTTCTCTTTTTATCATTTCTATATTATTCTCTACAATTTCCTTTGCTTTTTTCCTTACTTCTGTAAGATCTACAGGAGTTAAAGATAAAGCTTTAATTGCATCATCTATTCCTTTTCCTTTATTATTTGCTAACCATCTCAATATATCAGTAATAGCTTCTTTAGCAAATCTTCCATTACTTACACTCATAAATAATTCATAAATAATATTTTTATCAAAGGAATCTACATCTATTCCTTCTCTTTTTAACATTTTGAATGTATATTCAAATGTTGAAGCAATAAGAGAAGGATTAACTTTACTTTTCTTTACAATATCTTCAAATATAGAAGAATAAGGAGAATCTACTATAAGAGAAGCAAGATCATAACTTAATCCATATTCTTTCATAAATCTACTTACTTTTGACTCAAAAGTTTCTGGAAGATTTGCTTTTATTTGATTTAATAGTTCTTCAGTTATTACCATAGGGGGTATATCTGTTTCAGGATACATTCTAGCTGCTCCTGGCATTGGTCTCATAAAGCGAGTTGTTCCATCAAGATTTGCTGCTCTTACTTCAGATGGAACTCCAATATATGCTTGTTCTATTCTTCTTATTATAGCATTAAGTGCATTTCTACAAGCTTCTTCCTTACCTACAACCATAACTATACAGTCATTATCTTCAGCTTTAAGCTTCTTCTTTAATTGCTCTACTTCTTCTTCCTTAATACCATAAGCTGGAAGCTCATCAGTATGAAAAATTCCTCCAACTCCACCATATACTTTTGCATAATCAGCAAGTTCTGTTCCAAATCTTCTATTAGGTTGTATTTCCTCTTTTAATATTCCTTTAAATCCCTTAAGTAGTATTGCCAATACCTTACCATTATTTTGAATAGATTTTTTAATTATTTTACATTCAGTAGAAGAAAATACTTCAGTTACATCATAAATTTTTCCATCAGGTGGTGGTTTATTTTTTATTAAATCTCTTATTTTTAATAAATTCTTTTGTCTCATTATTTCATAATCTACAACAATTGGAATTAACTTAAGTTCTTGAATACCTTTTATTTCAACTCTTGCTCCTCCCTCAATAGAAATATTTAAATCTTGTCTTATTGTTCCTATTCCTCTTTTAACTTTACCAGTAGACTGTAAAATTCTTCCAATTTTTAATGCAACTCTACGAGCTTGTTCTCCATTACGAATATCTGGACCTGTAGTTATTTCTATTAGTGGTATTCCAAGTCTATCAAGACGATACACTATATAATCCTCTGTTTCTGAAATTTTTCTTGCAGAATCTTCTTCAAGACAAAGAGATTTTATGGAAATTCTTCCATCTTCATCATCTATCCATCCATTAAATGCAATTTTTGCAGTTCTTTGAAAACCAGTAGTATTAGAACCATCAATTACAATTTTCCTCATAACATGTATTTCATCTACAGGTATCATATTTAACATTAAAGCAACTGTTAATGATATCATAACTGATTCTTTATTAATTTCATGTGGTGGTTCTTCATCAAGTTCTACTAAACATACTGAATCATAATATCCTTGATAATAAAAATACTTCTTTTTTTCAAATTCAAAAAGAGCTGCTTGATCAATTTCACCTAATTCACTTGCAACAGGTCTAAGCATTCTCATAATAGTAAAATGAGGCTCATCATCTCTTAGAATAGTAGGACAATTACAAAATAGCTTTTTTGAAGTATCTAATTGCTGATGAATTTCTAGACCAATTCTTACTTCCATTTTATCACCAATATTCACTTCTTTCTGAAATTTCTCCTGAAATATTTGTAAGAAATAAATTCCTTATTTCTTCTTTATCATTAGTTTGTGCTAAAACCCACATAAGCTTTACAAGAGCAGTTTCAGGAAGCATATCTTCTGCTGGTATTACGCCCATAGATAGTAACATTCTTCCTGTACTATATACATTCATATTTATTCTTCCATAAATACATTGAGAAGTCATTACTACTGTAATTCCATTTTCTATTGCTCTTTTTATTGCTGGAAAAATATATTCAGGAGCATGTCCAAGACCTGTACCTTCAATTACAATTCCATGATATTTATTTTCTATTAAAAAATCAAAAATTTCTATTGGTATACCAGGAAAAATCTTTATTAATACAACTTTATTATCAAATTTTGCTTTTAATTCTAATTCTCCTCCTCTTCTTTTATATGGCTCATATACTTCTATTTTATCTCCAATAATTTTTGCTAATGGCTTTGAATTAATAGTCTTAAAAGCATCTCTTCTACTTGTATGCATTTTTCTAACTCTAGTACCACGATGTACAATTAGTTCATCATCAGATGATGATGCATGCATTAATACTCCTACTTCAGCAAAAGGAGCTTTTACTGCAGTAAATATTGCAGATTTAAGATTTAAATAAGCATCAGAAGAAGGTCTATCTGAAGATCTTTGTGAACCAACTAATATTACAGGAACAGGAAGATTTCTTAAGGAGAATGAAAGTGCTGCAGCAGTATATCC
Organism: Thermoproteota archaeon; assembly: GCA_020832905.1. GTDB lineage: Archaea > Thermoproteota > Methanomethylicia > Methanomethylicales > Methanomethylicaceae > WYZ-LMO11. The sequence goes on along the minus strand of JAJHRG010000002.1, from coordinate 98,953 downwards.
CATAGTATCTGTTCCATGAGTTACTACAATTCCCTCAACACCTTCATCAATATATTTTTTAATTGCATATGCCATAGCTGTCCAATGCTCAGGTACTATATTTTCACTAAGTAAATTGAATAATATTTCAGTTCTTATATTTGCAATTTCTCCAATTTCTGGAATAGCTTTGTACAAATCTTCAGCAGTTAATGCTGGACTTACTGCACCTGTTCTATAATCTATTTTACTAGCTATTGTTCCACCAGTACTTATTATTGAAACTTTTGGTAAATTAGGTAAAAGTTCTTTTACTTTTTGAATTACATGAGGAGTTTCTTCTACTTTTTCTAATAATTTTTCCATATATTCTATAGAATCAATAGATAAACCAATATTATAACCATCATCAATTTTTATTACTATATGTAAATCATCACCAATTTCAGATCTTGGCATTAAAATTCCCTTAAAAATTGCTTTCTTTGTTTTTACTAATATTCTATCTCCAATATTTACATCATACTTTTTTAATAACTCTAAAGCTTTTCCTCTATATCCAATATTCATAATTATACACCACATTTATTATAAAGAGAATATTCTAAATAATTTTATGGAAATTTTTATAAAATACTAAAAGTTTATTAATTATTATCTTTAATTAAAAAGAGGGAAAAAAATGCCAAAAAAGAGAAAATGCAGAGGTAGAAGTAAAGGAGATAAAGGAAGAGCATCAAGAGTTCAATGTGATGTATGTGGAGCTTGGGTTCCAAGAGATAAAGTAATAAAAGTAACTAAACCAGTTTCCATTGTTGATCCTCAATTAGAAAAAGAACTTAAAAAACAAGGAGCTTTAATATTCAAAAGAGTTGTTACAAAGAATTATTGTGTATCTTGTGCTATATTCCATGGTATTGTTAAAGTAAGAGCAAAAGAAGAAAGAAAGATAGAAAAACCATTATCATGATGAGATATTTTATAATTAAAGCAAGTGAAGCTAGAACTTCTCCTGATTTTTCTTTAAAATCATTATCTATGTATAGAATGGATTTAATAGCAAGATGTATTATTGCAGCATTTTCTAAGCCAAATGGTATAAGAAAAAATGTTATTCTTCATATTGTATTAGAAGGACCACCTAATCCTCCTATTACTATAAGTATTAATGGAGAAGAATTAGAATTTATGCCAATAAGTGAAATTAAAGCTGCAGAAATAGTTTATAATGCATTAGCAAATAAACCAAATAAAGGTGTATATGTAAAAAGAAAGAGTTTTTCAGAAGTTGTAATGGAAAATCTAAATAATGAAATCTTTTATTTACATGAAAATGGAATTGATATTAGTAATATAAAAATAATGAAAAATCCTGTATTTATATTAGGAGATCATAAGGGAATAGATAAGGAAAGTGAAAAATTTTTAGATAAAATTGGAGTAAAAAGAGTAAGCTTAGGTCCAATATCATATCTAACAAGTCACTGTATTATTATTGTTAATTATGAATTAGATAATAGAGGATTATAATAAAAATAAAGGTAAGAAAAATGGCATTTGAAAGACTTAAGAAAAAAATAACAAAGGAAAATCTTTGGCTTTATATTCTTACATTATTAAAAAATGGTCCAGTTTATGGTTATGAAGTAAGAGATAAAATAAAGGAGAAATTTGGATTTGATGTTGCAAAAATTACTACATATGTTGTTCTATATAAATTAGAAAGAGAAGGACTAGTAAGAAGTATGAAGGAAAATGAAAAATCACAAAGAAAATATTATTACATAACTGAAAAAGGTCGTAAAACTTTAGAAGAAGGATTAAAATTTTTAAAGAAAATAATTAATTCACTTGAGTGATCTTCTTATATAAAGTAATCTATGTATAGCTGTTATATTAGTTAATATGGCAAGTAAAATAATTCCAAGCCATATGAAATTTATTAAAGTAAAAATAATTAATAGTAATAATCTTTCAGCTCTTTCCATTAGTCCTATAGAAGAAAGTTTTACACCTTCAAATTCTCCTCTTAATCTTGTATAACTTACCATAAGTGATCCAATTATAGAGAATAATCCCCATGATACTTCACATAATCCTCCTAATATTATTCCTGATAATATTATCATATCAGAATATCTATCAAGAAAAGAATCTAAAACACCACCCCATTTTGTTACTTTACCTGAAATTCTTGCTACTGCTCCATCAATTATATCAAATAATCCTGCTAATATTAAGAATATACATGCTATTAATGTTTTATTTAAATAGAACATATAAGCTGAAATAATAGAAAAAGTAAAACCTATTATTGTAATATGATTTGGAGATAATTTTAATTTTAAAAAAATTTTTGCTATAGGATTTATTATTCCTATAATTTTATTTCTTATTTTATTTAGCATAATATCACCTAATTAATTTAAATTTTCTTATAACATATTTTAAATATGATTAGTTTAATAAAGACTTTAGTAATTAGCATAGGATTGCTAATTGCTTCTATTCAAGATATAAAGAGTAGAGAAATTGATGATAAAATTTGGATTATATTAATTCCCATAGGAATATTCCTAACAATATTAGAGATTATTACAAATAAGAATTATCCATACACAATAGTGATCTTTAGTATTATTACTTCAATAGTATTGTCACTTATCATATACTATCTTCATTTATATGGTGGAGCTGATGCAAAAGCCTTAATAACTATTGCTTTATTCTTTCCTATACCTCCTTATGGTATAGAAGGAACACTTATTATTTTTCCAATAATAGTATTTGGAAATAGCTTAATGGCTACAATGATCTTTCTTATATTCTATATTATTATAGCAATTATATGGAATTCCTATTTAGCAATAAAAGGTATTAAATTATTTAAAGATATTGAAGCAAATATATGGAAGAAAATTTTTGCTTTTATTTTTGGATTTAAATTAAGTTCAAAAATTGCAAATTCTATTCATTTTAATCCAATAGAAAGAATATGTAATGGCAAAAGAAGAATAGTAATTTCATATAAAGTTGAAGATAAAAAAGTAGTTATAGAAGGAGATTATATTTGGGCAACTCTTACTTTACCCTTTATTTTATTTATATTTATTGGATTTATACTATATTTTATCTATGGGGATTTGCTATTTAGAATAATTACTTTATTACTGAGGGTTTAAGACCAATTTTTTTAAATGTTTCAATTACTTTTTCTATAACATTTTCAATTTCAATATCTCCTAGATAAAGTAAGTGAGAATTACATTTTGATTTACAATCAGTATTTCCAAATCCTTTTATAATTTCTAAATTATTAATTTTCATTTCTTTAAGAGCTTGAAAAAGCTTACATTCATATTTCTCATTAGTTTCAGCATATACTGCTATAATTCTTTTTGCTTTTGGAATTAGATAATCTATATGCCAATGTCTTTTTCTTTTAATTCCATTAAATATTTGAAAATATCTTTCTATTCTTTTTGAAATTCCTCCAGATCCTAATGCAGATCCAACATAAATATAAACTCCCTTTTTAATCTGAAATTCTTTCTTACTTATTTTTATAAAATTTAAATCTTGAATGTATAATATAATTGCATAAGTTCCCTTCATTATAACTGAAAACCTCACTCTTTAGAGTTAAATCAAATTAAGATAGCGTAATTTTTATTTTTAAATTTATTATATAATTTTTTAGCGATGAAATGGAATTCGGGTTCGGATTGAAAAATGAAGAAAAGGGATAAATGAGCTTTAGCTCACTTTTGTAGCGGCTTCTTCATAAAGTCAGAGCTTTGTATCCTCGTTCATCGCTAAATTATTTTTATTTTCCTACTTTAAATCTCTTCCTCTTCTTCTTTAGAGGTCTCTGGTATGGTAGTTTGAATTGCTAACTCAATAATTGCTTTTTCTGCTTTTTCATCAAGTGCAGGTGCAACTACTATCACTTCTTTATCAATATAATTTTCATCAGTATATTCATTATCAAATGATATTATGTATACAGGAACATAAAAAATAACAGTTCCTTCAGGTGTTCTTGACATATTATATTTAGAGTAGAGCTCATATTGTTCCTTAGTTAATGGTAATTCTACAGATATTGGATATTGTGGATCTCTTATTACAGTAAAGTCTGCTTTTTCTGCATCCCAAAGTGAAATACTTTCTATGACTTTCTTTTTAAGAACTTCCTTTAGATCACCAGGTACTCTTACTTTTTCTACAATTTTTCCTTCTCTTGCTCTTACAACTAAGGTCTCACTCACTTTTGCTCCTCCTTTTCTATTATTTCTATAATATTCTTTATTGCCTTTTCTATATCTGGAAATCCTTTTTCATTATCAGGTATTTTTGTCATGACGTGCTTTATAATTCCTCCTTCTAATTTTAGAAAGACTTGTGGTATATCTATTCCACCAAATTCATCTCTTTCTCCATACATTGTAAGAAAATCATAATCTTCTTTTTTTATTTCAATTGGTATGTTTTTTATTTTTGATACTCCTTCACATATTTGAAGTACATATTTACTTCTTTCTTCCCAATCAGCTATTACAGCAATTATTCCTTCGACTTTCATTTTACACTCACGTTAATGTCTTTCTAATTTTTATATTTAAACCTTTTAATTTTATTTAAAAGATGGTCTTGCTGATAATCTTATTGGTAGACATAATGGTACTCTTGGTTTTGATGAAATTTTCTTATTTATTTCTTCTATTAATTCTTCTAATTTCTTACTTACAATACCTTCTCCTCTTATTCTTACAGAAAGCTCTCCTGTTGATACTTCTTTTTCTCCTAATACTACTATGTATGGAATCCATTCTGTTTCAGCATCTCTTATTTTCTTAGCAACACTTTCATTTCTATCATCTACATCAGCACGAATATTATTTTCATTAATTTTTAAAGCAATTTCAATTGCTTTATCTAAGTAATTCATATTTACTGGAATAATTCTCACTTGTATTGGACTAAGCCATAATGGTAATTTTGGAACTTTATTATTTTCCATATCCTTTGCTGCTTGTTCTAGTATTACTCCAATCCAACGTTCAATAGAACCCATAGAGCTATGTAAAATTATACATCCTTTTTTCTCTCCATTCTCATCAACATAATATATTCCATATCTTGCAGCATCTTCAACATCAAGCTGAAGTGTTGCTAATTGTATATTTCCTCCAGTTGAATCAATTGCTTGATACTCATGCTTTAATATCCAATAATGTTTCATTTCAGGAAGAATTTCTATTAAGGCAGGCTTATTTGCAATTTTTAATAAAGAAACAATCCATTCTTTATTCTTTAAGTAAAATTCTTTTACAACTCTAAAAGCTATAGCATATTCAATTTCCATTGAGTTAGTAAATTCAGTATATTTTTCAAATAATAATTTATATTCCAATAATCCTTCTTCTAAATTTTTACAAAAACAATGAATATCTGGCATTGTAAATGCTCTTAATCTTTTTAAACCTACACATTCTCCACTTTGTTCAAGTCTAAATGATGGAGAAAGTTCATATACTCTTATGGGTAATTGTTTATAACTCATAATAGCATCCTTCATCATTCTAAATAATCCAAAATCTCCAGCAAATCTTAAAATAAATTCCTTATTATCAACTTTAAGTCTATAATCCTTTTCTTTAAATCTTGAAGCTTGTTCTGCAATATCTGGTTCATCAAGCTTATATATCATTGGTGTTTCAATTCTCATGGCTTTTAATTCCTTTATTGCAAAGTTATTAGCAAATTCTTCTAGTGCTGTTTTAATTATCATTCCTTTGGGATAAAATCTAAAATGACCTACATCAGATGCTGGCTCATAATCAATAAGCTCTAATTTTTTCATTATTTTTATATGTGCAGGTGCTTGATGTTTTTCTTTTATTCCTGCTTCATTTTTTATTAATTTAATTAATGTAGGATCAATATCAAGATTAAGAAAAGTATTAGGATTTGATAAATCAATAGGAATTTCTTTTCCATCTGGTGTTAAAATTAGAAAACTACTTGGAATATGTTTTTCTTCTTTTTTCTTTTCTTCTTTAGGTACTATTGTTCTTGATAATTCACTTAAAGGATGTCCTTTGCATTTTAATGTAAATGTTTTATACCATCCAAAAGGAGCTAATTTTACTTCTATTATTTTTTCTAATTCTTCTTTAAGTTTATGTAATATTTTTATGGCATTTTTTGGTGATGCTAAATCAGATGAAAGATGAGCATATGGATATACTACTACTCTATTTGCTTTTACCATTTTTACATGTTCAATTATTGCTTCTGTTGCAAGTTTTACAATTTCCTCAGGATTTTCTTCATCTATTTTTTCTATAGTACAAAAAGCAACAAGACACTCATCAACTCTTTCATATTTTCCAATATTTTCTATTTTTTCTGGTTCTTTAATAGCAGGTTGTAAAGGAGCATATTCAATATAGTCTGCATGTATTAATAATAGTCTCAATCACTTCACCCTTTTTATTTTAATTTATCTTTCTGAATATATAAGATTACATTTCTAGTCATTAAGCTAGTAATTATAATAATATTTTAATATAAGAATTTATAGGAATTTTAACTGGAGGATTTTTAATGAAAAGCTGTAAAAAGTATAATAATATAAGAATAGAAATGTTGAGAATGAAATATGAGTTAAAAGCTGAATACAGAAAAGTTCTTAATTATATACGATTTTTCAGTCTACTAAAATACAATAGAATGGGAATTGCAAGCTAGTTATTTAGTAAAAAATTCTAATTTTTTAACTCCAACAATTTCTTCAAATTCTATTCCTAATGCATCTAATACTTGTTCAAAAGTTGTTTGAATATGTCCAATATATTTTTCTATATCTATTTCATCTAATCTAGCAAGTTGTACTGGTTTAACTCCACCTTGAACTTTTACATATGAGATTATATCTCCAGGCTTAACTTCCTTACCTTTTTCTTGAAGAAGTCTAGCTGCTTTTACATGTTGAGGTGTTGTTTTTACATATTTTTCAGGTGGACGAGAAAGCATTACTTTAAAGGCAAGTTCATCTAAAGTATATTTTCTATTCTTTAAATTGTTATAACAATTTTGTACAATTTCTTTTATTTTCTCTTTAGCATGATTGAAATCTTCTGGATTTCTTACTTCTTTTAATATTTGTATTAATTCATTAAAAGCAGATTTTAAAAACATAGGTGTATTACGTTTCTTTCCTACTAATCCTTTAATATCAACAACACCACTATCTAGTAATCCAAGATAATTCTTTTTTCTTCCTGATAATGTTAAGAATATGTATTTCTTATCTACTTCAAGATCTATTCCAAATTTTGATTCAGCCCATTCTTGTAATTCAATTATTTGTTGTTCTGATGGTTTATGAATGAAAAGACTATCAGTATCAGCATATATAACATTTAAATTCATTTCTTTTGCTTTATTTATTGTCTCCTTTATTATGTATCTACCTATAGCTGTTGTACTTTCAGCTAATGGAAGACAATATAATTGAAAAACTTCTGATCCAAATACTCCATAAGATGCATTTAGAAATACTTTTAATGCTTGTTGTACTACATTATACCAGTTTCTTTCTTCCTTACTTAATGATGGATCTTTAGCTTTGTGTTTAAACCATTTAACTCTTACATCTCTTAATACTCCAATTATTAATGACATTAATCCCTGTCTTTTTTTACATACCCAATGCTTTGTATCTGGAACTAAATTTGATTTACATTCTTCATGTGGACATCTAACAGTTTCATAACTTAAATTCCATCTTGATATTATACCAGGATATAGACTTGCAAAGTCAAGAACTACAACATTAAAGTAAACATTAGTTTCAGGTTTTATTACAAAAGCCCCCATATACTTTTTGCCTTTTATAATTGCAGTTGTAGAAGCAACACCTTTCATAGACTCTATATCTTCCTGATTTGGAATTAAGTAATTCTTCTTTCTATGCTCATATAGCAACATACTTTTTATCCACTTAGAAATTCCTTGTCTAACAACATCTTCCATTGACATTTTTGAGATTCTCATTATCATTGTTATTAAATTCATTACCAAATTAGAATTAAATGTTGTTAGATTTAATGTTATAAAAGCATCTCTATAACAGTAAGATGCAAGTTCAAAATAGCTTAGCTCACTAATATTTCTATCTATTGGTATTTTTGTAATACCAAGTAAACTACTTGCTATAGAATCTAATGTTACTTCTCTATAAGCATTTCCAAATGCATAAACTTGTATAGCATGATTATGGAAGAATTTATATAAATCAATATGAATACCTATTGGTAATAAGGCAATATCTCTTCCCATTATTATTGGAATTTCTTCTTTTTTAATTCCTAATACTTGTGCTCTCTTCCATAAGTAGTGAAGATCAAAGTTATCTCCATTAAATGTTAATATAATTGGATATTCAAGAAGATATTTAAAAACTTCTTTAATTAATAAAATCTCATTATCAAAATATTCAATTTTAACATTTTCTGGTAGTTCTTTTGGTCTTAAACCTTCTTGTATATTTTGTCTTTTAAGTAGTAAGACTTTATTTAATCCATCTGATGATACAAGAGAAACACATATGATAGGATTCTTAGCTGTACTTGGATCTGGTATTCTATCTATACTTTCTGATAGAACTTCTATATCTATAGCAAGTCTTCTATAATTGGGAACTGGAGTAATAAATAATGGATAAAATTCTTGTAGAATTTTCATTTTCTCTTCTGAGAATTCCTTAAAAATTTCTTTTACTTTTTCAAAATCTACTTCTGGATCAACTTTTACTATTTTACCATCTTTTATCATATATGTATATCCTGGTATGAGACCACTATCATAAGTATAACATTCATGATATCTTATATTAGATTCCCATGTTCTACCAATAATTTCTCTTAAGCTATTTTTTCTTCCTCCAATAGATAAAGGATCTCTTGCTATTACTTTTATCATTTTTAAAATTCTATCATGTAATAAATCATATTTTTCAATTTCTTCAAGTTTTTCAAATCCAGCATGAAAACTTATTTTTTGACGTAATTCTTCTACTGGTACATCAGTTAAAAGATAAGGTTTATGATTTGTATCATCATACCAAAATACAATTTTTCCTTTTTCAGGATCATATAATTTTAAAACTGCTTTATTTTTTGATCCACTATAAGTAACTGAAAGAAGATATAATATTCCTGTATTCTTTGGTGTTTCTGCTTCGAATATACTCTTTTCTACAATTTCTTCAGTAATTTCTTCCTCTTCTACTTCCTCTTCCTCTTCTTCCTCTTCTACTACTTCCTCCTTTAATTCCTCTTTTCTTATCTCCTTTACTTTTACTTTCTCTTCCTTTATCTCTTCTATTTTTTTCTCCTCTTTTTTTTCCTCTTTCTTAATCTCTCTTTTAATAAACTTATCTAATGTAATTGCCATACTATCAACCTTTAAGTCTCCATCTTTCCAATCTATCTTCTTTACTCTTCAATTTTTTTAATTCTTTATAATGTTCCTTACATAAATATAACCTATTACTTTCTTCATTCAATGAAAATCCAGCTTTTATTAGAATCTTAGAATATATTGGGGAAAGTGATCTTATAGCATTATTTTCACAATTCCTTATTGAACACTTTCTTTCTTTTTCCACATAATCACCCTTTTTAAGAAGATTATTAAAGTAATTCTCAGGATTTACTAGTTCTTTCTATTTAAAATACTTTTGTAGTTGATATAGTAGATTCAGAGTGATAAATTTTTAGAAAAATTATCAATAAGTATATTATATGCTTCTGAAAACTAATTTTATGGGCCCGTCGTCTAGCATGGACTAGGACGCAGAGATTAATCGCGTAAGCCTGCGGAGCCTGAGATCCTGGGTTCAAATCCCAGCGGGCCCGCCAATTAAATATAAATAAAATTTCTCATTATACAAGTTTTCATTGTTAAGAATTCAGAATATTTCTTAAATAAGATTTTACATAATAGATGTAAATCCAAATATATGAGGAAACCTTTGCTGTAAGTGAGATTACAAGAGAAATAGCTCTAAGAAGGATAAATGCTAATGAAATTGCACCAAAATTTTGTGAAATATATCTGTATATACAAAAGAAAATATCAAAATAAACAATCTAGTAAAGGTTTTGCATAATAAGATATTATATTCATAAACAATAGTTTAGGAAAATTAAAGAGTTAAAAATAATTTATATCTTTTCTTGTTTTAATCTTTCAATTAAATCTAAAACCTTAGCTTTTATATTATCCCTAATAATTCTAGCTTCTTCTAATGACATTTGAGCTGGATCTGGTATATTCCACTTCTCAATATGCTTCATATGAAGTACTGGACATAAATCACCACTACATACAATAATAGCAATTTCAGCTTTTTCCTGAAGTTCCTTACTAATTATTTTTGGTTTTTTATGACTTATATCTATATTTTCTTCAAGCATAAGTTTTATAGCATTGGGATGTACACTTTCAGCTGGCTTTATACCTGCACTTATGGCAATCCAACCCTCAGGTGCATACTTATTAAAGTAAGCTTCAGCAATCTGACTTCTGAAGCTATTCTCAACACAGATAAATAAAATCGTCTTCATTACTTTAAATTTATAAACCTCACATTTATTAGTATTTCTATTTAGCACTCATGTGATAAGCCTCTGTAACCTAAAGATAAGCCAGCCATCTTCTACTATCATAATTGACAAATGTAGAAATATAATTTTAATAAAGAAATTAAAAAAGAAGTAATCTACTTTAAATAGAGTCTTTCAAGTTTATAGACTGTAATTTTCATGTTTATCTGACTTCCTCTCGCCCTAAAGGGCGAAGGTTCCCCTCATCTATTTGGGCTTACATCTGTCATTTGAAGGGCATTCAGGAGATCATCTCCAAATCTCAACTTGTTTAAATGATTGCCAATCCCGCATCCAAGTGCTTAGGGACAACCACAGTTTCCAATTACCATCTTTAAAAACAATTGAAACAAGGAGATCCTACAAGCTTTTCTCTTTATTCCCGCCATTTATGACGAGGCTTTCAGTTGTAAAACATTATGAAGTCATCAATATTTTAAATAGAATAGAAAAATCTCATGATCATGGAAAGCATAAAACTACTAAAATCTAAACATATTGGAAATAAACAATATTGATAAGAAAAATAAAAAAGAAACTAATAAGAAAAGAAAATCATTTTTATTAAAGGATAGTTCATTATAATAAGTTCTTTTTGACTTTGGATTAAATCCTCTAGCCTCCATAGCTTCTGCAAGTTTAAGAGACCTATTTATAGTGCATACTATAAGAGGTACTAGAATTATGGCATAATTTTTAATTTTTTTAATAAATGAGCCTTCAAATTCAAAACCCCTAGCTTTATATGCATCAATAATATTTGAAAAATCCTTATTTAGAATAACAGAATAATGAATTGATGCAACTAACATTAATGCAAAACTATATGGAAGTCTAAATTTAATTAGTGCTGCACTCAAATCATCAGGATTTGTAGATAATGAAAATGCTGAAAAAGCAGTTAATATATTTATAAGACGCAATGATGTAACAATAGTATAATAAAGTCCTAAATATATATAATTAAGAGCTACTATTAATAGAATCAAAGGAAAAATAGACCATAAAGCTCTTATAAATCTTGTAAGACTTTTAGCTATTACCATGAAAATTATTATCATAGTAAGAATTATTAATTGTGTTTCTATTGTCAATGATATAATTGAGAAGGCAATAGTTAATAAACACCAAATAATTTTTGTTCTAGGATCTAGTCTATGAATATATGTATCTTTCTTATGCCATTTTAATATCTGTAGTAAATTACTCATTTTAATCACTTTTAGTATTATTCTTTTTTATTATAATGAATTTCCTTAGTATTTTATTCGATTTTCTTTCTGCCTTAAAAGATAGAGTCTTCAATTGTAAATGTTTTACATAATGAAAGATAATTATAAAATTTTCAAATCCCATGAATTTTTCTATTTTCTTTTTTGTCCTAATAATAGAACTAATGAAAGAAATAATTAATAAAAAAATTTGTGTCTTCATGTTAAGTATCAAATTATCATCACTTTTATTCAACTAGAAGTAAAATATTCAGTAATGCCTATCTTTCTTAATGTTTTTATGACTATATATCCTATAATAGCACCAGGTCCACAGCTTACTTCAAACATAATCCAAAGTGCCCAAACTCCAGAAATTCCCATTACAGGAGGAACACTTACTCCTATAGCTGGAACTAATAAATAATAAGCAAGAGTTGCACCTATTACAGTTGTACCAATATTTTCACTAAAAGCTACAATATCTCTTTTTATTTTCAAATAATGATAAAGAATTCCAACTACTAAACCACCAGGAATTCCTCCTGGAAAAGCAAAAAGTGTTCCAAGTCCTAGCATATTTCGAATTATACCAACAAGAGTTGCAATACTTGCTGCCCAAAATGGGCCAAGTAATATTCCAGCTATAATATTTATCATATGTTGAAAAGGATATGCTTTAATTGGACCTATTGGAATGAAGAATGGAGATAATACAACACCTAATCCTGTTAATCCAATAGTCATTGCAATCATTCTTGTTAATGGAATTTTTTTTTTAACCATGACTCATCATTTATATTGAGATAAAAATGACTATAAATATTTATACATAAGTAAGTTATGATTATTATAATGAAAATCTATTTTTTAGTATGAGAAAAATCAAATATTGGGGGATATAAAAATGGATAATATTTTGACTGAAAGTAATCAAAAAACTGATGAACTTGAAAAATTAATTACAGATCTTAAAAAACTTGTGAAGCTTGTTGAAGAGCAAGGATGTGAGGCTAAAATAATAGATACAAAAGATATTGTAGTAGATGAAAGAGCTAGATTAAAATGTATGTATCCTCCATGTCGTTGGTATGGAAGTAGTATAATGTGTCCACCACATCTTAAGCTTGTACCAAGTGTAACAAGAAGAATTATAAGAAAATATAAGTTTACAATTCTCATTAGATTAAAAACACCTGTTGAGGATCTAGCTGGGCCAGAATGGACTAAAAGACATGTACCTCATGAACTTAAACTTAGAGAGATTGTAAATCTTGTAGAAAGTGAAGCTTATAATATGGGATACTACTTTGCTTTAGGTTTTGCTGCTGGGGAGTGTTCTCTTTGTCTATCAAAGCATTTAGAATGTGATGCTCTTAAAACAGGTAAATGTAGATATCCTTTAAGAGCAAGACCTGCAATGGAAGCTGCTGGTATAGATGTATTTGCTACAGTAAAAAAGGCTGGTTGGCCAATTTATACCATAAGTTCATCAAAAGATATGAGATTAATACCTTGTGCAGCATTATATGGATTGGTACTCATTCACTAAATTTTTTATTAATATCATGAATTTTTTATTAAGATTTAAAAACAAAGGAATCTCTTTAAAAGCATCATTTATAATTTCTTCAAAAGATTTCTTCATGAATTAACATTCTATAAATTTTCCAAGAACTAAAGAGAAATATTTATTAGATTACTTATTTTAAAATGAGAATCATGATGAAAAATTATCCCTATTATATTTTTGAGGAGGAATGCAAAAGTTTAATAGAAAAAGCACTTAGTGAAGAAGAAATAAAAGAAGAAATAAAATTTGAATTTCCACCATCACCTAAATATGGTGATTTAAGCTTTCCAGTTTTTAATATTGCAAAAAAGTATGGAAAAAATCCTGAGGATTTTTCAAAAATTATTGCCTCAAAAATAAACTCTTATGAAAAAAATATTGTAGAAAAAGTAGAAGCAATTGGAGGTTATGTAAACTTTTTTATTAATTATAAAAAATACTCAAAAATTGTTATTGAATCTATTATTTCTTTAGGAAGAAATTATGGAAATTTAGATAAAAAAGGTATTAGAGTTATTGTAGAACATACAAGTGTAAATCCAGTTCATCCTATACATATTGGTAGTGCAAGAAATGCAATCATTGGAGATGTTCTTTCAAATATATTAGAAAAAGCAGGATATGAAGTAAAAAGACATTTTTATATAGATGATGTTGGTCTTCAAGTAGCTCAAGCAGCATATGGATATTCAAAAATTAGAAAAGTAGAAGGAAAAAAAGATCACTTTATAGGATATATTTATGCTGCTACTAATTGTATAATCAATATAAAGAAATTAAAAGAAGAAATTAATAAAATAAGTGATGAAGAAAAAGTAAGAGAAAAAATAAGAGAATTAGATGAATGGATTTCTATTGCAAATGAGTTAAGATTAAAAAATGAGAAAATTTTTGATGAATTAGTTAATGAAATATATAAGTCTAAAAATCCTGAAGAGGAAATTTCAGAATTATTAAGAAAATATGAAAGAAGAGAAGAAGAAGCTGTAAAAATCATAAGAGAATTATGTGAATTAGTAATTTCAGGATTTAAGGAGACATTAGATAGAATAGGAGTAAGATTTGATAGCTGGGATTGGGAAAGTGAAATAACCTGTTGGAGTAATGCTACAGAAGATATAGTAAATAAATTAATGAGAACTGAATTTGGAAAAATTGATAGAGGTACAATGATTCTTGATTGTAATGCAATATTAGATAAATTTAAATTAAAACTTGGAGTAAAAGAAGTACCTCCATTAGTATTAAAAAGATCAGATGGAACTACTCTCTATACTACAAGAGATATTGCATATACAATTTGGAAATTTCAAAAAGCAGATAAAGTTATAAATGTAATTTCAATAGAACAAAGAATTCCTCAAATTCAATTAAAACTTGCACTATATGCTCTTAATTTAGGAAGTTTAGCAGAAAGATTAATTCATTTTGGATATGAACTTGTTCATTTACCAGGAATTAAAATGTCAGGAAGAAGAGGACGTTATATAACTTTAGATGAAGTAATAGATGAAGCAATAAGAAGAGCATATTATGAAGTATCTAAAAGAATTTCTAATGAGGAAGAAAGAAAAAGAATTGCAGAAATTATTGGAATAGGAGCAGTAAGATATGCATTAATTTCAATTTCTCCAAATAAACCAATAGTATTTACATGGGAGAGAGTTTTAGATTTTGAGAAAAATAGTGGTCCATTTATTCAATACGGATATGTAAGAGCATGTAATATAATTGCAAAAGTTGAAAAAGAGGAGGAAGAAGCAAATTATGAGGCTTTAAGTAGTGATTATGAGAAGCAAATTATAATGAAGCTTTCATTATTTCCAAAAGTAATAAAAGATGCAGCAGAAGAATTAAGACCTGAAATTATAGCAGAATATGCAAATGATCTAACATCAATATTTAACTTATTTTATGATAATTTACCAGTACTAAAAGCTGAAGATAAGGGATTAAGAAATGCAAGAATAAAATTAGTAAAAGCTGTAAAAATTGTACTTGAAAATGTGTTATCTATACTTGGAATTAGTACACTAGAAAAAATGTAGCTAAAAGCTCAGATCTGATGTCATTCTTCATCAATCTGTAATACCAGCATTCTTCATTGCTATAAAATAGTAATAAAAATTTTTTAATTAAGTCTTACGATCATCATCATAATATTCTTTTAGTGATTTAACTGTTAACTTACCATTTCTTATTGCTTTTATTGCATTAAGTGCTGCAAGAGCTCCTGGTATAGTAGTTATATATGGAATATTTCTTTCTACTGCAGTTCTTCTTATTAAATATCCATCTGTTTTTCCTCTTTTTCCACTTGGAGTATTTATTATTAAATCAAATTTCTGATTAATCATCATATCAATAACATTTGGTCTTCCTTCACTTACTTTCAATACAACTTCAGCATTTACTCCATGAGCTTTTAAGAATTTTGCAGTTCCTGAAGTTGCATAAATCTTAAATCCAAGTTTTTCAAATTCACGTGCTATATTAACAATAGCAGGTTTATCTTCATCTCTTACACTTATTAATATACTTCCTTTTGTTGGTAATCTCATTCCAGCAGCAAGTTCTGCTTTATAATATGCTAAACCAAAATCATAATCTATTCCCATAACTTCTCCTGTAGATTTCATTTCTGGTCCAAGAACAGGATCAACACCAGGTAGTTTTGAGAATGGAAATACACTCTCTTTTACAGAAATATGTTTTGGAAATATATTTTCCTTTAATCCTAATTCTTTTAATTTCTTACCAATTATTAATTTTGCAGCAATTTTTGCTAATGGAATTCCAGTTGCTTTACTTACAAAAGGAACTGTTCTACTTGCTCTTGGATTTGCTTCAAGTACATACACTGTATTATTCTTTACTGCATATTGAATATTAATTAATCCTATTACTTTTAAAGCTAATGCAATTTTTCTTGTATATTCAATTATCTTATCTATTATCTCTTTAGGAAGTGAAATGGGAGGAAGAACACAAGCAGAATCTCCACTATGAACTCCTGCTTCTTCTATGTGTTCCATTATACCTCCTATAAAAACATCTTCACCATCACAAAGTGCATCAACTTCAACTTCTATTGCATGATCAAGGAATTTATCTATTAAAATAGGTTTTTCTGGACTTACATCAAAAGCTTCAGTAATTCTTTCTTTTAACATTTCTTCATCATAAATAATTTCCATAGCTCTTCCTCCTAGTACATAACTTGGTCTTATTAGTACTGGATAGCCAATTTTTCTTGCAACTTCTATAGCTTCTTCTAAACTACGAGCTATTCCATGATCTGGTTGTGGAATTCCCAATTCTTTCATTAATTTACTAAATCTTTCTCTATCTTCTGCTATATCAATAGAATCTACTGAAGTTCCTAAGATTTTAGCATCATGTTCTTCTAATTCTTTTGCTATATTAAGTGGTGTTTGACCTCCAAATTGAACTAATATACCTTCTGGTTTTTCATTTTCATATATATTCATTACATCTTCAACAGTAATAGGCTCAAAATAAAGTCTATCAGAAGTATCATAATCTGTAGAAACAGTTTCAGGATTACAGTTTACCATTATTGTCTCATAATTTTCTTCTTTTAAGCTTAAAACTGCATGAACACAACAATAATCAAATTCAATTCCTTGTCCTATTCTATTTGGTCCTGAACCTAATATCATAATTTTTCTTCTTTTAGTTGGAATAGCCTCATTTTCATCTTCATATGTTGAATAGTAATAAGGTGTTTTTGCTTCAAATTCTGCTGCACATGTATCTACCATTTTGTATACTGGAATTATTCCTTTTGATTTTCTTATTTCTCTTACTTCTCTATCACTTATACCAAATATATGTGCTAATTGCTTATCAGAATAACCAAGTCTTTTTGCTTCTTTTATTATTTCCTCAGGAACCTCTTCAAATTTATACTTCTTTGCTAATTCCTTTAACATTTTTTCAAATTCAACAAGTTTCTTAATTTTATTTAAAAACCAAGGATCAATATAGGTTAATTTATAAACTTCATCTACTGTAAATCCTTGCTCAAATGCATATTTTATATAGAATATTCTATCATGTTGTGGAAATCTAAGCTTATATATTATTTCTTCTCTACTTGGCTTCTTATCTTTTCCATCAGCTCCAAGTCCATATCTTCCAATTTCAAGACTTCTTATAGCTTTTTGTAATGCTTCTTCAAAAGTTCTTCCTATGGCCATTACTTCTCCAACACTTTTCATTTGAGTACCAAGTATAGGATCAGCTGTTGGGAATTTTTCAAAAGCAAATCTTGGTATTTTTACTACAACATAATCTATAGTTGGTTCAAAACTTGCCATAGTTTCTTTTGTAATATCATTAGGAATTTCATCTAATGTATATCCTACTGCTAATTTTGCAGCAATTTTTGCTATTGGAAAACCTGTAGCCTTAGAAGCAAGAGCAGAAGATCTACTTACTCTTGGATTCATTTCTATTACAAGAATTTTTCCATTTTCTGGATTTACAGCAAATTGAATATTACTTCCTCCAGTTTCTACACCTATTTTTCTTATTACTTTTATTGCAGCATCTCTTAATTTTTGATATTCATAATCTGTTAATGTTTGAGCAGGAGCAACAGTAATACTATCTCCAGTATGTATTCCCATTGGATCAAAGTTTTCAATTGGACAAACTATTACAACATTATCTGCTTTATCTCTCATAACTTCTAATTCAAATTCCTTCCATCCTATAACACTTTCTTCAACTAATACTTGTCCTATTAAAGATAATTTTATTCCTCTTTCAACAATTTTCTTTAATTCTTCTTTATTATATGCAATTCCTCCTCCTGTTCCTCCTAATGTAAATGCTACACGTACAATAACAGGATAACCTATTTCTTCAGCAAATTCTAATGCTTCTTCAACATTATAAACAGCTTTACTTTTTGGAACTTCTAATCCTATTTCAAGCATACATTTTTTAAATAAATCTCTATTAGATGCTCTTCTTATTGCATCTGCACTTGCACCTATAAGTTCAACACCATACTTTTCTAATACTCCCATTTCATCAAGTTGAATAGCAATATTTAATGCAGTTTGACCTCCTAAAGTTGGTAAAAGTGCATCTGGTCTTTCTTTTTCTATTATTTTTGCAACAATTTCAGCATCAAGAGGCTCTATATAAATAACATCTGCCATTGTTGGATCTGTCATTATTGTTGCTGGATTTGAATTTACAAGTATAACTTTATAGCCTTCTTCTCTTAGAGCTTTACATGCTTGACTTCCTGAATAATCAAATTCAGCTGCTTGAGCTATTATTATTGGCCCAGAACCTATTACCATTATTTTCTTTATATCTTCTCTTTTTGGCATTAATACTCCCTCAGTAGATCTAGAAATCTATCAAAGAAGAAATAAGTGTCATGTGGACCAGGTCCAGCTTCAGGATGATATTGAACAGTAATAATAGGCATATCTTTATGTTCTAAACCTTCTACAGTATGATCATTTAAATTTATTTGAGTAACTTCTAATCCCTTTGGAAGAGTTTTTTCATCAACACTAAAATTATGATTTTGACTTGAAATAAATACTCTTCCAGTTTTAAAATCTTTTACAGGTTGATTACTTCCATGATGTCCAAATTTTAATTTAAATGTTTTAGCTTTAAAAGCTAAAGCTATAAGTTGATGACCTAAACAAATACCAGCTAATGGTAATTTTCCTATGAGATTTCTTATTGTCTCTATAGTTTCTTTAACTCTAGCAGGATCTCCAGGACCATTAGATATAAATACACCATCAGGATTCATTTCTAAGATTTTATTAGCAGGAAAATTATATGGAACAATTGTTAAATTAATTTCTCTTTTTATTAATTGTCTTATAATACTTGCTTTTACACCACAATCAATTAAAATAACTTCATATTTTCCTTTTACATCAATTCTTTTTGGTTCTTTTACACATACCTTATCAACAAGATCTATTTCACTTATAAAAGGCTGATCTCTTGCCATTTTTATTAGTTTTTCTTTTTCTACATCAATACCAATTGCTGCTTTCATTGATCCATATATTCTTATTTTTCTTGTTAGCATTCTTGTATCTACACCTTCTATTCCTGGCACATCATAAGATTTTAATAATTCTTCTAAACTCATTTGACTTCTATAATTACTTGGTTCTCTACATAATTCTCTAACAACAAGTCCTTCAATTTTAACAGAATCACTTTCAAAATCTTCTTTACAAATACCATAATTTCCAATTAGTGGATATGTAAACATTAGTATTTGTCCCTTATAACTTGGATCTGTTATTGCTTCAGTATATCCAGTCATACTTGTACAAAATACAATTTCTCCTATGGCATTTTTTTCTGCACCAAAAGCCTTACCTTCTACATATGTTCCATCTTCAAGTGCTAATGCAGCTTTAACATAATTTTTATACATATTCTTCAAGTAGGAAAGAATAACTAGTTTATTAAGCTTTCTGTTTTATTTTTAAATAAAGTATTTATTATACTTCATATTTAGTTTTATAATTGTAAAACTTATTTGAGGTGAAAACTTGGGAATTAAAGTTGCTATAATAGGTGTTGGTAATTGTGCATCAGCATTAGTTCAAGGAGTTTTTTATTATAGAAACGTAAAAGAGAATGAAGAAATTCCAGGAATTTTACATCCACGTTTAGGAGATTATCATATAAGAGATATTGAATTTGTAGCAGCATTTGATGTAGACACTAATAAAGTAGGAAAGGATTTATCAGAAGCTATATTTTCTAAACCAAATAATACAAGAAAATTTTGTGAAGTTCCAAAACTAGGTGTAAAGGTCAAAAGAGGTCCATTACTAGATGGAATTGGAAAATATTTAAAGGATGTTATAAAAGTAAGTAATGATGATGTTGTTGATGTTGCAGAAGAGCTAAGAAATTCTGGTGCAGAAATTGTAGTTAACTACTTACCTGTAGGTTCTGAAAAAGCTACAAGATTTTATGCTGAACAAGCAATTAAAGCAAAATGTGCTTTTGTAAACTGTATACCAGTTTTTATAGCATCAGATCCAGAATGGCAAAAAAGATTTTTTGAAAATGGTTTACCTGTTGCAGGAGATGATGTTATGAGTCAAATTGGAGCTACAGTTCTTCATAAAACTCTTGTAAAGCTTTTAGTAGATAGAGGTGTAAGAGTTTTAGAAAGTTATCAATTGAATATAGGAGGAGATACAGATTTTCTTAATATGTTAGAAGAAGAACGTTTAGTATCAAAAAGAATTAGTAAGACTTCTGCTGTACAGGCAATGATTCCATATAATGTTCCACTAAGAATAGGACCATCAGATTATGTTCCATTTCTTGAAAATAAAAAAATTTGCTATATCTATATAAAAGGAGAATATTTTGGAAATACTCCTGTTCAAATTGATGTTAAACTTGATGTATGGGATGCTCCAAATAGTGCAGGTGTAGTTATTGATGTGATTAGAGCATGTAAAATTGCACTTGATAGAGGAATTGCAGGTCCTCTTATAAGTGTATCAGCATTTGCATTTAAACATCCTCCAGAACAAATGCCATATGAAGTAGCAAAAAGAGCTTTTGAAGAATTTATTGAAGGAAAAAGAGAACGTTAAAAATTTTTTAATATTTCATCAAATACTTCTATGGCATAATCTATATTCTCTTTTCTAATAGTAAGTGGAGGTTCAATTCTTATAATATTTCCTTCAATTCCTCCTATTCCAACTAAAATTTTTCGTTTCCACGTCTCATTAAGAAATCTCATAGCTTCTTCTCTTCCATATTCTTTTGTTTTTTTGTTTTTTACAAATTCAATTCCAATAAGTAATCCTCTTCCTCTTACATCCCCAATAACTTCATATTTTTCCTTAAGTTCTTCTAATCTTTTCTTAAAATATTCTCCTTTTTCATTTACTTCCTTAATTATACCTCCTAAAAGCTCATCAAGAACAATTTCAGCAGCAATACAAGCAAGAGCATTTCCACCAAGTGTAGAAAAATGTTCTCCTGGATTTAAATAAGAATCAAATTCTTCTTTGTACATAGTAACAGATAAAGGAAGACCATTTGCTATAGCTTTTGATGTTGTCATTATATCAGGTATTACATCATAGTTTTCAATACCCCAAAGTTTTCCTGTTCTTCCATTTCCTGTTTGTACTTCATCACATATGAAAATAATTGAATATTTTTCAAGTATATTCTTAACTTCTTTAAAGTAATCTTTAGGTGGAACAATAATTCCACCATTTGCCATTATAGGTTCTGCTATAAAAGCTGCTATTGTCTCCCCAACTTCACATTTTATTATATTTTCTATATATTTAGCACATGCTAATCCACAATCTGGATATTCTTTATGTCCTAATGGACATCTATAACAATAAGGTTCAGGTGCAAATACTACAGGAGCAAATGGAGCAATACCAATTTTCCAATTATATTGTCCAGTTACACTAACAGCATAATAAGTTCTACCATGAAAAGATCTATGAAGTGCAAGTATATATGGAGCTTTTTTTATACGTTTTGCTATTGCTATAGCTGTCTCATTAGCTTCAGAACCACTATTTAAAAAGAAGCATTTTGTTAAAGCCTTTCCAGGTGATAACATAGCTAATTTTTTTGCAAGTCTTGCAGTATGCTCAAGATAGTAAATAGATGGTATATGAATAAATTTATGTAATTGTTCTTCTATTGCTTTTATAATACGAGGATGAGACCATCCAATACTTGTTATAGCAATTCCACCATAAAGATCAATATAAGCTTCTCCATCTATTGAATAAATAATATCTCCTTCAGCTCTTTCAGGTACAAAAGGATAATATCTTTTATACATTCTTGATAAATATTTATTAGAAAGTTCAATAATTTCACTTATCTTATTATTCATAAAATGAATCTTTATTTTTATTAGAATAAAAATCTATCGCTTTTAATTTTAAGTACGAAAAAGATTACGTATATTAGAATACATTATTTTTTGAATATCTCCTCCACTTATACCTTCCTTACTTAAATAATAAGCTGTTCTTGGAAGAGCTAAAGGATCTGATGGATTAAAACCAATATCACTATTTATAACAATTCCTTCGGGACCATATTTTGTAATTACATCATAAACATCTTTAGGTGTTAATTTTCCTGGCTGAACAGTTAAACCCGCTATAGCACCTACTGATCTTACTTTTTCTACTAAATCTGGTGTTAAATGATCTATTATAACTCTTGAAAAATCTACATTCTCAGAATCTAATATGGATATTATTTTTTCTAAAATTTTTTGCTTATTTTGTCTAGGTGTATGAATTATAACTGGTACTAAGTACTCATTTGATACTCTTAATTGCTGAATAAATACATCTTCTTCTTCTTTACTTCCAGTTTCTAATCCTACTTCTCCTAATGCTGAGGCTTTTTCACGATCAAATAATGTAAGTATATAATCTATAACCATTTTTACTTCTGATTCTGGTATGGCTCTTGGATGTATTCCAATAGCAATTTTGCTATGTATTCCATAATTATAAAGTCTATAAGTTTCATTTTCAATTAACCATTTAAATAAATCATACATTGTTGAAAAACCATAAGGTCTAAATGGTAAAAAAGAGCATACTACTACTTCTTCTATACCAGAAACTGCCATAAGTTCTAAATCTTCAGGTCCTCTAAGATATGTATGTGTATGAGAATCAATAAATCTCACTTATTTCACCTTATAGATTATTAAGAATTTCTCTCTCAAGAACTTCTTCTCTTACAGCTCCTACAATTCTTTTAATTTCTTTTCCATTTTTTATAAATACAAATGTAGGTATTCCATATATGTTAAATCTTTGAGGAATTATAATATTTTCATCAACATTTACTTTTACCATTAGTACTTTTCCTTTATACTTTTCAGCAAGTCTTTCAAATATTGGTGCCATTATATTACATGGACCACACCATGGAGCCCAGAAGTCTACAACAACAAGCTTATCAGATGTATTTACAACAGAATCAAAATTTTCATCTCCTAATTCAATATAGCTTTTTTCCATTTTCATCTCCTCTTTTTTTATAATATTTCTTTTCTTACTTATTAATTCTTTAAGCTTTTTTAATTTTATTTTTTCAAGTTCTTCATCATATTCCTCAGACATTTTTATCATATTCTTTCTAAACGTTTAACTATATCTTTTTTTAGTTCTATACATCCCATTAATGCTAATAGTACTCTAATATCATCAGTATTTATTAATCCATGAGATCTTTCCTTTACAATAAGCTTTGGCTTATAGCCAATTCCTAATCCTACATTTTCTATCATAAAGAGATCATTTGCACCATCTCCAATAGCAACACATGATTCTAATCCTATACCTAATTCTTTAGCTATTTTCTTTATTGCATTTAATTTAGCTTCTGGACTTATTATTTCACCTTCAACTTCTCCTGTTAAATATCCATCTTTAATAATAAGCTTATTACAAAATACATAATCTGCTCCTATTATTTTTCCAACATAATTAGAAATAAAATCAAAACTTCCAGTTACAATTCCTATTTTAAATCCTAATTCTTTTAATTTTGATACTAATTCTTTTACACTAGGATTTATAATAGTAGATGATTTTATTTTTTCTAGTACATTTACATGTAGACCTTTTAGTAATTTTACTCTTGCTTTTAATGCTTCTAAATAATTTATCTTTCCTTCCATTGCCATTTTTGTTATTCTTTTAACTTCTTCACCAACACCTGCTGCTTTTGCAAGCTCATCAATTACTTCTTGTTCAATAAGTGTTCCATCAAGATCAAATACTACTAATTTTTTATCATATTTATAGCTTTGAAATGACTCTATAGCAATAGCAAGACCAACATCTTCACAACTTTTCTTCAATATATTTATTAATACATCTTTTCTTACTAATGATACACTTGTATCTACTGCTAATATTATCACAAATAAATCTGAAAATATTGTAGTAGCTCTTGTTTTAAGTATATTAACATGAAATCTAGCAAGTACACCACTTACATTAGCTACTATGCCTGGTCTATCTTTTCCTACAACTGTTATTACCATTTTATTATCCTCAAGCATAATAGAAAAACACCTCAAGTCCAATTTCATTACATATTTTACTCATCTTTTCTCTTAATTTATCTATATTAACATTAATAGGTATGTTTACAAGCATAGATAGTACAAATATATTTCTCTTCATTACTACTTGATCTAAATCTTCAATATTACATCCAAATTCTGATATAACAGAAGAAATTTCAGACATTAATCCTGGTCTATTTGGACCAATTGTAGTAATTACTACATATCTATCTTTTTCTTTTTGCATAATCTTTCACTTAACGAAAAAATTGATATATATTAGGAAGTCTAAAAGTTTTCGTATATGTGTGATAATCATGGATATTTTAGAAGAACTTAAAAAATCAATAATTGAACAAGATTCAAAAAAATCTAAACTATTAACTGAAAAATCTCTTAATATGGGGATAAGTATTAATGAAATTATTAATGCTATAACTGAGGGATTAAGATATGTTGGAGAATTATTTGATAAAGGAGAATTATTCCTTCCTGAAGTTATAAGAGCAGCAAATGCTGCAAAAACTTCTCTTAACTTAATTTTACCATTAATTAGTAAAAGTGAAGAAAGAAACTATAAGGCAGTAGTAGCAATTGGATCACTAGGTCCTCATGATATAGGAAAATCTATTGTTTCTGCTATGCTTATTGCTAACAATTTTAAAGTAATAGATATTGGTATTAATATTAGTCCAGAGTTAGTAGAAAAAATACTAAGAGAAAATAAAGTAGACATACTAGCTCTTTCTATTTTATTAACTTCAGATATTGAAAAAGCAGAAAAAATAATATCAATAGCACGTAAAATATCTAATAAGCTAAAAATAATGATTGGAGGAGTTGCTGTAAATGAAGAAATTGCTAAAAAAATAGGAGCAGATGCTTATGGTAAAGATGCTAATGATGCTGTAAGAATAGCTAATAACTGGGTGATAAAATGATAAAAACAACAGTTATTGGTAGTTATCCTGTAGTTGGTAAGGATATAGAAGCAATTAAAATTGCTGTAGAAGATCAAATAAATGCAGGAATTGAAATAATAAGTGATGGTCAAACAAGAAAAGATATGATTTCATATTTTTCTGATCATATACCTGGATTTAAAGTAGAAAATGAAAAAACTGAAATTATAGGAAAAATAAAACCACCTGAAGAAACTCCATTAGTAGAAGATTTATTATTTGCTAAAAAATTATCTTATGGAAAAGCAGAATTAAAAGCTATTATTACTGGACCTATAACTATGATATTCTTTTCTGAACTTTCTCCAGATGCTCCTTATTCAGGATTTAGAGATTTAAGATTATATGAAGATATTTCAGAAGCATTAGCAGTAGAAATTGAAATTATATACAAAAAAGTAGGAGTAAAATATTTTCAAGTAGATGAACCAAGTTTTTCTATAGGTGCACCTATTGATATAGGAAAAAAGTTTATTGAAAGAATATTTTCTGATATAAAAGGAATAAAATCTATACATGTATGTGGAAACTTAAGAAAATCATTTAAAGAAATTGTAAAAATTGAAAATATAGATGTATTATCTTTTTCCTTTAAAGATAATATAAGTAATTTTGATATTGTTGAAAGAAAAATTATAGAAGATTACTCTAAGAAAATAGGATTAGGATGTGTAAGCACAATGGAAAGTAGGATTGATAGTGTAGAATCTATAAAGAAAATAATAAAAAAAGGTTTTGAAACTTATGGTCAAGAAAATATAGCTTTTATCCATCCAGATTGTGGCTTAAGACCATTTACTCGTGATATAGCTTTTTCAAAACTTAAAAATATGGTAATTGCTTTAAAAGAGGTATTAAGTCATGAGTAATATATTTTCTAAATTCTTACTTATAGGTAGCTTATTTTATAAAGGAGATAAAAAAGTTATAGATCATAAAAAAGGAATAATAAATGAAAATGCTCTGAAAAGAGAATTAAAAAAAGTAAAAATACTAAAAGAAAAAACAGGTATTAATCATGCTTTAGATGTAATTGCTGAAACTCCTATTGCTATGGAAAATTATATTGAAATTTTGCAAGATCTAACTAAAGATCCAATATTTATAGGAGGATTAAATGAAGAAACAAGAATTGCAGGATATAAAAAAGCAAAAGAATTAGGTATTAAATGTGGAGTAAATGCAATTACTCCTAATACTACGGATTATGAACTTGAAAAAATAAAGGAATATGGTATAGAATATGCAATTATTCAAGCAATTGATCCATCAGCAATATATCCTGAAGAAAAAATTTCTCTTATAAGAGATTGTTTACTAGAAAAATGTAAAAAAGCAAATATAAAAGAAATAGCAGTAGATGTTGGAATTCTAGATATTACAAGTACATGGTTAGCATTTGAATCTATAAAATTAATAAAAAAAGAACTTAATCTTCCTGCAGGATGTGCACCTTCTAATATTGCATATCAATTACTTACTAGTAAAAAAGTAAATAAAACTATAGCAAGAAGTATTAATATTGCATTATCTACTATGTTGCAATTAGCTAATGCAGATTTTATAATTTATGGACCATTAAGAGCAGCTAGCTATGTATTTGAGCCATTAGCAATTATTGAAGGAATAAAAGCCTATGGAGAAAAACTTAAGGGAGGAAAAGTAGAAAAGGATCATCCATTTTATAAATTATTAATGAGTTTAAGGTGATGAAAGTGGTATTAGCATGTATTTTAGTATATTGCCATCCTGGAAAATCTTCAGAAGTAATAAATATAATAAAAAACATGAAAGGTGTAAAAAGAGCATTTGAAGTTTTAGGAAGTTGCGATATAGTAGTAGAATATGAAACACAGGGATTAGAAAAATTAGGAATTGCTGTTTATGAAATAGCAAAAATTCCTGGTGTTATTTCTACTGAGACTTTAATTGAAACAATATTATAGGTGAGAAAAATGCATTTAGTTGTATTAATAAATGCTGATAAAACTTCAGTTCTTGATATAGTTAATGAAATTGAAAAAATGCCAGAAGTATTAGATGTATTTCCTACTTTTGGAAGATTTGATATTGTTGCTTTCTTTAATGTAAATAATTTATCTGAAGTAAAATCATTACTAAATAAAATATCATCACTTAAAGGTATAATAAGAATAGAAGAGCTTATAGAAATATAAGGTGATGTAATGGAAATAGAAAAATTAAAACAAATTGGTTTTTCAGATTTAGATATAAAAATTTATGAATACATACTAAAAAAAGGAGAAGTTAACAAGAAGAATTTATTAGAAGAACTTAATATTAATTCTAAAGATTTAGAAGAATCTATTTCTAGACTATTACAATTTGGTTCTATTGAAATTATAGGAGATACCATAGTACTTGTTTCTCCAAAAATTTTTCTAAGTAAATTTTTAAAAATAAAAGAATTAGAATTTGAATCAAAATTAGTAGAATTAAAAAGAATAATAAGCGAACTTCAAAATACTCTAGAACAAATATATGTTGAAAGTAAATATGGTATAAGATTAGAAGAATTATGGCAACCTATTGAGAATTTAAAGGAAATGGAAGTAGAAACAATAAAGTTAATTTCAAGAGCAAAAAATGAAATTTCTATTTTAACAGAAAGATTTAGTTATTATCCAAGAATTAGAGAAGAACTAATATCTGCTGTAGACAGAAATGTAGAAGTTAAAGTATTATTTTTAACATTTAATAAAGAAATTGAAGATAGAATAAAAGAATTAAAAATGAATAAAATTAAAGTGAGAATATCAAAAGGACTATGGAGAAATATAAGATTTACTATTGTAGATAAAAAAGAAGCAGTTTTTTTAATATGGGCAAAGAAAGAAAGAGGTGAAAGAATATATTACAGACCAGGATATACAAAAAATCAAGGAATGATAGAAGTTCTTCTAGATACATTTCAATACCTATGGAATATAGCAGAAGAGATAAAATAAGAGTATCTTATGGTACTGCTATAGAATTAGGATTAATTAAAGGTATTATAAAAGATCCTCCTACAACTGGTTATTTTTTTATTATAATGAATAAATGTGAAGGAAAATGTAAATTTTGCTTACAATCAAAAGAACCATCAGATATGATTTCAAGAATTACATGGCCTGAATTTAATATTGAAGATATTTTAAAAAAACCATTAAATAAGTTTAAAAGAATTTGTATTCAATGTTCTAAAGAAAGAAATATAATATCAAAAGTTATTAATTTTATATCAAATATTAATAATATTCCAATTTCTATATCTACATCTCCATTAATAGAAGAAGAAATGATATTACTTAAAAAAATGGATATTGATATTATTACTATACCTATAGATTGTGCAAATAAAGAACTATTTAGTTATATAAAAGAAGAAAATTGGGATTATTATTGGGACTCATTAAGAAAAGCATTAAAAATTTTTGGAAAAGAAAAAGTTGGAACTCATATAATAGTTGGACTTGGAGAAAGAGAATGTGATGTTATTAATATATTAGAAAAATGTAAGAAAATGGGAATTATTCCATCTTTATTTGCTTTTACTCCTATACCTAAAACAGAATTATATAATTTAAAAAAACCAAGTATATCTTCATATAGAAGATTACAAATTGCTAGAGAATTAATATTTATGAATGAAGATTATGAGTTTATATATGATAATAGTGGAAGAATTGTAGAAATAAGAGCAAATAAAGGTATTATAGAGGATATTATAGAAAAAGGAGAAGCATTTATGACAAAGGGATGTCCTAATTGTAATAGACCATATTTTAATGAAAGTCCATTAGGACCAATTTATAACTATCCAAGAAAACCAAAAAAAGAAGAAATTGATATAATAAGAAGGGAACTATATGCTGAGAATCTTAAGATTTCATATAAATGATC
This sequence comes from Thermoproteota archaeon, assembly GCA_020832905.1. Classification (GTDB taxonomy): domain Archaea; phylum Thermoproteota; class Methanomethylicia; order Methanomethylicales; family Methanomethylicaceae; genus WYZ-LMO11. The sequence continues at coordinate 69,509 of JAJHRG010000002.1, read as the reverse complement.
CTTTTTATAATATGGCAATTGATGAAGCAATAACTAAATGTGTTGGAGAGAATTTAAGTCCACCAACATTAAGATTATATGGTTGGTGGCCAAGAGCAGTTTCTATTGGTTATTTTCAAGAAATTAAGGAAGAAGTTAATTTAGAATTTTGTAAGGAAAATAATATAGAAGTTGTAAGAAGAATAACTGGAGGAGGTGCAGTGATTCATACTGAAGGAGAGCTTACATATAGCTTTATAGTAAAAAATGATGGTAAATATGTTCCTTTTGATATTGAAGAAAGCTATAAGATAATATGTACTCCAATTATAAATGCTCTTAAAAGAATTGGAGTAAATGCAAGATTTAGACCTATAAATGATATAGAAGTTGAAGGAAGAAAAATTTCTGGTAGTGCTCAAACAAGAAAATATGGAGCAATTTTACAACATGGAACTTTATTATTATCTTTTGATTATTCTCTTCTTTCTGCTTTAAAAATAAAATATGAGAAATTAGCAGATAAACAATTAAAAGATATTACTAAGAGAGTAGTTTCTCTAAAAGATTTAGGATATAATATTTCAAGAGAGGAAATGGCAGAAATTTTAGCTGAGGAATTTAAAAAATATTTTAATGTAGAAATATTCTATGGAGAAATTAATGAATTTGAAAGAAAATTAGCTATGGAGCTTATTAATAAATATAAATCTTATGAGTGGAATTATAGAAGGTGATTTCTTGAAGACAGTAATAAGAAAATATGAAAAATTATTAAAAGTAAGTATTGAAAAAGAAGGAGATATCATAAAGAATATTAGAATATCTGGAGATTTTTTTATTTATCCAGAAGAAGCTTTAGATGAACTAGAAGAATTTATTAAAAATAAATCTATTAATGATTTGAAAAATGAATTAGAAAAATTCATTAAAAATAAGAACATAATAATATTAGGATTTAAAATTAATGATCTTTTGGAGCTAATTGAAAATGCATAAAATAATTGCTTATAGACCATCAGTATATACAATTTCTATTACTGGTGGATATTGTGAACTTATGTGTAATCATTGTAAAGGAAAATATTTAAAAAATATGAAATGGATAAAAGATAGTAAAGATTTATTAAATGAATTTATTATAGCAAAAGAAAAAGGTTATAATTATATACTAATAAGTGGAGGTTTTGATAAAAAAGGAAGATTACCTATATTCAAATTTTTAGATGTAATAAAAGAAGGAAAAATTAAAACAGGAATTTTTATTGAATTACATTCTGGTTTAATAAAGGAATTTGATAAACTAAGTGGTATTATTGATGCAGTTTTAATAGATGTTATTGGTAGTCAAGAAACTATAGATAATTATATCAAAGGAGATTGGTTAAAGGAAGATTATGAGTATTGTATGAAATTAGCTAAGCAATATATTCCTATTGTAGCAGCTCATGTATTAATTGGAGTAGATAATGGAAAAATAAAAGGAGAATACGAAGCTATAGATATGGCTATAAGAGCAAATGTAGATGTTTTATCTTTACTTACATTAATAGATAATTTTTCAGATATAGATGGTATTAAGGATGTAATGATGTATGCAAGAGAAAATTTTAAAGGTCATCTTACATTAGGATGTATGAGATTAAAGGGAAAATATAGACCAATAATTGAAAAAATAGCAGTTGATTTGCAATATGATGGAATTGCTAATCCACTTTATGAAACATTAAAATATGCAAAAAATGTAAAAATAATAAATGGATGTTGCATATTAAAATAGTTAGCTTATCTTCCAAAAGAATTCTATATATTCACGTATTACCTTTGCTAAGGATTTATCAAGTATATGTACTGCTAAATTCTTTCTTTCTTCACTTGTTTTATCTAATCCAATAGTTAAATGAAATAATACTTCTTCTTTATCTGATAATATTACATTAAAAGGTATTGTAATTAATGCTTTTTTAATTACTACATTACTTTTATGAATATTACTAAAAAAGTTTAAATTTTTTTCATTCAAGAGAATCTTTATGTTCTTATTCATATTAATTTTTTCAATTTCACTTATAATACTAGAATAAATATTAACATCAAAATTTCCTATTACCATGTAAATTTCTTTATTAAATGTCTTGATCATATTTTTTATTTTATTCATAATTCCTAATGAAGATTTTAAAATCCATATTTCAGATTCTTCTGCTGAATGTACATCATATATTGGCTGTAATTCATTTATTAAAAAATCTTCAATTTTATTTAAACGAGTTTGATATTCATTTTTTATAATTTCTACAACTTCAGAAGGAGATTTTGCTTTAAATCTCATAGGTCTTCCTTGACTTATTTCAATCCATCCTTTTCTTTCTAATCCTTCTAAAACTTCATATACCTTTGTATATGGTACTTCAGTACTTTCACTTATTTCTTTTGCAGTTGATGGTCCATCAATTACAAGCTTTAAGTAAACTAAAGCCTCATAATCACTTAAACCAATTTCTTTTAATTTTTCAAAAGCATTCATAGATTTTATTCTCTTCATATTCACCACTTTTAGTTAAAAAAATTAATATTTTTATAATTTTTTCTTTCTTTTGTGGAATATGCAATTGAAATTTCAGGATTAACAAAGAAATTTGGTGATTTTATAGCTGTAGATCATTTAGATTTAAAAGTATATAAAGGAGAAATATTTGGACTTTTAGGTCCAAATGGTGCAGGAAAAACAACTACTATAAGAATGCTATGTGGACTTATGGCTCCTACAGAAGGTTCAATAAAAATTCTTGGATATAAAATTCCTGAAGAAAGAAATGAAGCAATAAGAAAAATAGGTTATATGGCACAAAGATTTAGTCTTTATGAGGATTTAACTGTTTATGAAAATATGGAATTTTATGGAAAACTTTATGGTTTAAAAGGATCTTTATTAAGAGAAAGAATTTTAAAATTATTAGATTTTCTTGAATTGAGTGAATTTAAAGATAGATTAGCAGGAAAATTAAGTGGAGGAATGAAACAACGTTTAGCTCTTGGTGTAGCTTTAATTCATAATCCTAGTTTATTAATATTAGATGAACCAACTGCAGGTGTAGATCCATCATTAAGAAGAGCATTTTGGAATTATTTTAGAAATTTAAATAAAGAAGGTACAACAATTTTAGTAACAACACATTATATGGATGAAGCTGAAAATTGTGATAGAATTGGATTAATGAGTAAAGGAAAATTAATTGCTATTGGAAGTCCAAGAGAATTAAAAAGAAAAGCTTTTGGTGGAGATGTAATTGAATTAAAAATAAAAGGAGATATTAATTCCTTGCCTTTAAAAATATTAGAAACAAGAAAAGAAAATGATATTACAATAGTTAGAGCAGTTCTTAATGATATTTCTAAGGAATTACCAAATATTTTTAATTTACTAGATAGTCATAATATAAAATTAATTTCAGTTGAGCCAATTAATATCTCACTTGAAGAAGTTTTTATAAAATTATTAGGTGAAATCCCTTGAGTGTATTTGTAGTTGTTATTAAAGAATTAAAACAATTTAGAAGAGATCCTAGATCTCTAATTATGATTGCTATGATTCCTTTAATTGTAATGATTTTATTTGGTATGGGTTATGGTGGTGAAAAAGGAAAAGTTAATATTGGAATTGTTAATCTAGATAAAGAAGCTTTAAGCTGGACATTAATTGATTCAATAATGAAAGTTAAAGATTTAAATATAAAAGCTTATGGAAATAGTATTGAAGAAGGAAGAAAATTAATAGAAGATGGAAAAGTTTCTGCAGTTATTATAATACCTAATGGATTTACATATGGAATTATTAAAAATTCATCAGTTCAATTACTTGTAATAGTTGATGAAAGCATACCTACTATATCAAGTATGATAAAAAGCTCAATACTATATGTAACTTATAAATTTCAAGAAGAGCTTTCTCTTAGAGCACAAGGAAATTTTATTGAAATAATATATAATTCTGTTTATGGTCCTACTGTTACTAATATTGAAGCATTTACTCCTTTAGTCATGGGTATAGTACTTCAGCTTGTTCCTACTACATTAATATCAATTGCTATTTGTAGAGAAAAAGAAAAAGGTACATTTGAACAATTAATAATGTCACCAATAAGTAAATTTGATATAATATTTGGTAAGTTTATTGCTTTCTTTATAGCTACAATAGCAAATATGTTAATAACTCTATTAGTTGCAATTTATGTTTTTAATGTATCTATAAAAGGCTCAATAATTGATGCTATGTTAATTTCTACTTTATTTCTCATAGGATCTCTTGGATTAGGTATTTTAATTTCTGTATTATCAAGAAATCAACTTCAAGCAAATCAAGCAGCTATATTTGTCTTTATACCTGCACTTTTATTTAGTGGAACTTTTGTACCAATTGATATGTTATCTTATTTTGCAAAAATTATAGCAAATTTAACACCAATGTACTATTTTACCTCTGCTTTTAGAGATATAATGATAAGAGGAGTAAGTATATGGGATGTATCATGGCAAACTTTAGTTCTTATTATATATGCAGTACTAATGCTTACTATAGCTTTAAAAACATTAAAATTGAGAGTGGATTAATATGAATTACAAATCCATTATTATTTTATTAATTCTTTTACTTCCAATTTGTAAATTTGTAGTAAGTGAGGAAAATAATTTTCAATTAAAAGATGTATATTGGCAAACACTAAACATTGGTGGAAATAGTACATGTAAAGTATCATTACTTTATATTGGAAATACTCCATGTCAAAATATAGAAGCTATAATTGATGTATCAGAAATAAGTGAGAATTATACTACTATTAGTGATAAATATGATGGTACTTTAGAATATAATAATACTGTTTATTTTAGTTTTGAATTTGATATTTCATCATCTTGTAAAAAAGGATGGTATAATGTTCCACTTAAGATTAATTATATTAAGGATGGAAAATATCTTCAGGAGGAATTCAATCTTATATTAACAATAAATGGAAAACCTGATGTAGATGTTACTATAAACTCAAATAAAATTACAAGAGGTTATGTAAATAATATAAAGTTTACATTATTTAATAAAGGTGATGGATTAGCAAGAAATATTGTAGTAAGAATACAAACTCAAGATGTTTATTTAACCATCATTAATAGAAATGAATATGATAAAGATTTCTTAGAACCAAAGGAAAATTGGACTATTTCTTTTGATATTTTTGCTCAATTAAATGTAAGAGATGGATCTGGGGTTACACTAAATATTGCATATGAAGATCAAAGAAATAATCAATATACAATGACACTTTCTTTTGGTTTTAAAGTTGAAGATATTGATAGACCAAGAATGGAATTAAATGTAAGTGAATTAAAAATTCATCCAGGAATAATAAATAATATTACATTAAGTATAAGTAATATAGGTAATGATGCCTACAACTTAACAATTAAAATAAATCCAGCTACAAATCAACTTACTTTAATGGGTAATAATTCTTTCTTTATTTCTAAACTATTAAGAAATGAAAAAATAGTAATTCCTTTATCATTATATTTAGAACCTAAAACCTATGGAAGTTTACCTTTACATATTGATATGAGCTATTATGATGAAAGAAATTCACAATATCAAGATTCTTTGAATATAGGATTAATGAGCGAAGAAGAACCAAGACCAATAATTAAAGTTAGTACAGAAAGTAATGAGTTAACTCCTAACTCTGTTAATAAAATTGTTATTATTTTAACAAATATAGGAAAAAAAGAAGCAAAACATATTAGTACAAATTTAGCATCACAATCTCCTCAAATAGCCATAATTGTAGGTGATGGATGGGATTATAAAGAAGAATTAAAACCAAATGAATCTTGGAAAATTGAAAAAAATGTTTTTATTCAACCAAATGTCTATGGTGCAATACCTTTATATTTAAATATAAATTTTGAAGATGATTTAAATAATAAATATTCATATACTACAACAATAGGATTTGAATTAAAAGGGACATCATCAATATCAATATCTAATGTGATATATATTCCATCTCCTGTATTTCCAGGAGATAAAGTAGTTAAAGCATCATGTGTAATAGTAAATAATGGAAATTATACAGCACAAGATATTAGCATAACTCTTGGAAGTATAGAAAATATAATTAAGCCATCATATATTGGTTCAGATCGTATAAAAATACCATTTTTATCTGTAGGTGGAAGTATTAATGTTTATTTCTTAATAGATATAGATGAAAATGCAAAACCAGGATATTATGAAATACCTATAACTATAACCACAAGAAATGAAAACTATTCAACAACATTACCTTTATCCATATCTGAAAAAGCTGAGCTTTCTATAGAAAAAATATACTTTGATCGAGAAGTCTTCCCTGGTACTAGAAATGCAAAATTAATAATAGAAATTAATAATTTAGGTAATGTAACTGCAAAAAATGTTAGAATTTCAGTAATTTCACCATATATATCAGGATCTACATCATCATTACTTGGAGATATTCCAAGTGGAAGTAAGAAAATTGTAATGATGGAAGTTGATATAGATAATAAAGTAAATCCAGGAGAACAAAAAGTAGATATTGAAATTACTTGGACTCAAGATGAGAGAATACTTTCAAAAACTATTATATCATCAATTAATATAAGTGAAAAATCTACTAGTGAAATTATACTACCAATAACTATAGCAATTATAATTTTGATTATAGTAATAATAATATTTAGAAAAAAGATAATTTCAATATTAAAATCTTAATTTCCATTCTTTTTCATTAATTTTTGATATTTTTTCAAGTATTATTTTTCTTTCTATACTTGCAACTAATTTTCTTGTCCATATTACAGCATCTGGATTTACACTTATACTATCAATTCCCATTCTTACAAGAAATTCTGTAAGCTCAGGATATACACTTGGTCCCTGACCACATATACTTACAGTTGCTCCATTTTCATGAGCTACTTTTATTAAATGTGAAATTGCTCTTAAAACAGCAGGATCTCTTTCATCAAAATAACGAGGATCTTGAGATGGAAGTACAGGAGAATCTCTATCTACTCCTAATATTAATTGAGTTAAATCATTACTTCCTATACTAAATCCATCACAAAGTTTTGAAAATTCATCTGCCATAAATATTATTGATGGAATCTCTGCCATTAGCCATACTTTAAAATCTCTACTTCTTTCTAATCCTTCACTTTTCATTATGTTAAGACATTTTTCAACTTCCCATGTTGTTCTTACAAATGGAAGCATTACATGAACATTTTTTAATCCAAGAACATCTCTTACATACTTTATTGCTTGACATTCAAGTCTAAAAGCAGGTTCATAAATTGATGATATATATCTACTTACTCCTCTCCATCCAATCATTGGATTGTTTTCTTTAGGTTCATATTTTTCTCCACCTTTTAATTGTCTATATTCATTTGTTTTAAAATCACTAAATCTTACTATAACAGGTCTTGGAAATATAGCTCTAGCAACTTGTGCTATTCCTTCAGCAAGTTTTTCTACAAATTTTCTTTCTTCTTTTCTTTCTATTAGATATAATGGATGTTCTCCTATTATGTCTGCAATTATAAATTCAATACGCATTAATCCAATTCCATCAAATGGTAAATCTTTGTATTTTTCTATTACTGAAGGCTCTCCTAAATTCATGTAGATTTTTGTAGCTGTTACTGGATAAAGATCAGATATAGGTAATGATATAGCTGTAGGTATAGGTTTTTCCTCTTTAGGTATTACATCACCCTCATAAACAACTCCATGAGTAGCATCTACAGTTATAATTTGACCTGTTTTAATTACAGAAGTTGCATTATTTGTTCCTACAATACATGGAATTCCAAGTTCTCTACTTACTATAGCAGCATGACAAGTTATTCCTCCACTATCAGTTACTATTGCTTTTGCTTTTCTTATAGCAGGTCCCCAATCTGGAGATGTCATATGAGTTACTAGGATTTCACCATGCTGAAATTCTCCTATATCCTTTACATCAATTATAACTCTTGCTCTTCCTGATGCTATTCCTGGAGAAGCAGGTAAACCCTTTAAAATTGGTTTAGCTATTATCATTTTCTCTTCTTTTAATTTACCTTTTTGAGACCATACAGTTTCAGGTCTAGCTTGTAATATGTAAAGTTTATTCTCATCAGAATCTAAAGCCCACTCTATATCCATTGGTACTCCATAATGTTTTTCTATTTCTAATCCATATTTTGCAAGTATTATTACTTGATCTTTTGTTAAACAAGGTCTTTCTCTCATATCTTCAGGAACTGGTATTTCTTTTATTCCTCCTTCTTGAGATCTAATACTCATTCTAGATTTTTGAGAAATAACTTCTCTTATTATTGTTAAGTTCTTCTTATCTACTACAAATTGATCTGGTCTAACTCTTCCTTGTACTATTGTTTCTCCAATACCAAAAGTTCCCTCTATTACTATAACATCTCTATCTCCAGTTACAGGATCTAGTGTAAACATTACACCTGATGCTTTACTATTTATCATTTTTTGAACTCCAACACTTAAATAGACTTTTCTATCATCAAATCCCTTAGCTCTTCTATAAGCAATAGCTCTTGGAGTATATAATGAAGAAAAACATTTTTTAACATATTTTAGTAATTCTTCTTCACCTTCTACAAATAAATATGTTTCTTGCTGACCTGCAAAACTTGCAGTTGGTAAATCTTCAGCTGTCGCACTACTTCTTACTGCAACTACTGGATTTACTTTTCCTACTTTTCTACCTAATTCTCTATATGCTTCTAAAATTTCAGTTTTAACTTCCTCAGGAATTTCACCACTTTCTATTATCTCTCTTATCTTCTTAGAAGCATTTTCTAATGCAGTACTATCCATTATATCTAAATTAGATAATATATTGGAAATTTTATCGACTAAATTATTTCTTTCTATATGTAATTTATAGGCTTCAGCAGTTATAGCAAAACCTGGAGGTACAGGTATTCCAATAGAAATTAATTCTCCTAAGTTTGCATTTTTTCCTCCAACAATTTTAACATCTTCTTTTCTTAATTTTTCAAATGGAATAATATACTTAAAGGAAGACACTTACTTCACCATTAACTAAATGTTTTACGATTATAAAAATAAATTTTGGTAATTTTATAATTATATATAATTATAAAATTAAAAAAGAAAGTAATTATACAGGTATATTTCCATGTTTTCTGGGTGGTCTTGGTTGAATTTCTCTTTTTGTACCTATTGCTTCTAATGCCTTAATTAGCATTGGTCTTGTTTCTTTTGGTAATATTACTTGATCTACATATCCAAGATTTGCTGCAACATATGGATTTGCAAATTTACTTCTATATTCTGCTACTAATCTATCTGTAATTTCCTTTACTTCTTCAGGAGTTTTTGCTTTCATTAATTCACTTTTATGAATTATTTCAATAGCTCCTTCAGGTCCCATAACTGCAATTTCTGCAGTTGGCCATGCAAATACAAAATCAGCACCAAGATGTTTACTACACATAGCAATATATCCTCCACCATATGCTTTTCTTAGTATTACTGTTAATTTTGGAACAGTAGCTTCTGAATATGCAAATATTACCTTTGCACCATGTCTTATTACTCCTCCATGTTCTTGTTTTGTTCCAGGTAAATAACCAGGAACATCAACAAATGTAACTAATGGTATATTAAAAGCATCACATGTTCTTACAAATCTTGCAATTTTATCAGAAGAATCAATATCAAGACAACCAGCATATACCATAGGCTGATTTGCTACAACACCAACAACTCTACCATTAAGTCTTGCAAAACCTATAACTGCATTAGGTGCAAATTGACTTTGTATTTCAAGAAATGTTCCTCTATCAAATACTCTATTTATTACATCACGTACATCATATGGCTTCTTTGGATCTGCTGGTACTATTTCATTTAATTCTTCATCCATTCTATCTGGTGGATCTCCAGTTTCTACAACTGGTGGATCTTCCATATTATTTGATGGTAAGTAGCTTAATAATTTCTTAATTAAATTAATACACTCTTCATCATTATCTACTGCAAAGTGTGCTACACCACTTAATTTTGCATGAGCATCAGCTCCTCCAAGTGTTTCAAAAGTTACATCTTCTCCAATAGCTGCTTTAACAACTTTTGGACCTGTTATGAACATGTAACTTGTCTTTCTTACCATTATTATAAAATCTGCAAGTGCTGGTGAATATACAGCTCCTCCAGCACATGGTCCCATAATTGCAACTATTTGTGGAATTACTCCAGATGCCATTACATTTCTATAAAATATTTCACCATAACCTGCTAGTGAAGCTATACCTTCTTGAATTCTTGCTCCTCCTGAGTCATTAAGACCAATAATTGGTACTCCTGCTTTAAGTGCTAAATCTTGAACTTTTGTTATTTTCTTAGCATGCATTTCACCTAAAGATCCACCCATGAATGTAAAGTCTTGAGCATAAACAAAGACTTTTCTTCCATTTATTGTTCCATATCCTGCTATAACTCCATCTCCAAATACTCTTCTTTTTTCCATTCCAAAATCATAACATCTATGAACTACAAATGTATCTATTTCTACAAAACTTCCAGGATCTAATAATAGTTCAATTCTTTCACGTGCTGTAAGTTTTCCAGCTTTATGTTGTTTTTCTATTGCCTCTTGTCCACCACCAAGTTTTGCTATAGCTCTTTTTTCTTCTAGTTCTTTAAACTTTTCAACTAAAGACATTATCTCACCTACTCTATAACAATTAAAGGATCACCAACATTTACAAATTTTCCTGGCTGAACTTTAATTTCTTTTATTTTTCCACTTCTTGTTGCTTTAATTGGATTTTCCATTTTCATAGTTTCTAATGTTAGTACTACATCACCCTCTTTTACTACATCACCTACTTTTACCTTTATTGACATAACCGTACCTGGCATGGCTGCTTTTATGACACCACCAACTTCTGTTGTAGCACCAGGTATTCCTGTTAGTGTACTTACTGGAGTACTTACTGGAGTTGCTGATGAGATTACTGATTGAGTTGCTATAGTAGATGAAAGCATATCAATTATGTTTATATTGTATATTTCATCATTTACTTTAATATTGTAAATTCCATAGGCTTTTTCCTCAATACTTATTTCATATTTTGTATCTCCTAATGTTAATTGAAACTTATTTATTTTAGTGATATTTAATCACCTTGTACTTCCAATTCTTCCTGATAAAACCCATGGATTAATTGATGAAGAAGTTGATGGTTTACTTTGAAGATATGATGCAATAGCTGCTGCTATTGCAACAGTTTTTTTATCTATAGAAGTTGCTTTTGCCTCTACTGGTTTTGCCTCTATTGCTTTTTGAGGTTGTAATTTAACAAGAATATTCTCTCTACTTTTTCTCCAAGCTTCATCTTTTTCATATTGTAGTTTTACTTTTTCTAGTATATTTCTTTCTTGTATGAATTCGGTATGAATTCTTCCCTTTATGAATTCCTCATCTTCCATTACTACCTTATGGAATGGTATAATAGTCTTTATTCCTTCAATTACAAATTCATCTAATGCACGACGCATTCTTGCAATACATTCATTTCTATCTCTTCCCCATGCTAATAACTTAATTATTAGAGAATCATAGAATGGTGGTATAGTATATCCTGCATAAACACCACTATCAACTCTAATACCAGGTCCTCCAGGTTCAATATAAGTGGTTATAGTTCCAACAGATGGTAAGAAGTTATTTAATGGATCTTCAGCATTTATTCTACACTCCATAGCATGTCCTCTTATTTCAATTTCATCTTGTTTATATGATAATGGCTCACCTGATGCAATTTTTAATTGTTCCTTTACAATATCTATACCAGTTACAAGCTCAGTAACTGGATGCTCTACTTGTAATCTGCTATTTACCTCTAAGAAGTAAAATGCCTTATCTTTTTCTGAATATAAAAACTCAACAGTTCCTGCATTTTCATAACCTGCAACTTTAGCTACTTTTACTGCAGTTTCTCCCATTCTTCTTCTTAAATCAGGATCTTCATACATTACTGGAGATGGAGCTTCTTCAATAAGTTTCTGATGTCTTCTTTGAATTGAACATTCTCTTTCTCCTAAATATATTACATTTCCTTTCTTATCTGCAAGTATTTGAATTTCTATATGTCTTGGCTTCTCAATATATTTCTCTATATAAACTTCTGCTCTTGCAAATGCTGATGCTGCCAAGCGTTGTGCTTTAGAAATAGCTTCAATAAGTTCTTCTTTATTTCTACATACTTGCATTCCAATACCTCCACCTCCACCTGCAGGTTTTACCATTACTGGAAATCCTATTTCATCAACTAATTGCATAGCATCTTTTTCATCTTGAACTGGATCTAATCCTCCAGGAACAATTGGAATTCCTGCTTTCTTCATTGTTCTTCTTGCTCCAAGTTTATCTCCAAGAAGTTCTTGAGTTTTTGATTTTGGACCAATAAATTCAATACCTGCTTCTTCACACATTCTTACAAATTTTGCATTTTGTGCAAGAAATCCATAACCAGGATGTATTCCTTCAGCACCAGATTTCTTTGCAATTTCAATTATTTTCTCCATTTTTAAGTAGCTTTGTGATGCTGGACCTGGACCTATATTATATGCTTCATCTGCATAATATACATATCTTGCATTAGCATCTGCATCAGAGTATACTGCTACAGTCTTTATTCCAAGTTCTTTACAAGCTCTTATAACTCTAAGAGCAATTTCTCCTCTATTAGCAATTAGTACTTTCTTTAACAAATAATTAACCCCCATTTTTCGAAAAATTAAGCTAACTATATAAACTTTTATGTGAATCTAAAATAGAAAGCAATATATAGAAGTACTTTCTTCTTCTTTTTCGAGAATTATCTAGGTGGTTTTAATATGGTTCAGGGAATACCTGTTTTAGTATTAAAAGAAGGAACAACAAGAACTACTGGTAGAGAAGCTCAAAGAGCTAACATAATGGCAGCTATTACATTAGCTGAAACTATTAAAACATCTTTAGGACCAAAAGGAATGGATAAAATGCTTGTAAGTAGTTTTGGTGATGTAACAATAACTAATGATGGTGCAACTATTGTAAAGGAAATGGATGTACAACATCCTGCAGCTAAAATGATGGTAGAAGTTGCTAAAGCTCAGGATTCTGAAGTTGGTGATGGAACTACTACTGCTATTATTCTTGCAGGAGCTCTTTTAAAGAAAGCTGATGAGCTTTTAGAACAAGAAATACATCCAACAATTATTGTTGAAGGTTATAAAAAAGCAATGGAGAAAGCTCTTTCAATTATTGATGAAATTGCAGTAAAAATAGATCCAATGGATAAACAAAAACTTAAGGAAGCTGCTATAACTACTTTAAGTGGTAAAAGTGTTGTTGCAGGTCATTATGAAAGACTTGCAGAACTTGTTGTAGATGCAGCTATTGCTGTAGCTGAAAAGCTAGATGGAAAATTCAAAGTAGATTTAGATAATATAAAACTAGAGAAAAAGAAAGGAGAATCTATTGATGATACTCAATTAATTCATGGAGTTGTACTAGATAAAGAAATAGTACATCCTGGAATGCCAAAGAGAATTGAAAATGCAAAAATTGCAATACTTGATTGCCCATTAGAAATAGAGAAAACTGAAATTACTGCTAAAATAAATATTACATCACCAGAACAAATGAAGAAATTCTTAGATGAAGAAGCAGCAATGCTAAAAGCTATGGTTGATAAGATTGCTGAAGTAGGTGCTAACTTTGTTGTAGTTCAAAAAGGAATAGATGATATAGCACAACACTATCTTGCAAAGAGAGGAATTGCTGCTGTTAGAAGAGCTAAGAGATCTGATATAGAACTATTAGCAAAAGCATGTGGTGCAAGAATTGTTACAAATGTAGAAGACTTAACACCAGCAGACTTAGGATTTGCAAAACTTGTAGAAGAAAGACGTGTAGGAAAAGATAAAATGGTATTTATTGAAGGTTGTAAGAATCCAAGAGCTGTTACAATACTTATAAGAGGAGGATCTGATAGATTTGTAGATGAAGCTGAAAGATCACTTCATGATGCAAAATGTGTTGTAAGAAATGTAATACAAGAGCCATGGCTTGTAGCTGGTGGTGGTGCTCCAGAAGTAGAAATAGCAATGAGACTTAAGGAATATGCTAGAGGATTTAGTGGAAGAGAACAACTTGCTATAATGAAATTTGCTGAAGCACTAGAGGAAATTCCAATAACATTAGCAGAAAACTCAGGTCTTGATCCTGTTGATATTATTGTAGAATTAAGAGCTGCTCATGCAAGAGGAGAAAAGCATGCTGGTATTAATGTCTTTACAGGAAAAGTAGTAGATATGCTAAAAGAAGGAATTGTAGAACCAGCTATTGTAAAGAAACAAGCTATTAAATCTGCAACAGAAGCTGCTATTGCTCTACTCAAGATAGATGATATAATTGCAGCTTCACCACCAAAGAAGGAGAAAGAAAAAGAAAAAGAAGAAAAGAAACCAGAAACTGAATTAGGAACGGCTGAATAACTTGACCATGGAAGTAATTAATGAAAAAAAGATAATTGGCCCATCAAAATTAACAAAATATGAAAAAGCACGTATAATTGGTGCTAGAGCTTTACAAATATCCATGGGTGCTCCTCCTTTAATAATGACTAGTGCAAAATCTCCTATAGAAATAGCTGAAGAAGAACTTAAGGAAAAAGTACTACCAATAACTATTAGAAGAAAACTACCAGATGGAAGGTATCAAGATATTCCAATAAAGTGGTTACTTGAATAATTTTTTTTATTTTTTTATAAGATCTCCTATTTCCATAAGATCTCTTACCATTAAGTATGCATCTTCTCCATCTCTATAATATCCTTCTATAATTTTATATGCTTTAAATCCTAATTTTCTATATAACTCAATAGCAGGCTTATTACTTACTCTTACTTCTAAGTATACTTCTGTTGCTCCACACTCTTTAAGTCTTTTTAATGCTTCTAACATTAAATTATATCCTATTCCTCTTCTTCTATATTCTGATAAAACTGCTATGGATATTACATGACCTTTTTTTGTAAAATCTCCTCTAATATATGAAACTCCAAATTCTATTCTACACATATTATATCCAACAATAGTATTTCCTATTTCAGCTACTAAGAATATCTTTGGATTTTCATAATAATGTTCTAAGAAGAAAAATGGAGGATAATTTTCAGGTAAGCAAATTCTATTTATATTTACTACTGCATCTAAATCCTCAGGTCTAAATTCTCTTATTACGTATTTTTCAAACATACTCTAGCTTTTAATTATTTTTATTTTTAAATTTTATTTTTAAATTTCAGATTTTCTTTTTATTGCGATTATTTCTTCTATATGTCTAATACCCTCTTTGATCATTAGTTCTCTTAAAATATTTCTAAAATAATAATCAATTTTTACTCCTTTACTTTCTAATTCCCTACTGAGATAATTACTCATTTCATTTCCTTTTTTATCAAAATCTAAAAGAATTGTAATATATTTTCCTTTGAATTTTTTTGCTATTTCATCAATAAATTCAAAATTTGGTAATCCACTTTCACGAAATCTATATACTGGAATTTTAAGTCCAAATTCTCTTAATACTTTTTCATCATTTCTTCCTTCAACTATTACCATGGATAAACTATAATTCATTTTTTCTATTATTGATTTTATTTCATTTAATATTTCTAAGTAGTATCTAAAGGATTTCATATACTGTTTACAATAAAAGATAGAATTAAATAAAAATTATGCTGCAGTTGAGGTCGAGTAATAGGAGGTCAAGAGTACAGCCTTATAAAGGCCTTCCTTCTTGACCTCCTTTTTTGCAAGACCTATTACAGTTAATGTCAGCAGTCCTGTCACCAGGACCCTTGCATTAACTGTAATAGGTCTTGCGTTCTCCTGCGGTATAGAAGCATGAACTTACTCTCTATAGGTAGGACATCACTCTTTTGGAGTGACATCCCACCTATAGAGAGTATTAGTTCATACTTTTATACCGCAGGAGTTTACTCGACCTCAACTGCAGCAATATAATAATTGCTTTTTACTTTCTTAACTCCTATTATACATTTTCATCTAAAATTCTTATTTTGTTAAATTATATTTTTTCAATATACAATAAAAAATTGTTTGCCATATTTATGCTTAGAATTAACAAAAAATATTGTTATTTACTTTAATTTAACTAAATTAATTTTATATACTGGCTAAAGTATTTAAAGCTACTTTAATACATACATTAATACTTTCATTAACTTTATCATTTTCAATAATTCTAGGTTCACTCCAAGCTTTACCATTAACAGTTAATATTGCTGCAGCTTTACAATTTCTTATGTTTGCTATAGCAAATATTATTGAACATTCCATATCATAACTTAAAACATCTTTTTCTTCTTCTTCTAAATAAAAAACATCACTTGTACATATTGGTCCAATATGATACTTATATCCTTTTAAAAACTTCTTTATTATCTCAATTAGTTCTTCATTAGCTTTTGTATTTACTTTAAATCTTTTTAAATAAGTATTAGTTGTTCCATCTAAAGGTATAGCTAATGTTGGTACTATTATATCACCAACTTCTATATTTTCTTTTGCACTTCCTGTAGTTCCTACTCTTATTATAATTTTTGCACCAAGTTTTATAAGCTCCTCAATTACTATTGCTGCAGAAGGCGTTCCCATACCTGTAGTGGATACTGTAATTTCTTTATCTTTATAAATACCAGTATATGTTAATAAGCATCTATTTTCATTTATAAGTTTTGGATTTTCAAGAAATGAAGCTATTTTCTTAGTTCTAAAAGGATCTCCACATACTATTACTCTTTCAGAAACTTTTGAACATTTTATATGATACATATAATCACCTATGTTGTAATACTTTCTAATTTATTATTTTCAATAGCTTTTCTTATTTCTCTTGCAATTCTTCTTCCCATACTCATTGGTTCATTAAATAATAGTATGCTATATAATGATCCATTAATAAATAAATTAGTTCCTGCTACTATTCTTCCAGAAAATTCAAATGTATACAATTCTCCTTCTTCATTACAAATCATTTCTAAACAAAAAGGTCCAATTATTCCAGGAGGTACTAATTTTTTAGTAGCTTCAACAAATTTTTCTCCTATTTCTTGTATTTCTGGTAAAAGAGATTCTCTTAATACTATTGGTATATTTCCTATTACAGTAAATGTAGGAATAATATTTAATTCTAATTGATCTTTTGCAGGAATTCTTCCAATTGCATCTACATTTGTTTCATATCTTCTATCACATCCAAGTATTTCCAACCTATTATATATTGGTGAGTAGAAAAAATGTGGATAAATTGTCACTCCAATTATATACTCTTGAATGAAAATATTTTCCTTATTTTTTAATAATCCTCTTTTAGTTAGTTCTTCTAATTTATTTTTTAAATCTTCTTTATTTCTTGCTATAAAGTATCCTCTTCCTCCTTCTGCTCCAGGAAGCTTTACAATTACAGGTCTATCAACATCATTTATACTTTCAAAATATTGAGGAGTTCTTATTCTTGCTTCTCTTAATAATCTATCTTTTAAAATTCTATCAGATTCCCATTTGAATATCCATTTATTTCCAAATACTCTTGGTCTAAATTCTTTTTCAAATTTATCTAAATTTTTTTCAGAAATTAATGTTCCATGAGGTATAAAAATAGCTTCCATAATTTCTTTCTGTATTTCTTCTTTCATTATATCTTCAATTTTATTAATTATTATTATTTTATCAGGTGAACAGTACATTTTATAGAATTTTTCTCTTTCCTTAAAGCAAAGTAATATAGTTTTTAAATTTTCATCTTTTGCACCTTTTATTATTTGAAGTGCAGAATGAGAACTTATAACAGATATATAGCTCATGTAATCAACTCCTTTATTCTTCCAGTTTCTATTGCTTCTTTTATTTCTCTTGCAATTCTTCTTCCTATACTCATTTGAATTCCATAAGCATATTTTGTATATGGACTAGTAGTTCCTATTACAGGACTTCCTGGCATTCTTGGAGAAACATCAAATATTACAATTTCTTGATCTTTTGTAACTGCTCCTTGTAGTGCAAAAGGTCCAATTATTCCAGGAGGAAATTCTCTTTTTGTTACTTCAACAAATTTTTCTCCAATTTCAAATACTTTTTCAAGCATTGATTCTCTTATTGTTGCGCCCATATGTCCAATTTCTATATTTTGTAATATTATATCAATTTCTAATTGTTGTTTTGCAGGAAGAGAAATAAAATCATGTAAATTTGTTTGTAGTCTTCTATCAATACCCATAAATTCTAATTCATTTTTTAATGGAGAATAGAAAAAGTTAAAATTAAAGTAAGTTCCTATAACAAATTCCTCTATTACTGCTTTTTCTAAATCTTCTCTTCTTATTACTCCTTCTTCAATTCTTTTATTTGCTTTTTTCCAAAAATCTTCTTCACTTATTGCTGTAAAGAATGCTCTTTCTATTTTTCTTTTTGCTTCTTGAACTTTTACAATAACAAGTCTATCTATTTCTGATGGTGATTTAAATTTCTTTGGTTGTCTTATTCCTGCTTTTTCAAGTAAATAATACTGATTTTTTTCAAAATTTCTTTCTTCAGTTCTTAGCATATATCTATTTCCAAATATAGGAATTAAGAAATTATTTTCAATATCTTCATAAGTTATATAAGTTGAAAATGCTCTATGCGGAATAAATATAGTGTTTTTATTTCTTAAGAAATTTTGAATATCATTATTTATCATCATTGAGAATTTATCTAATAAGACATAATCATCAACTAATCTTTTATAATATTTTAGATATGTTTTTTCTCTTCCTTTTTGACATACTATAACAGTTTTAAATCCTTCATCTTTTGCCCCATCTAGTATATCTAAAGCAGAATGACTTCCAAGAACTCCAATATGAATATTATTTAAATCATAATTTTCTATTATATTCCATATTTCTTCTCTACTTATCATATAATCACCTATATTCACTATAATAGTTATATATAAAAGGAGAGAAGTATTAAATTTAGTGATTAAAATGTACCATAGGCTATTTAGAATATATACATTTCAAGCACCTACAAGAATAGTATTTGGTCCAAATTCTTTAAGTAAACTATTAGATGAAATAAAGAAATTTGATACAAGTTCTATATTAATAGTAAGTGGAAGAAATGTATGTAATACTGAAGGCTATAAGAAAATCTATGATACTTTATCTTCAATATCTAAAGTCTATGAATTTAATGATGTTATTTCTGAACCTGATTCTTCTAATCTTTTACTATTAGCAAAAAAAGCAAGAGAATTAAAACCATCTCTTATTATTGGTATTGGTGGAGGAAGCTCATTAGATATGGCAAAAATTGCTTCTATATTAGTAACAAATGATAAGGATCCTATTTCTTATTTTAAAGGAGAAATTATTCAAAATAGAGGACCTCCTATTGTAACTATACCAACATTGTCTGGAACAGGATCAGAGATAACACCTATTTCTGTTGTAATAGATAATGGAAAAAAGTTAGCACTTTATCACTCATTTCTATATCCATCATTAGCAATTATTGATCCTATGCTTTCTATTAGTGCTCCTCCTAATGTTACAGTATCAGCTGGAATTGATGCTTTATGTCATGCAATAGAATCAATTATGAGTATTGATTCTAATTCTATTACAGAATCTTTAGCATTTGAAGCAATAAGACTTTCAGATAGATATTTAGAACGTGCATATTGTAATGGAGATGATATTGAAGCAAGAACTGCTATTGCTATGGCTTCTTTACTTTCAGCATTAAGCTTTATGAATACAGGACTATGTTTACCTCATGGAATTGCCTATACTTATGCGGTAGATTATAAGCTACCTCATGGTATTTCTGTTGCCATACCTCAACCATATGTAGTAGAATTTAACTCAATTGCTATTCCAGATAAAATTAGTTTAATTGCCTCAGCTTTTAATTTAGATATTACAGGATTATCAAATTATGAAATAAGCACATACATCTCTTCAAGATTATTAGAAATTATGGAGAATCTTAATATTCCAACAAATCTTAGTGATATTGGAGTTGAAGAAAAAAACTTAGAGAAAATGGTTGATGACTTATTAAAGAATTATTCAAGATTTATTACTAAAAATCCAAGAAAACCATCAAGAGATGATTTATTAGATTTATATCAGCAAATGTTTGAAGGATATTCAGGAGTTACATAATCTAGGGGAGTATTATTGATAATTGCTTATACTTCTTTACTAGAAAAATTAGCAAAATCTATAGAAGGTAACTTTAAACTTGTACCTATTATTACTAAAAAATTTCCTGATGGAGAAAAATATATTAGAATTTCAAATAATGTAAAGAATGAAGATGTTATTTTTCTACACTCTATGGCTTTAAATCCTGATGAATCAATTATGGAGTATTTACTAATAATAGATGCTTTAAGAAGTATGGAATGTAATACTATTACTGCAATAATACCTTATATACCATATTTACGTCAAGATAAGCGATTTAATCTTGGCGAACCATTAAGTGCTAAGGTTATTTCTTATTTAATATCACTTGGAATTAATAAATTAGTAACTATTGATCCACATCTTCATAGATTTAAAGATCTTTCTGAATTATTTAAAATACCATGTATTAATCTTTCAGCAATTCCTTTACTAGTAAATTATTATAAAAGAAATTTTGATATTAATAATTCAATAATTATTGGTCCTGATATAGAATCAGAAAAATTAGTAAAAATTGCTGCAAATATATTATCCCTACCTTATTTTATATTTGAAAAACAAAGAATAAGTGATAAAGAAGTAATAGTAGAAGGAGAAATAAAAGAATTATCACTTAAAGGAAAAAATGCTATAATTATTGATGATATAGTAAGTACAGGAGGAACAATTTCAAAAATTACTTCTATTCTTTTAAATAATGGAGTAAATAGAGTAGATGTACTTGTATCTCATTGTTTATTATCAGAGGAAAATTATAAAAAACTAAAAGAAATTGGATTAAATGAGCTTATATCTACAGATACTATACCTAATCCTTTTTCAAAAGTTTCTATTGCTCCTTTAATATCAAAAGTAATAGGTGAAATTAATGATAAAAGAAGTAATTGAAATTGCTAATAATATAAAAGAAATGAAAATAAGAGGTGCAGCTGAAATAGCAAGAGCAGCTGCTAATGCTCTTGCTATTGCTTCTATGAATATAAAAGCAAGTAATCCTGATGAATTTATAGAAGAATTAAGAAAAGTAAAAAATTTACTTCTTTCTACTCGTCCTACTGCAGTTTCATTACCAAATGCATTAATGTATATTATGCATAGAGTAGAAATTGCATATAAAAAAGGAATGAGTATTGAAGAATTAAGAGAAATTGCAATAAAAGCAGCTGAAGATTTTAAAAAGAATTCAATAGAAGCTATAAAAAAGATAAGTGAAATTGGTGCAAAAAGAATAAAGAATGGAGATGTAATAATGACACATTGTAATAGCTCTGTAGTAATATCTATATTAAAAGAAGCAAAAAGACAAGGAAAAGAGTTTGAAGTTATTGTTACAGAAACTAGACCTAGATTTCAAGGAAGATTAACTGCAAAAGCATTAGCTGAAGCTGGAATTCCTGTTACTTTAATTATAGATTCTGCAGTAAGATATTTTATGCCAAAAGTAGATAAAGTAATAGTAGGTGCAGATGCAATAACTGCAAATGGTGCAGTAGTAAATAAAATAGGAACTTCTCAAATTGCTCTTGCAGCACATGAAGCAAGAGTAAGAGTTTTTGTTGGTGCTGAAACTTATAAATTTAGTCCAAGTACAATATTAGGAGAACTTGTAGAAATAGAAGAACGTCCAGCTGAAGAAGTTATACCATTAGAAGAACTTCCTAAAGGTGTAAAAGTTGCTAATCCAGCTTTCGATATTACTCCTCCAGAATATATTGATATTATAATAACCGAAAAGGGAATTATACCTCCTCAAGCAGCAATATTGATATTAATGGAAGAATTTGGTTGGATTATAGGAGAGGAAATTGGTATAAGAAAATTTGTAGAGGAAGAAGAAATATGAGTGAAGAATTATTTATTGCTAAACCTGAAGATATTGATCCAGAGAATTATATTACTGCAAAATATTATGTAGAAAGCCCATTAGGACTTAAAGCTGCTGGTATTGCTATTGCAGCAGAAGAATCCATAGGAACATGGACTGAAGTAAAGACATTAAATGAATGGATAAAAACAAAACTTCCAGCAAAATTATATAAAATGGAAGAAGATAAAGGAATTGTTTATATAGCATTTCCAATTGAATTATTTGATATAGATACAAGTGGTATTGCTAATATATTAAGTATGATTGCAGGTAATTTATTTGGTCTTTCAGTATTAAAAAATGTAAGATTAATTGATGTAGAATTTCCAAAATCTATTATTGAAAAATATCCAGGACCAAAATTTGGAATAGAAGGTATAAGAAAAATTATTGGAACTGATAAATCTCCACGTCCTCATTTAGGAACAATAATAAAACCAAAAGTTGGATTAAATCCTGAAGAAACAGCAAAAGTAGCATATGAAGCTGCTATTGGAGGAGTTGATTTTATAAAAGATGATGAAACATTAGTTAATCAAAAATTCTGTCCATTAGAAGATAGAGTATCAAAAGTAATGAATGCTCTAGATAAAGTTAAATCTGAAACTGGAAGAAATGTCTTATTTGCTGTAAATATTACAGCAGCTCCAGATAAAATGGTAAAATTAGCAGAAATTGCTATTGATAATGGTGCAAATACATTAATGCTTGATATAATTATATTAGGACTTCCTACTGTTGAATGGTTCTTATTAAACTATGATTTTAAAGTTCCTATACATATGCATAGAGCAATGCATGCTGCTTTTACAAGAAATCCAAAACATGGAATATCTATGGCAGTTATAGCAAAAATTGCAAGAATGCTTGGAGGAGATCAATTACATATTGGAAGTGGAGCAGGAAAAATGGGTACAAGTGAAGAAAGAAAATATGAATTAAAAAGACTTATTGAAATATTAAGAGGAGAATGGTATGGATTAAAAAAAGTATTTCCAGTTGCTTCTGGTGGAATACATCCAGCTTTAGTTCCTGCTAATATTGAAATTCTTGGTGTGGATTGTGTAATTAATTCAGGAGGAGGAATTCATGGTCATCCTCTAGGTACAAGAGCAGGAGCAATGGCTATGCGTCAAGCCATTGATGCTTATATGAAGAAAATACCTTTAGAAGAATATGCAAAAGATCATAAGGAATTAGCAATAGCTCTTGAATATTGGAAAAATATAAAGTTTGAAAATATTTAATTATTTCTTTATTTTTTATTAAATTATGGTAGTACTAAAAGCAAAAATAATTGATATAATTACTGGAGAAAAAAGTATTGTTTTAAATGAAGAAGATGCAAAAAACTTAATGTTAAAATTAAATGATAGAGTTCGCTTAAATAGATGTGATGTATCTACTACTGGTATTTGTGAAAGTATAGTATGTTTTACTGAAATTACAAAAACACTTGTTAATCCTGGAGAAATTGGAATATATAGAGATATCTTAAAAGATTTTCCAATAAAAGATGGAGAAAATATTGAAGTTAATCCTGCTCCTACACCATTATCAGTTGAATATATAAAGAAAAAAATGAAAGGTAAGACTTTAACTAAAAGTGAAATTAATCAAATTATTAAAGATGTTGTTTCATATTCATTAAGTCAAATTGAAATTGCTGCTTTTCTTATGGCAGAAGAATATGTAGGTATGAATATGGATGAAATTGAAAATCTTACACGTGCTATTGCAGAAAATGGAAATATTATTGATTTTGAAGAACCTGTTGTAGATAAGCATTCTATAGGTGGTGTTCCTGGAAATAAAGTATCATTATTAATTGTTCCAATTGTTGCATCAGCTGGATTAAAAATTCCTAAAACTAGTAGTAGAGCTATAACAAGTCCATCTGGTACTGCAGATACAATGGAAGTTCTTGCTCCAGTTAATTTTTCAGCTGGAGAATTAAAAAGAATTTTGAAAAAAACTGGTGGATTTATAGTTTGGGGTGGAAGTTTAAATATAGCACCAGCTGATGATATTTTCATTAGAATTGAACATGTATTATCTATTGATCCATTATCACAAATGTTAGCATCAATAATGGCTAAGAAATTAGCCATGAATATAAAGACATTAGTTTTAGATATTCCAGTAGGAAGAGGAGCAAAAGTAGAAAATTTTGATGAAGCAAGAAAAATTGCAAATCAATTTATTGAATTAGGTAATAGGTTAGACATAAGAGTAAGATGTGGTATTACATATGGAGGTCAGCCTGTAGGACATACAGTTGGTCCAGCATTAGAAGCAAAAGAAGCTCTTGAAACATTAATGGGTAATGGACCAAAAAGTCTTATAGAAAAATCTACAGCTCTTGCAGGTATGCTATTTGAAATGACAGGTCTTACTACTAAAGGTGGAGGACAAGATATGGCAAAAGAAATTTTGAGAAGTGGAAAAGCATATCAAAAAATGAAGGAAATAATAGAAGCTCAAGGAGGAAATCCAAATATAAAACCAGATGAAATTCCATTAGGAGATAAAAGATATGTAGTAGTAGCACCAACTGATGGTTATATAAGTAGTATAAGTAATTCTGCTATAAATGCTATAGCAAGAGCTGCAGGTGCTCCTATTGATAAAGGAGCTGGTGTTAAGCTTTATGCAAAAATGGGATATGCTGTAAAAAAAGGAGATCCTATTATAGAAATATATGCAGAAAGAAGTACAAAGCTTAAAGAAGCAATTGATCTTATTTCAAGAAATCCACCATTCATGATAGAAGGAATGCTATTAGAGGAGGTTCCTGGTTTTTAAATGATTGAATTTGGAGAAGGAAAATATAAAGTATATTTAAATTATTTTAAAATTGGAGATGAACTTTTAGTAATTATATATGGTGGTGAAAAACCTCATATCGGTTCTATTTCTATATGTAATAGTGAATATCCTTTTTCCATATCTTTTCTTGGACACAAAGATTATATAATTTCTCATTATGCTTCAGAGAAAATTTTCAAAAAATTAAATAGTAAAGTAATAGTAATTTGTGGTATTCATATAGAAAATGCAACAAAAGAAGATATTGAAGTATTAATTAATAATTCTAAAAAATGTATAGAGAAATTCTTAGAAAATTTTTAATCATTTGACCAACGTTTATATAAATTATGAGGAATTTTTAAATAATCTAAAATTTTTCCAATTACATGATTTACTAAATCATCTATACTACTTGGCTTATGATAAAATCCTGGACATGCTGGAAATATAATACCTCCAGCTTTTGCTAATTTTAGCATATTTTCTAAATGTATTATATTTAATGGCATTTCTCTTATCAATACTATTAATTTTCTTCCTTCTTTTAAAGCTACATCAGCAACTCTATGTATTAATGATAGTGATATACCATTAGCAATACATGCTAATGTTTTCATAGAACATGGAGCTATTATCATTGCATCAAAATAATAACTTCCACTAGCCATAGGAGCTGTTATTTCATTATCTCTATAGAATTTACCATATTTCATTAATTCTTCTTCTTTAATTCCTAATTCATAATCTAAAATTTTTAATCCAATTTCACTTACAATAATGATTAATTCATTATTTTTATAAAGTTCTTTAATTAATTTATATCCATATATTACTCCACTTGCACCTGTAATAGCAATAATTATTCTCAATTATATCCCCTAATCTTTTAGTAGATATTTTTCTACCATATCTTTTGCTTTTTCTCTTCTTTTTTTATGTTCTATAAGAAATTCTATAATTTTCTTTGTTAATAATTCCTTACATTCACCACAAATTCTTTTTCCACTTATACATTCATTATAAATTTCTTCTACTTTTTTATCATCATCTTCAAAATAGAAGTATAAATACCAATATACAACACAAATACTAGGATTTCCTCCTTTTTCTCTTTGTTCTTTTAATGTAGGTTGTCCTCCAGTAAATGCATTCCAAATTTTCTTTTTTACATCCTCAGGAGTATCTTTTAAAAATATACATGTTTCAGGACGACTTGTACTCATTTTTCCATTTGCTCCTAATCCAGGTATAAATTTACTATAAATTCCTGCAGGTTTTCTAAATCTAAGCTTTGGTGCAACATCTCTTGTAATTCTCCAATATGGTTCTTGATCTATAGCACATGGTATTAGTACATGAGCATCTTTTCCTTCTAATATTTGATATAGAAAACAAGGAGCTGCTTGCATTGCTGGAAAGAATATTATACCAATATTAGAACTTTCAGTAAATCCAAATGTTGCTTTTGCTGTAGAAAATGTAATATGTCTTGCAATTCTAACTGCAATTCTATATATTTCTTTATAATTTAAATTTGTAAATATTTTAGTTCTTTCAGGATCAAATCCAACAGCTATAATATCCAATATATTATCATTAGTAAAATTTTCTATATCTTCCATACTCATTTCTGGATGAATAAGAAATTTTTCATCATCAGTTATTTGAAAGTATAAATCAGCTTTAAATACATCTTGTAAATATTTTGTAAATATCCATGGTATTAAATGTCCTAAATGAGTATATCCTGAAGGTCCTCTTCCAGTATATAGAATAACTTTAATTCCATTATCAAAAGAATCTAACCATTTTTCAAATTCTCTATGAGCAAAAAATATTTTTCTTCTTAGTAATACATGAATATTACTTGTGTATTTTTTAAGTCTTTCTATTATATCATCTGTTATTAATTTAATACCAAATTCTTTTACTATTTCATCATAATTTACTTCTCCTTTTACTTCCCATGGTGTTATATGCATATAAATCACCTTAGATTTTGAAATAATATTATATATACTTCTATATATATTTGAAAAAAGGTGATAAAATGGAAAAAATTTTTGATTTTCATATTCATTCTATATTTAGTGATGGAGATTTATTACCATTAGAAATTGTAAGAAGAGCATATGTACTTAATAATAAGACAGTAGCAATAACAGATCATGTAGATTCATCAAATATAGAAGAAGTAGTAAAAGCAATAATAAAAGCTTCAGATTTAGTTTCAAAATATTATGATGATTTTACTTTAATACCAGGTGTTGAGTTAACACATATTCCTCCAAAGAGTATTCCTTTATTAGCTAAAGAAGCAAAAAGAATTGGTGCAAAAATTGTTATAGTACATGGAGAAACAATAGTAGAACCAGTAGCTCCTAATACTAATTCTATAGCATGTAAATGTCAAGATGTTGATATTTTAGCTCATCCTGGTATTATATCTGAAGAAGATGTTATAAATGCAAAGGAAAATAATATTTTTCTTGAAATTTCTTATAGAAAAGGACATTGTTTAACAAATGGTCATATAGCTAAATTAGCAGAAAAAATTGGAGCAAAACTATTAGTAAATTCAGATGCTCATACTATTGATGATTTATTATCTCCAGAAATAGCTATTTCAATAGCAAAAGGAGCAGGATTAAATGAAGAAAAAGCATATGAAGTTATTTATAATAATCCAATTCAATTACTTAAAAAAATTACTTAGTGAATTTCTATATTGTACTTTTTTGCAATATCAAAAAATGCATCTCTTACATATTTAATTTGTTCCCATGTTAATCCATATGTATTAAACTTAAAATGCTTAGTTAATCCAGGTTGAATTCCTACAATTTTTCTTTCTCTTAATTCTTCATATAAGAAAAATCCTTTTCTTTTATGATTAAGTGATACTCTATAAAAGCTTTCAGATTCCATATGAGTTAATGTATGTAATTTTGGTCTAATACCTAATTGCTTAAATCCTTCTATTCTTTCTAATTCTGATACTAAATATCTTGTTTTATTAACTTCTTCTTCCCATTTTTCTACTCTTTCTACAATCTTTGGAAAAGAAGCCATTAATGTAATTAAAGGTGCTCCCATTACTGTACATCCAAGAAGTGCAACTTCTTTATTTTTAAATTCTCTTTTTGTTATATCTCCAGAAATTTTTGATCTTGCTAATATTTTTTCTTTTAATGATTCATTAATTGCTAAAATTCCTGTAGGTGCACTTGCAGCCCAGCTTTTATGTCCACTTCCAGTAATTATATCTGCTCCAAGTTCTTTTCCATTAATTGGCATTAATCCTGCACTATATGCACAATTTAATATAAAAGGAATATTATAATCTTTAGCAATTTTTCCTACAATTTTTGCATCATTTAAATTTCCATATAAATAATCTACATGAGTTAATAATATTGCTGATGGTAATTTTCCTGTTTCTTTTTTTACTTCTTCAATTTTATCAACATAAGCTTCTAAATTAATCTTAAATTCAGGATATCCATTATTTGGTACTTCTTTTATTCTTAATTCACATAATTCTGCAGCAAGATATGTAGAATAATGAGCATTACTATCAATTATAACATAATCATTTGGTTTACTAAGCATTTTAAAAGCAATAAATATTGCTTCTCTACATCTTGTTACTACTCTTACATAATCCATTCCTAAAAATTTTGCTAAATCCTCATAAAAATCTCTTATAGGTGGACGAGTAATCATATCAAGTCTAGCTTCTTTTGGTGGACAAAAATCACATACAGAATATCCATCTCCAAATTCAATTAGTGCTCTCATTGCTTCTTCTGTTAAAACTCCACCTCTTTGTATTGGATGAATATTAATATATTCTTCTTCTGAAAATTCTCTTTTAATATTTCTATACTTCTCTAGTCTCTCCTTTGGAATTTTCATTTTATGCACCAAATTATGAAAATTACTTTTTTATTATTTCTTCTTTTATTTTATTTATTCTTTTGCTTATTTCTTCTAATATATTTATTAATTCTTTTTTTTCATTTTCATCTAGATTGTGAAAAGGTGCTTTTTTTCTTAAAATTGATAAAATCTTAATTAAATCATTAATAGATTCTTTTATTTCTGAAATCATTAAATCACCATGGAGCCAGGGTGAGGATTCGAACCCCAGTAAGCGGGTCTGCAGCCCGCCGCCTAGCCACTCGGCCACCCTGGCTCATTTTTAATTATTTTAAAATTAGATATTTATTTCTTATCTCGAATTTAATTTAGGGATCTCACTTGAATAGAAGATATATTCGTCAAATAAAAATTATTGGAGAAGAAGGACAGAAAAAATTAAAAAATGCAAGAGTTGCAGTTGTAGGTATTGGAGGATTAGGTTCTATAGCTTCTTATTATCTTGCAGCTGCAGGTATTGGATACTTAAGATTAATTGATTTTGATGTTGTAGAAGAATCTAATTTGAATAGACAAATTATTCATTGGACTAATGATATTGGAAGACCAAAATCAGAATCTGCAGCTATTAAACTTTTACAATTAAATCCTGAAATTAAAATAGATCCAGTAAATGAAAAAATAGATGAAAATAATGTTAAGAATTTATTAAAAGATATTGATGTAATTGTAGATGGTCAAGATAATTTAAAAACAAGATTAATAATAAATGAATTTGCAGTTAATAATAATATTCCATATGTTTATGGTGCAGTTTATGGAATGGAAGGTTGCTTAATGACAATAATACCAAATAAATCTCCATGTCTTAGATGCTTATATCCTGGAGAAGCTAAATCACATGAATCAATTCCTGTTCTTGGACCAACACCTGGAGTTATTGGATGTCTTGAAGCTACAGAAGCTATAAAAATAATTACTGGTATTGGAAAACTTGCAATAGGTCGACTAATACTATATGATGGAGAAAATATGTGCTTTCAAGAATTTCACATATCTAAAAATCCAAATTGTTCTGTATGTGGAAAAAATAAAAATAAATAAAAGTTTTACTCAATAAATTCCATTCCTTTTTTCTTAAGTAACATTTGTACTGACTTTAATATAATTTCTTCCTTTAATGCTTCTTCTTCTATGCTTCTTACTTTTCTAGGTTTTTCTTCTAATCCACATGAACCATCTGGTAGAAGTACTTTTTTTTCACAAAATGCATATCTACATTTTGCACCAATACAAAGATCTCCAATCCAATTACAGTATATTATTTTCTCTCCTTGTTTTTGTCCTCTTTTTACATATATTGCTTTTTGTCCACATTTAAAATAGGGACAATTTGGTTCACATAATCGGCTATTCTTCAATTTTAATACCTCTTTCTAAAAATTCATAATAATCTTAATGTAATTCTTCTATTTATTATTTTTTGTATCCTATTTGCCTTAGGAATTTAATACGCTTTTCTTTATCTTCACTAGTCTCTATACCCTTTGGAGAACTTCCATCAATTACACCTAATATTCCTCTTCCTTGTTCTGTTTCTGCAACTATAACTTCAAGAGGATTAGCAGTTGCACAAAATATTGTACAAACTTCTTGTACATTTTTAATAGCATTTAAAATATTTATTGGATATGCTTCTCTAATATATATTACAAAAATATGTCCTGAAGCTATTTCTTTACAAGTTTCTATTGCAGTATTAACTAATTCTTCATCATTTCCTTCATATCTTATTAAACATGGTCCTGAGGCTTCACAAAAAGCAATTCCAAATTTTGCCTTTGGAATTGTTGTTACAATTGTCTCATATAAATCTTCAATACTTTTTATAAAATGTGTTTGACCTATTATTACATTAGAATCCTTTGGTATTTTTACTCTTATAGCTTTAATATTTACTTTTTCAATACTCATTTTTATCTAATTAATTTTTACTAAAAAGATATATATGCTTATATAACATAAATAAAATAGGGAAAATTTTATGTATAAAACAATACTTGTTGGTATAGATGGATCAGAACCTTCTCTTAATGCTTTTAATGTTGCTTTAGAAATGGCAAAAAAATTTGGCTCTAAATTATTAATTGTTACAGTATATTCTCCACCAGCTATTGGATTATTAGGTGATATACCACCATATCCTCCAACAATTCCAAAAGAAGTTTCTGAAAGAATGGAAAAACTATTAAAAGAATTAGAAGAAAAAGCAAAGAAAGAAGGAGTAAATGCAGAATCAAAAATTATTTCTTCTTGGGTTACTCCAGGTGCAGGTTTAGTAACAGAAGCTGAAAAACAAGACTGTGCTTTAATTGTTATAGGCTCTAGAGGCTTAACTGGATTAAAAAGAGCATTACTTGGTAGTATTGCAGATTATGTTGTAAAAAATGCTCATTGTAGTGTACATGTAGTTCGCTAATTTTTTCTTTTTTTATTTGGTGATATAATGATTTTTCGTATTTATGGATTTCAAATTGAAATACCTATACAGTATTATGTAACTATTTGGAAGGGATCATCTTTTTATGAAGGTACTATTGAAATTTTTGATGAAATTGGAAATATAATAAGAATTGATTGGAATAATTTAAATAAAATAATTGATAAATATAAAACACCAAAGGATTTTTTTGAAAAGAATATTGAAGAAATAAAAAAAATTAAGGATACTTATGATTATAAATTAGAAAATTATAATTGGAATTCTGATATTAACCATGATTATTATTTTCATAAACTTTCATATAAAATAATAACAAAATTTCCAAAAAGAGAAATTTCAGATTATATAATTGGATTTGGTGTTTTTTGTAAGAATTCCAATAGATTTATTACAATACAGTATCGTCCTCCTGAAAAAGGAAAAGATATTGGTAATAAAGTAATTGAAATTATTTCTTCTTTTAAGTGTTATTGTTTAGAATAATAATTATTTTGATGGTCCTTGATATCCTTGATATTCCCATTTTAATGAACCACTACAACAATCTGGTGGAAATGCACCAAATTTATCAAATAATAGTACAAAAGCATCATAATTATATACTTCTATTTTATCAGGAGGAGCTGCAAGATATTGAAAGTTTTGTATTTTTCTATCCCATACATAAATCATCCATTGTTGTAAAGTTCCAGGATTATTCCTAACATTATTTATACTAATTATATATCTATAACCTGCAACATCTCCTAATTCATAATCAATTTTATATTTACTTACATTATAATCTTTTATTACAATCCAATTAGATGGATTTTCTATTGGATATACTCTTAATTCTACCCATTCTGCATTACTATAGTTATTAATAAGATCTATAACAGTAGCCCCTGGTCTAAGCTTTATATTCTCATACCAATATACTACCATATGTGTTTCATTATACTTTGCTTTCATATCTAAACCAAAACTTGCATATATGTATCCTGCTTCACTTGTTGAATATATATATTGAAGAGAACCTTCTCTTCCTAATTCATATTTTTTAGTATATTCATTAAGATTTTCTAAAAATCTACTTCCAAAAGCAGAAAATCCTAATGCTCCTCCAATACTTATTAATACTATTTGAATTATAAATAATGCTAATATACACTTTAATTTTAATATAGGAATATCATCCATTTTATTACCAAGCTAATATTGGTATTCCAATTATAAAAGGATTGCTTTCTTTTAAAATTTTTGCTTAGCAAAAAGTAAACTATTTAAATATTTAAATTAAAAAAAGAAAAACAGAGAGGAGTAATTTATGTTAGACATACTACTATTGGGAGAATATGCTATACTAATTATCATTGATTGGCTACGTGGCATACAAGGCTGGGGTCTTCCTGGATTTGGTCTACCTGGTACACCTTGGACTAGTACATGGTTCTTAATTTACATTACAGAATGGCTTTGCTGGTTCATTATACCAATAGTTACAATGCTTTGGTGGAGATCATGGGCAAAAAAGCATCCTGAATTATTAGAAGAAATATGAGGTGAAAATATGCCAGAAATGGGAATTATTATTGAAGGAATTATAATAGTAATATGGATTTTATTAATAATTGGACTTGGTATTTACAGCAAAAAATACATTAAAAGTTCAGGAGAATTTATGGTTGGAGGAAGAGCTATTCCTGTATGGATGCTAGGATTTTGGAGTGCAGGAGCATCTGTTTCAGCATGGGCATTCTTTGGTCTTCCAGGTGCAATTTATGCATTTGGTCCATGGCAGCATTGGGCGCTATGTATTCCTATGATGGCAGGATTTCCAATTACAGTATTATTCTTAGGAAGATGGATGAGAATTGCTGCAAAGAAATATGATTTAATGACAATGCCTGACTTTTTAGCAGCAGTTTATGGTGGAAAATTAATAAGAATTTTTGCTGCAATAGGAATTGTTATTGGTTGTGTATTTTATGCTACAGCACAATTCAAAGCCTTAGGAATCCTATTAAGCACAATTTTAGGAATTCCTTATGTAGCAGGAGCAGCTATAGGAATTGCTATTTCAGCAATATATATCATTATAGGAGGATTTATTGCAGGTGCAATAATTAATGTATTAAATGTATCAATGATGATTTTAGCATCACTTATTGCTGTAGCATTAGGCTATATTTGGACTGGTGGCTTTGCTAATATGTATGCTACTATTGCAATGGCTTCAGGAGGAGTTTCATGGACTAATCAAGATGTAGCTGCAGGTGGAGCTGCATGGTCCCTCTGGATCAGTTGGGCCTTCTTCCTTTCATCATTTGGACTTGCTGGTCAGCCTCAAATTGTTCAAAAGCTTTATGGAATAAAGAAACCTTCTACATTATGGTTGTGGGGATTATTAGGTGCAATTGTATTTGGAATTACATGTCCTGCTTATTGCTATTTAGGAGTAGTAACAAAATATTTGACAGTAACAGGACAAGCACCAAATATTGTTGCTGTTTATGGATCACCTGATTATGTAATTGCTTGGTTAACTGTTTATAAATTAGGTGCAGAAGCACCTGTTCTTGGAGGTTTATTAATTGCAGGTGTAATTGCTGCTGCTTGGAGTACAGTAGATGGATTTGTAATGATGGGAGGAGCAGCTTTAGCAAGAGATATTGTAAATAAATGCTTTAGACCAAATTGGACTGATAAGCAATTATTAAGAGCATTAAGAATTGGAATGCTAATTGTAGGTGTATTAATGGTAATTGAAACAATGTTCCCAGCTGAATTAATTACATGGTTAGCTGCTATAGGATGGGCTCAGTTTGCTGCTACATTAACTCCTGCATTACTTCTTGCTACAACATGGAAGGGAATAACAAAATGGGGAGGAACCGCAGGAGTACTTGTAGGATTAGTTGTTAGTGCAGGTTTAACTTTACTTTATAGAATTCCAATGGGTACTGTAAGATTCTTAAAGATGTTCTATCTTGATGCTGGAGCATGGGGAATGATACTTGGATTTATTACAATAGTAATAGTTTCATTAGTAACAAAGAAAGAACGTGGACCATTATATTATGATATACATGGAATAGCTCCACCACAACCAGTACAACAAACAATAACACAAAAATAATTCTTTTTTATTTTTTTTATTTATGACAATTTCCTCTGAAGTTAAAATAATTTCTGGATTGGAAATCTTTTCTGGATTAATCTACTTAATATATTTTTCAGCTTTTTATTCTCCTATATTTTTAATAATGTCAATAATTAGTTTTATTATTGCCTTTGGATTATTACGTTTATATAAATGGGCTTGGTTTTTATGTTTACTTATTTCATTATTTGGAGTAATTAGTGGAATTTTAATTACAATAATTGAATGGTATTATATTGCAATTAGTGCATTTCCAAAAATTATAATTGATATTATGGTCATATTAATGCTTCTTTCAAAAGATGTAAGAAAAGAATTTAAAATATAATTTTATGATAGAGAAATATTTATATAGATGAGAACAATTCTCTTCTCCCATTTACAGAGGTGTAATTAATGCCACAATGTTCCTTCCTTGAGATATATAAAACTCCATCAGGTAGTACTTACTATCTATGTCATAGACCACCATTTAATGAAGAAGGTATTCTTTTACCTAATGGAGAAATACATTGTCAAAAATGTCCATATAAAAAATAAATTGGTAGCCCGGAGGAGATTCGAACTCCTGTCGGCGGGGCCAGAGCCCGCCATGCTTGGCCGCTACACCACCGGGCTAATATTATTTTTTTAAACTATAATATTAAAGTTTTTTCTTTCTTCATAAAATTAAAAATTTATATATTTTTATTAGCGAAAACTTAATATAGTACTTTTTTCGTATATATAAATACTTCGAAATATTTAAATGTTTGTTTTAAGGTGATTTTTATGAGTAGTATGAAAATTCAAGAAAATTATGATGAAGTATTAAAATGTCCTAATTGTGGTAGTACTAGTTTTGTTAATAATTATGAAAGAGGAGAAATTGTTTGTACAAATTGTGGTTTAGTAGTAACTGAAAAAGTCATAGATAGAGGTCCTGAATGGAGAGCATTTACTTCTGAAGAAAGAGATAAAAGAAGTAGAGTAGGATCTCCATTATCACCAACAGTTCATGATAAGGGTTTATCTACAGTTATAGATTGGAGAGATAAAGATGCAATGGGAAGAAAATTAGAACCAAAGAAAAGAATAGAAATATTAAGATGGAGAAAATGGCAAATTAGAACTAGAGTTCATAGCTCTATAGATAGAAATCTTGCACAAGCAATGAGTGAACTTGATAGAATTTCTTCTCAATTAGAATTACCAAAAAGTGTTAAAGAAGAAGCAGCAGTTATTTATCGTAAAGCAGTAGAAAAAGGTTTAGTTAGAGGAAGATCTATTGAATCTGTTATGGCAGCTGCTATATATGCTGCTTGTAGAACTCAAAAAGTACCAAGAACTTTAGATGAAATTGCTAAGTATACAAAAGCTGGAAGAAAAGATGTTGCACGTTGTTATAGATTACTATTAAAGGAAGTTAATATTAAAATACCTATAGCAGATCCAATTGATTTTATAGTTAGAATAGGAAGTATATTAAATTTAAGTGGAGTAACTCAACATAGAGCTGCTGAAATTCTTCAAGAAGCAAAGAAAAGAGGAATAACTGCAGGAAAAGATCCTGCTGGTTTAGCTGCTGCAGCAATATATATTGCATCTTTATTAGAAAATGAAAGAAGAACACAAAAAGAAATTGCACAAGCAGCTCAAGTAACAGAAGTTACAGTTAGAAATAGATATAAAGAATTAATGAGAGAACTTAAAATAGAAATTCCATCTCAATAATGATAGAAAAAGTAATTATTAATAAAGAAGCACTTCAATTATTTTTAAATATTTGTAAAAATCTTCATCCTAAAGAAAATATAATGCTAATAAGAGGAAAAATAAAAAATAATATTATAGAAATTAATGAATTTCTTATTCCTCCTTTTTCTATTTATGGTGAATATTTTTCATCTTTTCCCTTATTTATGTTACCATTTGATTTAAGTATTATTGGTATAGCACATTCACATCCAAGTGGTAATAGTAATCCATCAATAGAAGATTTAAATAATTTCTATGGAAAAATAATGATAATTTCTTCATATCCATATAATTCTATTGTTATATATGATCGAAAATTAAAAAAACTTCCATATGAAATTAAATAATGTGAGAAATTGAATAATAGTAATAAAGTAATTATTAGCTTATTTATAATTATTGGCTCAATTATTAGTATACTTTATATTAATTATGTATGCTATTGGAAATATTTTGAATTAAATGATTTAATTATAGTTAGACCAGTTCTAATTTACTATTTACCTATTAACTATATTCTAATTCTTATTTCACTTTATGGCATATCATCTTCATATATTAAGAAATTATTAAAAAGAGGTTTTTCTATTAGTGATTTTAAAAAATTACTCTTTGGAATAATTGATACAAGTTGTTCAGTTTATTGTAAAGATAATAAATATTGTATTCGATTATATAGTAATGATATGACTTTACATAAAATATTTTCAGATATGATATACTTAGTTTATGGTAAAAAACCTACAACTTTCATTACTAAAAATACATATGTTACACAATTATACAGTAAAAATATTTTAATGGATATGAAAAATATTAAACTTGATTTTAATCCTAAAGTAAAAATAGAATTTGTTCGTATTATAATGTCTGGAGAAGGATGGATATCACTTTCATTTATTAACTCTTCATCATATATTAAAATTTATCCAAAACTTGGATTTGGCTCAACAATTCCTTATGAAAAATTATCTTTTTATAAAAATATTATGTATGAAGTAGGATTAAATTTCAAATTAGTAATTGATAAGAGATATGAAAATAGAGGATATTTAGTTACTAATAATATAAATGATTTTAAGAAGTTTAAAGAAATTGGAGGATTTATAGAAGAAGTACATATTAAAAAAGGATTACTTAAAGGTATTGAAAAGAATTCTCTTTTAGATTTTGTAATAAATAAAAATAATATAAAATTATCTTCAAAAGAAGAAGCATTAAATTTAATAAAGAACTCATGTGTAGATAGTAATTTAAGAGCTTATTTATATCGTATAATGTTGGGATGAAAATTGAAAATACTTTGGGCTCCTTGGAGAGGAGTATTCCTAACAGAAAAAAAAGATATTTGTATATTTTGTGAAAAACCAAAAGAAAATAATGATGAGAAAAACTTCATTTTTTCTAGAAGAAAGTATGTATTTGGAATGTTAAATAAATATCCATATAATTCAGGTCATGTAATGATATCACCTTATAGACATGTAACAAATATAGAAGATTTAACAAAAGAAGAATGGAATGATATGATTGATTTACTAAATGATTGTATTAAAGTAATAAAGAAAATAATGTCACCTGATGGATTTAATATTGGATTTAATATTGGTAAAGTAGCAGGAGCAGGATATGAGCATATTCATTTACATATAGTACCAAGATGGTTAGGTGATACAAATTTTATGCCTATATTATCAGAAACAAAAGTTATATCTGAACATCTAGAAGAAACATATAAAAAATTAGTTATTTATTTTAAGTAATTATCTTTCAATTTCAATATTTTCTGGTGAAAATCCAGATTCTATTAATATTTCTGCAACTTTTTCTCTATGATCTCCTTGTAATTCTATTCTACCATTCTTTTCAGTTCCTCCACATGCAAGTTTACTTTTAAGCTTAGATACTAATTCTTTAATATTTACATTTTTATCATTAATTCCTTCAACTATAGTTACATCTCTTCCCCATTTTCTTTTTTCTAGGAAAATTCTAATTTTTTGTTGCTCTTTAACTATTACTTCACAAACACATATATCTTTAGGTAGTCCACATTTCGGACATATTTCACTCAAGTTTCTTAATCACCTAATGCAATAATAATTAATTGCTAAGTGTTATTTATATTTTTATAACATAGAAAAACATAAAAAATAATTTATATTAAAAGTTAATTATGAAAAAAATTTATTTTATAATTCCTGTAATAATAGTAATTGTTCTCATATTTGCTTTATTTTCTCCTACTATTTTTTCAACTTCTAAAAAAGTTAAAATAGGTTATATGCCAGCAGCAAGTTATAGCTTATTATGGATAGCTTATGAAAAAGGATATTTTAAAGAAGAAGGTATAGATGTAGAATTAAAAGAATATCCCTCAGTTGCTCAATTAATTAGTGCTTTATATAATAAAGAAATAGAAGGTGCTCCACTAACATCAGTTGCTATTGGTGCATTTATATCTAAATTAGATATAAAAATTGTTTCTGGAAATTCACTTGATGGTACTGCTCTTGTATCTACTAAGAAAATTTCAAAATTAGAAGAATTATCAGGAATGAAGCTTGGTACTGTACAATATGTACCAGGTGATTTTATATTTAGAAAAGTAATAGAAGAAAAAAATATTTCAGTAAATATAAAAGAATATTTTTCTCCACCTGATGCTCTTTTAGCTTTAGAAAATGGAACTGTTAATGCATCATTATTATGGGAACCTTATGTTTCTTTAGCAGAATATAGAAATTTAACTATAGGATTATGGGATCTTAATGTTTATAATAAAACTTATCCTTGTTGTTTAATGGTATTTTTAGATTCTTATATTAAATCTAATCCTGATATTATTACTAAATTTATAAGAGCTCTTATAAAAGCTGAAGTTTTTGCATATAAATCTCCTGGAGAAGCATTACCTCTTGTGAAAAAGTATTTACCTAGTATTCCTGTAGAAATTATTTACAAAAGTATATTTTATATTGATGAAAATATAGGAAAACCAAGAAATCCAGTATCTGCTTATATAGATTATGATTTCTTAAAATCATTTTATTCATTATTAGTTCCTTCTCTTATGTCACAAAATGATTATGCTTTATTACTCTCAAGAATAGATTTA
Source organism: Thermoproteota archaeon (assembly GCA_020832905.1). GTDB lineage: Archaea > Thermoproteota > Methanomethylicia > Methanomethylicales > Methanomethylicaceae > WYZ-LMO11. The sequence continues at coordinate 30,087 of JAJHRG010000002.1, read as the reverse complement.
ACATATTATCAAAAAGCTATTTCTTCTTTAAGAGCAGAAGGTTTTTCACTTCCTGAGTATTATCATTAAATTATGACAATTAAAACTTCATTATATTACTTTCCAAATGATTTATTAAAACAAAAAGGAATAGTAATTACATTAAAGGATTTAGAAGAAATATCAAAAAAACATGGAACAAAAATTACAGTAAAATTAGATAAAATAGGTGCTATTGGTCCAATTTCATATATTTTACTTAGAGGCTTATTAGTAGATATAATTGTTATAACAATTGAAGGAGATAATGAAGAAAGTATTAAGGCTACTATTAAGGAATTATATTCTAAATATGGTGAATATGAAGTATTTCCTGGAAAGATAAGTTCAATAGCTAAAAAACTTAAATCTGAACTTAAGCAAAGTTAATCTTCTTCTACATCTGTTATTCCTCTTGATGTAATTGCAAATATACATTCACTTTCTGGATGCATTGGCGAATCTATAATTCTTGCAATTCTTCTATTTTCTTTTGATTTTCTAAGCCATATTCTATAAGTTGATCCATGAGCTAGTATATTTCCACCTGCTGGTTTATTTGGATTTCCAAAGAATACATCAGGTGCTGATTGAATTTGATTTGTAACAACTACTGCAACATTAAATATATCTGCTATTGTTGATAATTGATGAAGATGTTTATTTAATTTTTGTTGTCTTGTTGCAAGTACTTCTCTTCCTGGATATTCAGATCTAAAATGAGAAATTACTGAATCAATTACAACAAGTCTAATATTTTCATTTGGAATTAAATTTGTAGCTTCTTCAGCTAATAATATTTGATGATCTGAATTGTATGCTCTAGCATATATTATATTTTCTAATGTTTTTTCAGGATCTAAATTATAACTTTTTGCAATACTAACTATTCTTTCAGGTCTAAAAGTACCTTCTGTATCTATATATAATGCTTTACCAGAAAGTCCTCCTTTTTCAGGTGGTAATTGAACAGTAACACTTAATTGATGACATAATTGTGTTTTTCCTGAACCAAATTCACCAATGATTTCTGTTATAGCTTGTGTTTCAATTCCTCTTCCAAGTAAACTATCTAAAGCTTTTGAACCAGTAGTTATATAACCTATATTAGATCTTCTTGATAATACTTCTTTTGCAGTTGTAAATCTTATCTTTAATAAATTTCTTGCATTTTGAGTAATTTCTGCAGCTTTTTCCTCAGATATATCAGCTATTTCAACTAAAGTTCTTACTGGAGTAACTGCAAGGGCTTCTACAGTAGTTATACCTGCTTCTCTTAATTTCTCAGCTGTAGCAGGACCTACACCCTCTACATCTTCTAATCTATATCTCTGAGACATAGTCATCCTAAATTACAAAATGTTTTAGTTAGATTTAAATATTTTCAGTAAAACTTATTATTAAATATTAAATTAAAATCTTTACTTAATTGAAAAATTTTAAAGTAGAGAGTTAAGTGAAAGTTTTTCTTTTAATCCAATTGAAAATCCTTCATTAAATGCTCTTATATTTTCCTCTATATTATATGGAATACTTTCTTTTATTGCTTCAATTATTAATTCTTTTTTCAATGGAATTATATTTAATCCAATTAATGCACCAATTAATACAATATTAGTTACTATGGGCAATCCAATATCTTCTGCTATTTTTGTAGCATCAAAGGCTAATACAAACTTAGCAATTTTTTTAATTAATGAAATTAAGTAATTTATATCAGGATATTTTGCTCTTCCTATATTTACTTCTATTGGATATATTGGTCTTGTATTAGTAATAACTATTCCTTTTACTTTTAAGAAATTAATTACTGCTCTTAAACATTCCATTGGCTCTAGTCCTATTACTATATCTGCTTTATGTTCTTCTATTAATGGTGAATATATATTTTTTCCAATTCTTACATGACTTACTACAGAACCTCCTCTTTGTGCAATTCCATAAATATCTGTAATTTTAACATCATATCCTGATTTTAATGCTGCTAATCCTATTATTTGAGCAGCTCTTACATTTCCTTGTCCTCCTACACCTGATATAATGATATTAAACTCCATTTTTATCACTCTATTTTTTCTATTGCTTTATTAGGACATACATCAATACATACATTACATCCTGTACAAATTGTTTTATCTATAAATGCTTTATTCTTTGATACATCAAAACCTATTGCAGGGCATCCAAAAGTTAATACACAAACTTTACATCCATTACATAATTTTTCATTTACTTTACATGGAATAATTTTCTCTCCTTTTATTCTTGCTAATCTTACTCTTACTTGAGCACATAATCTTCTAAATATAATAACAGCAGGTCCTGGATATTCTATTGCTTCTTTCATTACTTCTATACTATTTTTTAAATCATAAGGATCAACAATTTTAATAAAATCAATTCCACATGCTTTACAAATATCTTCAATTTTTACTTTTTTTGTTTCTTTACCAGTAGCAGTTTTTCCAGTACCTGGATGAGGTTGATATCCAGTCATTCCAGTAACATAATTATCTAATATCATAATTTTTATATTTGCTTTATTAAATATTGCATTAATTAATGCTGGTATTCCTGCATGATAAAAAGTAGAATCACCTATTGTTGCAATTACTGGTATATTTATTTTGCTTTGATAAACACCATTAGCAACTCCAATACTTCCTCCCATACAAAATACATTATGCATAAATCTTAATGGAGGATTTATTCCTAAGGTATAACATCCAATATCTCCAATAGCAATATATTTTGATTTTAATGCTTTTTTTGCTGCATAAAATGATGCTCTATGTGGACATCCTGCACACATTGTTAATGTTCTCGATACAATTAATTTAGAAGCTTCTTTAATAAACTCTAATTTCTCCTTAAAATCTTCATTAATTGGAATTTTAAGTATTTGTGATAATGCTTTACTTACAATAGAATAATTAAGTTCTCCAGTTCTTTTTACATGACCAGTAAGTTTTCCTAAAATTTCTACTTTTGGATTTACTTCTTTTGCTATAATTTTTAATTCTTGTTCTATAAATGGCTCTCCTTCTTCTATAACAATTACTTTATCTAAATCTTTTATGAAATTCATTACTATATTTTTTGGAAATGGATTTGCAATTCCAATTTTTAGTAAATTTATCTTTAGATTATGATATTTTAAAAAATCTAATACATAGTTTATAGCAACAGAAGATGATATAATTCCTATATTTTCATATTCTCCTTTAATTCTTTCTTCCTTGAATAATTTATCTTTATATGAATTTTCTACTATTTTTTCTAATTTTTCTAATTTATCATGTAAAATTTGATGCATTTTTGGTATTACAATAGGTCCAACTATTCCTTCTCCTAATATAAAATCATTATAGTAATCATCATGAAATTCTGGTTTTTTAATATTTCTATTTAATTCTCCTAATGTAACTACTCCTCTAGAATGACAAATTCTAGTTACCATTCTTATCATAACAGGTAATTTTACAGCTTCTGATAATTCTACTCCAATTTTTACATAATCTTTTGCTTCTTGAGGATTTGATGGTTCTAAAACTGGAATTTCTGCCATTTTTGCCATATATCTATTATCTTGTTCATTTGCAGAACTATGACCTGAAGGATCATCTGCAGATATTATTAAAATTGCTGCACTTGGACTATGATAAATAACATGCATTAATGGATCTACTATCCAATTAGCTCCTATATGTTTCATAGATACCATTGATCTTTTTCCACATATAGCACCACCAATTGCAACTTCAAAAGCAACCATTTCATTAGTAGACCATTCTACATGCATATTCATATCTTCTGCAACAAGTGAAAGAGTATCTATAATTTCTGAAGCAGGTGTACCTGGATATGATGCTGCAATTTCTATATTTGATTCTAATGCTCCTCTTGCAATTGCCTCATTACCTAATAATAATACTTTTTCTCCAGGGGAATTCTTTGCTATTATGTGTTTCATTCATTACACCTTAAAACTTCAATATTTTATTTTCAAATATTAAAATATTTTTTAAATAAAGTTTAAATTTTTAGAAAATATACTATCATTATTACATGGTGATATAAATTGGATAAAATAAAAGTAGCAATACTTGGTGCTACAGGAATGGTAGGGCAAAGATATGTAAAACTACTAAGTAATCATCCTTGGTTTGAAATTTCAGTACTTTCAGCATCAAGTTCTTCTGTAGGAAAAAAATATGGAGAAACTGTAAAATGGATTATTGAAGATGAAATTCCTGAAAATGTTAAAGATATTATTATTGTACCTGCTGAAGTTGAAGAAATGAAAAAAGAAGGTGTAGAAGTTGTATTTTCAGCACTTCCTTCAGAAGTAGCATATGATATTGAATTAAAAATGGCTGAAGCTGGATTTACAGTAGTTTCAGATACTAGTGCACATAGAATGGATCCTGATGTACCATTAATTATTCCTGAAGTAAATAGTGATCATATTATTGCAATTGAAGAACAAAAAAAGAAGAGAAAAGGAGTAATTATAACAGGACCTAATTGTACTGCAATTGGTCTTGCAATTTCTTTAAAGCCAATATATGATGAATTTGGTATAAAAAGAGTTTTAGTATCAACAATGCAAGCTTTATCAGGTGCAGGATATTTTGGAGTACCATCTATGGCAATACTAGATAACTTAATACCTTATATAAAAAATGAAGAAGAAAAAGTATCAAAAGAAATACTTAAAATATTAGGAAAATATGAAAATGGTTTTAAATTTGCTAATATTAAAATAGGAGCAAGTTGTCATAGAGTATGTGTTTTAGATGGTCATACTGAAGTAGTTTTTCTTGAAACTATTAAAAAAGCAACACCTGATGATATAAAATATTGTATGAAGAAATTTAAAGGAGAACCACAATTACTTTCATTACCAACTGCACCATTACAACCAATAATTGTAAGAGAAGAACCTGATAGACCTCAACCAAGACTTGATAGACTTGCTGGAGAACCTGAAAGAGCAAAAGGAATGGCTATTGTTGTTGGAAGAATAAGAGAAGAATTCGCATTAGATAATGGAATTAAATATATTCTTCTTAGTCATAATACTATTAGAGGAGCTGCAGGTAATGCAATTTTAATTGCTGAACTTTTAAAAGCAAAAAATATAATATAAAATAATCAAGAGATGAATATTATGAGAATTGTAATGAAATTTGGCGGAAATCTCATGGATGGTGCTGAAAGAATAGATCATTCTTCAAATCTTGTTGTAGATAGAGTAAAAAAAGGTGATGAAGTTATAGTTGTTGTATCAGCAATGTCAAATGTAACTGATGAACTTATTTACATGGCTGAATGTGCAAAAATTGGAGAAATAGAAAAAGTTAGAAGTAAAATTGATGAACTTGAAAAACGTCATATTGATACTGCAAGAAAAATTTGTAGTGGAGAAATACTTAATGAAATAGAACAAAAAATAAGATCTACAATAAATTTATTAGATCAATGTTTAACAGGTGTTTTTCTTTTAAGAGAATTAACTCCAAGATCAAAGGATTTAATTCAATCCTTTGGAGAAAGACTTTCTGCTCCACTTATGAGAGGTGCACTTATTTCAAAAGGAATAAAAGCAATTGATTTAACTGGTGGTGAAGCAGGAATTATAACTGATAGTAATTATGGTAATGCAAGACCATTAATGAATATAACAGAAATTATGGTAAGAGAAAAATTACTTCCAATTATTAAAGCAGGTATAGTACCTGTAGTAACAGGATTTATTGCACAAGATAGTAATGGTGTTATTACAACATTAGGAAGAGGAGGATCTGATTATACTGCTACAATATTAGCAGCTGCATTAGATGCTGATGAAGTTTGGCTTTGGAAGGATGTTGATGGAATAATGACTGCAGATCCTAAATTAGTACCTAATGCAAAAACAATTCCTATTCTTTCATATGCTGAAGTAATGGAAATGGCATATTTTGGTGCTAAAGTTCTTCATCCATTAACAGTTACAGCAGTTCAAGATAAGAGAATACCTATAATAATTAAAAATGCATTTAATCCATCAAATCCTGGTACTATAATAAGAGAAAAACCTGATACAAGTAAGAAAGTAAAAGCTGTTACTGCTATAAAAGATGTTAGTATTATTCATACTGGAGGAGCTGGAATGATAGGTGTTCCTAGTGTTGTAGCAAGAGTATTTTCTACACTTGCATCAAATAATATAAATGTAATTATGATATCACAAAGTTCTTCTCAGGCAAATATTTCCATGGTAGTAAGTAAATCAGATTTAGAAAAAGCACTTAAAGCACTTAAGCTTGAATTTAAAAATGGAGAGATGATTAGAGATATATATGCTATTCCTGATGTTGCTGTAATTGCTATAGTTGGTGAAGGAATGAGAGGTGTAAAGGGTATAGCTGCTAAAGCATTTACTGCAGTAGCTGAAGCAGGAGTTAATATACTTATGATAGCACAAGGATCATCAGAACTTAATATTTCATTTGTAGTAGAAGAAAAAGATATGAAAAAAGCAGTTGAAGCAATTCATAAAGCTTTTGAACTAGATAAGTAATTAGGTGAACTATGGATTATTTAATTGTAACTGAAAAACCTTCTGTTGCAATTAAAATTAAAAATATCATAGGTATATCAAATGTAGTTGCTTTAAAAGGACATTTTTTAGAATTAGATTTTTCAGATGAATATAATATATGGAGAAAAGTAAATCCAAAAGACTTATTTAAAGCTCCAATTATTTGGAAAATAAGAGATAAAGAAACTTACTATTTACTAGAAAATAAAATTAAGAATAGTAATAGTACAATAGTAATTGCAACAGATAATGATCCTGAAGGAGAATTAATAGGCTATGAGGTTTTATTAACTTCTAAAAAAGTAAGAGGTTATATTGATTATAGAAGAATGAGATTTAATAGTGTTACATCATCTGAAATTATAAATGCATGGAAGAAATTAGAATATGATTTAAAATGGAATTGGGTATGGAAAGCATTATTTAGACATAAATTTGATCTTATTACAGGTGCAGCTTATACAAGATTATTAACATTATCTGGAAGATTTAATAGTAAATTAGTTTCTTGGGGATCATGTCAAGCACCAACATTATGGTTTGTATATAAAAGAGAATTAGAAATAAGAAACTTTAAACCAGAAAAATATTGGACTATTTCTGCTATTGTTAATATAAATGGAGAAAAAATAAAACTATCTACTGATGTTATTAAGGATAAATTAAAAGCACAAGAAATATACTATACAATTAAAAAATGTAATTATTTAACTATAAAAGAATTTGAATTAACTGAAGAAATAATCAATAAGCCTTTACCTACTGATACTGATTCTATGCTTCAAGAAGTTAGTAAAATATTTGATATTAGTGGTACAAAAATAATGAAAATTGCAGAAGAACTTTATGCTAATGGTTTTATAAGTTATCCAAGAACTGAAACAAATATGTGGATTGGAATTGATCATAGAGAAATACTTAAAGCTTTATCAAGAACTCCTCTTGGTAAATATATTGATATGAAGAATTATAATCCAGTTAGTGGTAAGAAAAATGATGGAGCACATCCACCTATATATCCAACAGGATATTATTATTTAAGTGATATAAAAGGTAAAATATGGGAGTATATAGCAAGAAGATATTTAGCAAATGTTGTAGGTAGAAATGCAAAATTAAATAGATGGAGAATTACTATTGATGTAAATGGAATATTATTAACTGCTACAGGAAAATACTTTATTGATAGAGGATTTTTTGATATTTTTCCATATTTTGAACCAAAAAGATTAACATATGTACCACAATTATATCCAGGTTATAAACTATCAGTAGTAAGTGTAAAAATTGAAGAAAAAGAAACAAAACCACCATCTAGACTTACAGAATCTGAATTATTAAAATTACTAGAAGAAAACTCCATAGGAACAGATGCAACAAGAGCAGATTATCCAAATTTAATAGTTGAAAGAGGATATAGTTTTAAAAAAGGAAAAAGATTTTACTTAAGTGAAATAGGAGAACAATTAATTAACTTATTAATAAGTGTAGATGAAAGATTAGTAACACCTGAAACTAGACGTTATGTTGAGAAATTAATGAATGAAGTTGAATCTAATTCTTTAAATGTAGATGAAGCTTTATCTCAAGCATTAAAAATTTATGAAGATCTTTATGAAAAACTATTAGAAAAATTAAAATTAAGTAATTAATCTTCCATTATAAAGTCTATAGACTTTATCAGCTATTTTTATTAATTCAGGATCATGTGTAGATATAATAATTGTTTTTCCTTTATCTCTTAAATCTTCCATTATATTATGAATTATATGAGATGTTTCTTCATCAACAAATACTGTAGGCTCATCAGCAAGTATATATTTTGGATCTTTAATTAATGCTCTTACAAATGCAATTCTTTGTTGTTCTCCACCTGATAATTGTTCTACTTTATGTTTTGCTCTTTCTAGAACTTTTAATCTTGATAATAATTCCATAGCTTTATCTATATAATCCATAGGATTTAAATCCATAGAATAAAGTGGAAGTAAAATATTTTCTAATGCATTATATCCTGGTAGTAAGTTTATATGTTGAAATATAAATCCAATATTTTCTCTTCTAAATTTTGTTTTCCAATAATCAGAATATTTTGTAACATTTTCTCCATTATATATTACATCACCATATGTTGGAGTTAATATTAATCCTATAATACTTAAAAGTGTAGTTTTTCCACATCCAGATGGTCCAGTAATAACAGTAATTTTTCCTTCTTCTATTTTCATATTTATATCTTTTAAAGCAATAACTTCATTTGGTTTTCCTTTATTATATATTTTAGTTATATTCCTTAATTCAATCATGCAATTCCTCTCCTCATAGCAATATCAGGATCTGTTATTGCATTAAGCCATGCAGGTACAACTGTTGCTATTAATAATGGAAATATTGTTACTGAATATATAGAGAAAACTGTTGTCCAATTTATAAATACAGGTATTTTAAATTCTCTTGGTAAGAAATACCATCCTAATAATATATCTATTAATCCTGGTGCTCCAAGATATAATGAATAAATATATCCTAATATCATACCTAATGAAGATGCAAAAAATCCAATTACAAGACTTTCTATTAATCTTACTTCAATTATATCTAATGTTGAAAATCCAAAGGATTTAAGTAATCCTACTTCAAATCTTGATTGTTGTCCAACAACTATCATTTGACTTAATGATATTAATGTAACTGCAACTAAAATAATTGACCATAAAGTAACAAATATTCCTCCTCTACTTGCATAAGCTACTTTATAACCTCTTAATAATAAGTCTTTATCTAATACTCTTAAATTTGGAATTGTTGACATTTTTACTGCAATATCTGATGGTCTATATCTTGGATTTATATAAACACAAAGATCACTTACATATCCATTAGGTATATTAAAGAAATCTCTTGCATCTTCAATTGACATAATAATCATATCTGCAGTATATATTGATGTTTGATCAGAAAAAATTCCTATTACTTGATATTTCTTCGCTTGTATTGCTTCATTTAAAAATATTACATTATCTCCAACTTTTAAATTCAATAAATTAGCAAGTAATTTTCCTACAACTATTTTTCCTCTATCTCCTTCTTTAATAAAACGACCACTTTCTAATCCAAAATTTTCTAATGGAGAAATATTAGAAGTATCAATTCCAATAATTGTAAATACATAATTTGAAATTCCTACATATCCCCATATTCTTGGTACAACTTTTTCAACACCTTCTATTTTTGATATTTCATTTATATATGAAATAGGAATAGGTTCAAGTCTTCCTCCTCTTAAAAATTGAATAGTTAAATCTGGAGCAGCTTCTATGCTTATTTCAGCTTCTTTTTCTAATCCATCTTTTACAAATAAAACTGATGAAATCATTGTAGTAGCTATTAGAAAAGTAATTAATATTACCATTGTTCTCATTTTATATCTTAAAATACAATCAAAAGCATAACTTATGATATTTTTTTGTTTTTTTATCATTTTCCTTCCCTCATTACAGTTATATTAAATCCTGGAATTTTTTCAAAAAAAATCTTTTAATTTTAATGGAGTATCAATAAAACTAGATGAAACTACATAATCATGACCTCCTGGTACATCATATAATGCTCTTACAAATATATCAAGTAAGGGATTTCTTGTACCTTCATAATTTGTACCAATAGCAATACTTGGTAATCCAATTGTTCTTCTTAATTCATAATAATATTCATGATTTTGCCATTGTATTTGATTTATTATAGTAATTAATATTAATAACACTGTAAAGATTATACTCATTATTGGAATTATTCTTGATTTTTTCATAAATATCACTTATTTAGTTGGTAATATTATAAGATATCTTAATAAACCTTCAAATCCATGTGATTCTATTTCCATTACATTATCTACTCCTGCTTGAATTAATGTAACAAAACAACATGAAGCTATAGATGTATTTACTACATAAGTTGTTTCAATATAACTTTCACCTAATGGTATTCCATTAAATTTTATAAATATACTTCCTTTTTTCTCTACAACTAATGGTTGAACTCCAAGAATCATAATAGATTGTCCTCCACTTCCTGTATATTGAAAAATATCTCTAATTGTTTCTCCATTTTTTATTGTAAAATTATTAGAAACATAAGTTCTTTCATCTATCCAACCCTTTGGTAATGGTTGTTTATAAAGAGGATTAAAATATGGATGAGTATAAAGAAAAACTCCAACTACTACTAATATTCCAGATATTGATATTATAGACATTAATATAAATATAAATGATAGATTTATCTTCATTTATTTTCATTTTTCTTATTTTTACTTTTTTATTTAAGGATTGCTCTTAGAATTTTTTTTAGAAGAAGTCAATTCCATTATTCTTATATTTTTAAGATTTATCAATTAAATTGGGGTTAAATATGAAGGAAAAATTAATATTTGCTATATTTGCAGTAGTTGCTATAGTAATAATAGGAATAGGTGTGTACTATTACTATACATATTATGGAGTTCCAAGATGTGAAGCTTGTGGTATGCTTATAACACCAGAAATGGATGCAAACTTTAAAGTAATTGATGTAAATACAAATCAAAGAGTATGGGTATGCTGTCCAGGATGTATGTTAAGAGTAGTTGCAGCACATCCTAATGTTCATATAGAAGCATTAGATAGTTGGTATGGAACTTCAGCTCCCAAAATTATTATAGAAATAAGAAATGGAACTGTTGTAAGTGTTGATCCTCCTACAACAAAAATACTCTTAGGAGCAGCAATTACTAATAGTTGTAGTAGTAATAGAATAGCAATTAATGATACTTCAGTAGAATTACTATTAAAATATGGATATAATGATAAGAATCCATTAACTGTATTTAAAACTCAATTACCAGCTGGTACTCCGGTATTAACTATAGATCAAGCTCTTCCAAGATTAAAAGCTAAGGGAATAGCATATGTACCACCATCTATGGCATTTATTACAAGCATAATTGTAATTGGAATAGTAATTCTTATAGTAGGAGCATTTACATATAAGAAATTAGTAAAGCCTACTCCTACTACTACAAAGTGAAATAAAATGATATGGACTCCATTAACTGCAATAATGATAATACTTGGTTTTTCTGGAGTAGTATTAATGCTATATACTGGACCAAAAGCTTATATTATAATTAAAAAAATATCAAAAGCATCACTTGAAGAAAAATATGAATTAGAAAAATCTTTTTATCTTATTTCTACAGTCATTTGGGTATTATTTATAGTTAGAATTATTGCAAGTGTACTTTTCTGGGCAACAAATGAAAGCTTAATTCCACTAATTCCTGGTGCTATGTGTCAATTTGGAGTAAATCAAGCTGGAGCACCTTGGTCTTGGATAGATAATGGAGTTAAGTTAATAGTTTTATTAGTCTATGGAAATTGGCTTGTTTTAGATCTTATAAATAGAAGAGTAAAAGGAGCACCATTAATGAAATCTTTATCTAAATTATTTCTTGCTTTTATACCATTAATAATAATTGATGTTTTTCTTGATTTAGCTTTTTATTTTACAGTAAGTCCAGTTGTTGTACCATGTTGTAGAGTTGTATTCACTGCAGAAAGTCCAGTTCCATGTCCATATTGTTTTATCTTCCATGATGCTCCTTTATTTATTGCAGTAATCTCTGGATATGGACTTTCTATATGCTTTACCATATGGGGATTTGTTGTAAAACACTATACTTCAAAATATAAAGAAATAGAAGAAGTTGGAACAAGTGTAATGAGAAAGCTTGCAATATTAGCATTAGGATTTGCTATTTTAGGAACAGTAGTACTTATTCCAGCAATTATACAAGTTATGAGTCCTGCAGTACCAGTACATTAAGGTGATATTATGAAAATAAAAACATCAATTATAATAATAATCTTAATAATATTAGGAATTTCTTTTATTTCTCTTACTTTTTTCTATGCTAGAAAACCATATGAAAATATACCATTAGAAAAAAATGTAAAAATTTTAGATATAGAAATAGATAGAAGAAATCATATTATAATGAGTATTACAATATATAATGAAGGAGATCCTTTAATATTAGAAGGAGCAAGTCTTGTTAAAATTCAAGCATGGATGACTATTATTTCTACAAAATTCTCTCAACCAATAATTGCTTATACTAATACTTCAACTAAAATTCCATTAGGAGCAGGTTATAAATTAGATCCAGAAGGTGCAGATTATTATCTTTACATATTTACAAATAAAGGTACAGCAATAAGATGTATGATATCATATCCAACACCAGTAAAATAACTATCTTATTGTCTTAATAATAACTTTTGAAAGAGAATCAAAAGAAATTTTTCTTGCTGCTTTTTTATTTAATTTTCCTCCTATAATATCAATAATTTTTCCATTTTCAGCTATTAAATATACTTGATCTGATAAACAAATTCCAATACAAATATCATTAACTATAATTTTATCACCTGGCATTGCACAATGTATTTTTCTTATTTCTCTTGATCCTATTTTACTAATATTCATTAATTCAATACTAGGTTTTATTATACTAAGTCCAGTTACTTCTTTAATAATATTAATTAATTCATTATTTTCTTCATTCCAAACTATAATACCACCATCTTTTCTTCCTATTCTTTCTATATGTATTAATGGAAAATTTGTTAAATTCTTTAATATTTTTGTATTAGAAATTGCTTGTGCAATATAAATTATTCCACTTTCTGTACTTCTTCCATTATTTAATATAATAATACCATCAATATCCATTAATGAAACTTCATCTAATATTCTACTTAGGCTTTTATCTATATTTTTTAAAAAGAATTTTCCTACTTCTTTTCCAGCTGGAATTGTTATGTATTTTATATTTTTCTCTCTAAGTAAATTACTTATTTTTTCATACCATTTTTCTGATATAATTTCTACTGATGTTATTACTAAAGCAATTTTCTTTATTTTACCTGTAATTTCACTTAAACTTCTTGGTAACCATTCTAAAATCTTTATTGAACCACCTGCTTCTCTAAATTCTTCTATTAATTTTAATAACTTATCATCAATTTTATCTATAATCCATGATGATTTTTGTAATTGAAAAGCTTCTAATTTTTTTAATCTTCTTACTAATCTTATTCTAATTCCATGTGGATCTTTTTTTCCTTCTATATCATATAGTATTAAATACATAATTAATATATAGTATAACTAGCTTTATTTTTAACTGAAAGTGATTATAATGTATGTAACATTAATTGCTCGTCATCCTCCAGCATTAATTTTACCTATGAATATAAGAATAATAGATGCTATAAAATTATTAAGTGAAAGAAATGTTAGACATGCAATTATTTCAAATGATGGAATTAAAATTAATGGTTTATTATCTGTAAAAGATATTCTAAGATATATAAGAAAAAAATCTTTTAATATACTTTGGGAAACTATTGAGCCTATAGTAAATAAAAAACCAATTATTGGAAAAATAACAGATGAAATTCCAAATTTAATAAAAATTATGGCAAAATATGATATAGGTGTAATACCAATAGTAGATGAAGAAATGAAAATTTGGGGATTATTTTCTGAAAGACATTTATTTAAATTATTTTCAGATGTACAAACATTTATAAGAGTATCAGAAATAATGTCAAAACCATTAATAACTACTGATATAAAATCAACAATTGATGATGTAGTAGAATTAATGCTAGATAATGATATTAGAAGAATTCCAATAGTAAGTAAAAATAAATTAATAGGAATAATAACAATTAAAGACATAATAAGATTTATGGCAAGTAATTATTTTGAAAATATTATAAATAAAGAATTAAATCCATTTGAAATAAATGCTTTAAAAATTGCATCATTAAATCCAAAAACTATTAGTCCTGAAGTTGATTTATCTGAAGCAGTAAAAATTATGAATTCTAATAATATAGGATCATTAATTGTAGTACATAATGATAAGCCTATTGGAATTATAACTGAACGTGATTTCATATTAAAAATACCAAAACTTAATGGAGTTGAATTTATAATAGATAAAAAGGGAGTAATAATTGGAAGACTATATTTTTAAATTAATTAATAGAATTTATGGAATTTTATCATTTTTATGTTTCATTACTTATATTATTTCTTTTATTTTAATTATTAACTTTATTAATTTTAATATTTCAAAAAGTATTTCTACAATAAAATTAAATTTATTATATTTTTATTCAATAAAAATACCAATAGAGATTAATTTATGGCAATTATTAATTATTATTTACGTAATATTTATTATTTGTTTTTTAATTTCTTATTTTTCTTATGAAAAATATCCCATTATAAAGTTAATAAAAGAAGGAATTTTAAGTGAAAGAAATTTTTTAATTAATATGCCTTTATTTTCATCATTTACTTTTATAATAATATTACTAATACATAAATTTGAAGAAACTATTGGAGTTGGTATAGGAGGACCTGTTTATACTGATCCATTAATTTCATTATTATCTCTATCATATGCAGTAATATCTGAAGAAATAGGATTTAGATTAATTCCTATTCTTATTCCTATTGGAATTTATTTATTATTAAAAAGATATACAAATAATTTTATTATTGCTATATTTAAGCCAGGATTTTATAATGTAAAAGATAAATGGTTAAATATAATTAAAATATTTTTAATAATTCTTTCTTCTTTTATTTTTTCTTATGCTCATTTAATATCTAATATATGGGAAATTGGAAAATTTCCTTCTACATTTTTTGCTGGAATTATAATAGGTTATTGTGCAGTAAAATATGGATTTGATGCAGCAATATTAATGCATTGGTATTTTAATTATTACTGGTTTGTAATAGAAAATTCCATATTTTATGAATTTTCATTTATATTAACAATATATACTGCATTATTTTCTATCATATATTTTCCTATTAAATTTTTTAAAATAAAAAATAGATAATAAAATTGTGATTTAAATGAAAATTGAAGAAATGATTAAAAATTTTGGAGAACCAATAGTAAAATCTGCTTTTAATGATATTATTCCCTATGTTTATTCTTCTGAAGCAAGAAAAATTATAAAGAATTTTTCTAAAAAATGGAAAGATTATTCAAGACCTTTTTTAATGATGTTAGCATGTAAATCTGTTGGAGGAAATCCTGAGGATATATATCCTATAGCAAAATCTTTTGTTCTTATAGGTGGAGGAATTGATATTCATGATGATATTATTGATTCTTCATATTTTAGAACTAAAAAAATGAAGAAAACATTATTAGGAAAATATGGATTACAGAAAACATTACTAATTGGAGATTCTTTACTAGTAGGTGGATTAATTAATCTTCATAATTTTCTTATTAATTTACCAAAGGAAAAATCAATTAAGATATTAGAAGTAATAAAAAATGGAATTTTTGAATTAGGAAGTGCTGAAATTGAAGAATTAAAATTAATAAGAAATTTAAATGTTACACCAAGAAAATATCTTAAAATTGTATACATGAAAGCAGCAGATGTAGAATGTTATACAAAAATTGGAGGAATTATAGGTGGAGGAAGTGAAGAAGAAATAAATTCTCTTGGAAGATTTGGACGTTATTTAGGAATGATTGCTATATTAAGAGATGATATAGAAGATACATTTTATGATGATTATGAGCTTATATCAAGAATTACTAAGGAAAGTTTACCATTTCCAATAGTAGTTTCACTTAAAGATTTTGAATTTAGAAATATTTTACAAAAATTATTTAATTCTATAACTCAAGAAGATATTAATAATTTGAAGTTAAAATTAAGAAAAAATAAAAGTTTTGGAAAGACAAAGAGAGTTATTAATTCTTTAATTAAAAAGGCAAAAGTAGAAGCAAGTAAATTAAAAAATCCTTCATTACTTTTATCACTTTTTAAATCTTAAGGAAGTGGAGGAACCCAAATTCTTATTGGAGTAGGATTATATTTCTTCATATTTTCACCTGTATTTCTGTTCTACACAAATACAATTAGTTAAACTAATATAAATACTTTTCTATTTTTATTTTATTGTTATAATTATTATTTAAACAAAAACTATTATTAAATCAAAATAATATCATTATAATGTGAAAATAAATTTAGAATATCTTTCAATATTAAGACAATTTCATGTATTATATGCAATAATAAATATTATTACTATTTACATAGTTCTTTCAAATTTTAAATTTATAGGCTATGATATTTCTATTCCATTTCATATAATTATTTCTTTAATGATTTTTTTAGGCTCATTAAATAGAATTCCTTTTCATCCTATATTTGATATTTTTATTATTCCTTTTGCTTTATTAATTATTATTCCTGATAGCTTATTAAAAAAGATTTTATTATGTATATTTGGTCCACTATCTTTAGGATTAAATTTATCTAAATCATTATCATCAGTAATTAATACTACAAATTTTGAGGATAGAGGAATAAAATCAGGAATTATTTTATTTACAACATATCTTTTAATTGGTCTATTTTCATTATTTATTTTAAATGTCTATTATTTTATTTTTTTAATTGTTTTTCTTAAATTAATTGCTTTCATAATGAAAATAAAATCAAAGGAATTTACTATTTATAAAGATTATACAAAAACTAAATTTTCATTAAAATTATCTTTTTTATTATTATGGCTTATTTTTATTTCTATTGATACTATATCTGGAAGTATTCTTTACTCTTTTTATCATCAGATTTTCGCTCATCTTCAAAATATTGTATTGTTTACTTCAATTATTTTTATGTTAATTGTAGGAATTCTTATTGATAAATATGGAAGAAGATGGTTTTTACTATTTTCATATGCTTCTCTTGGTATGTTATATGCTTTTATTTCTCTATTTGGAGAAACTTTAATGGGGTTAATAATTCTAGCAAGTATTCCTTGGAGTATATTAACTACTTTATTTACGATGGTAATATGGGGGGATATTTGTTCATTAAATGAAAGATCTTATTATGTTGCAATTTCATTTATAATTGTAATATTATGTAGATTATTTTATCTAATAGAATTTCCTTTATTAATTCAACAAATATTTTCTCTTATTACTATATTCCTATTTATAGCTACTTTTGTAATTTTATTACTTCCTGAAACTTTACCAGAAAGTATAAAACAAAAGAAAGAATTAGAAAATTATATTAAGAAAGTTAAGGAAATAAAGAAAAAATATGGTTAAATAATTTTATTTACAATATTTTCTAGCATTTTTGTAAATTGATGTTGTGGTTTTTCTATTACAAAAATAGAAGATCTTTTCATTATTCCAATTTCACAAAAACATGGTAATATTCCTATAATTTCACTTTCTTTTCTTAATTCATCTAATAATTTCATTTTTTCTTCACTAGTATTCA
The DNA here is from genome assembly GCA_020832905.1 of Thermoproteota archaeon. Taxonomy (GTDB): domain Archaea; phylum Thermoproteota; class Methanomethylicia; order Methanomethylicales; family Methanomethylicaceae; genus WYZ-LMO11. The sequence goes on along the minus strand of JAJHRG010000002.1, from coordinate 12,081 downwards.
ATACTTTATTTACTATTATCATAGGTTTTTTATCAAATACTTTATATAAATCTCTTACAATTTTATTTGTTCCATTAACATCAGATTCATCTAGTGTTGTAACTAAAATAGGTAAATCTGCTGCAACAACTGCATTTATAGATAAATAAATAACACCAGGACTTGTATCTACTATAATATAATCAAAATTCATTTCTTCTAATAATTTCTTTCTAATAATAAGTAATTTCTTTAAGGCTTCTATTTCCCATTTTCTTTTTCTTGATATCATTTCTCTAATTGCTTCTGTTGAAGAATCTGCAAAACATACATAGAGTTTATTCTTTTCTCCTATTTTTTCAGAAACATCTATCATACAATCATTAATTTCAATATTTCCACTTAATACATTATTTATATAATACTTTATTTCCTTTGGAATAAATACTTCATGAAGAGTAGGTGCTCTTAAATCTAAATCAAATAATGCAACTTTTTTTCCTTTTTTAGCAAGTAAAGTTGCTATATTAACTGATAATTGAGTTTTTCCAGTTCCTCCTTTAAAAGAATGTAATGTTATCATTTTCTTCATTTTTCACCACCTACTATTGAGAAATATACTTCACGTTTTACTCTTTCTCTTTTCACATAACCCATTCTTACTAATTGATTTAAATAAGCACTTTCTACAGCTCTAGCTCTACCTGTAATTTTTGCTACATCTTCAGCTTTAGCTTTTACAAGTTTTGCTAAAGCCATCATTGTTTTTCTTAAATGATCTGGTAATCTTAAAAGAAGAGAAGCATCTAATGGAATTTCTTCAGATGATCCTTCTTCTTTAATTCTTTCTAATATTTCTTTTTGTAGTACTATTATTTCTTCTAGCATTTTTTTAATATCACTAATTTCTTTTTTAATTTCATCTAAGCTCATTTTCTCATTATTTTTTTATTTTATTAAATTTATAAAACAGTATATTTGTAAAACAAATATAAATATAAAATTTTTGTAAAATATTAGGTGAAAAAATGAGTATTAAAGTTGCAATAGTAGGAGTAGGAAATTGCTGCTGTTCTTTAGTTCAAGCAATTCATTTTTATAAAAATAATGATATTGGATTAATGCATATGGATATTGGAGGATATAAACCATATGATATAGAAATTGTAGGTGCAATAGATATTGATGCAAGAAAAGTAGGAAAAGATTTATCAGAAGCTATATTTTCAAAACCAAATGTTACAAAAAAATTTATTGATGTTCCTTATATGAATGTTAAAGTAGTAAAAGGAGAAGTTTTAGATGGAGCTAGTGGAATACTTAAAGATTTGATAATTATAAGTAATGAGCCATCAGTTAATATTGAAGATTATTTAAAAAGTATAAATGCAGAAATTCTTGTAAATTTATTACCAACTGGTGCTAAAAAAGCAAGTGAATTTTATGCAGAAAAAGCAATTAAAGCTAAATGTGCTTTTATAAATTGTACAACAACTAAAATTGCATCAGATATTAATTGGAATAATAAATTTAAAGAAAATGGTTTACCATTAGTTGGTGATGATTTAATGAGTCAAATAGGAGGAACTGTATTTCATCTAGGATTAATTGAATTTTTAAATTCAAGAGGAGTAAAAATTGAAAAAACTTATCAACTTGATATTGGAGGATCAATGGAAGCTTATGGAATACTTGAAGAAGAAAGAAGAAATGAAAAAAGAAATATTAAAACACAAATAATAGAAAATTTATTACCAAAGGATGCAAAAATTACAACAGGTACTTCTGATTTTGTAGAATTTATGAAGGATAGAAGAACAAGTTATTTCTATATAGAAGGAAAGAATTGTCTTGGTTCAGATGTAATAATAGATATATATCTTAGAACAAATGATGGTCCAAATGGTGCAGGTATATTACTTGATATAATAAGAGCAACAAAATTAGCTTTAGATAGAAAATTATCTGGTAGTATATTAAGCATATGTGCTTATGGCTTTAAAAATCCACCAGTAAAATATTCATTAAGTAAAGCAAAACAATTATTTGAAGATTTTATAAAAGGAAAAATCTCTATGTAATTAATTTTGTTATTATACCAATTCCTCTTGCTCTTCCTTCTCTAAAAAGAAATCTATCTCCTTCTCTTATATAAATTGGATGAAATCTAGTTCTTACTCTTATTTTTGCTCTATCTCCTGTTCTTAATGGAATTTTTGAACTCCAAATTAATTTACATGTTTCTCTTATAGAATGAATATGAAAAACTGCTTCATAACCTAATCTAATTGTTGTTGGATGATGAAGAATAAAAACCTCTCCTTCAAATTCTCTATAAGCTTTTAATGGCATTCCTTGACCTAATAATACCATTCCTTTTTCTATTTCATCATATGATATATCTGTTATAGCAAATGTTACACTACTTCCTGCTTGTGCTTTATCTACATAAACTCCTTTTTTTGCATGTATACTTTTTATTCTTGTTTCTTTAAAACTTCCATCTTTAAATGGACCAATCCATACTTTATCATTTACTTTAATCCATCCTTGAAGAATTAATCCTGATACAACACTACCTACACCTGGAACATTAAATTTCTCATCTATATATGTTAAAAATGGTTTTGATACTTCTTTTTCCCATTTAAGTCTTGGAGGTAATAAATTTAAAAATTTTCTTAATAAATCTAATCCTTCTCCACTTTTATTAGAAATAATAAATATTGGAGTAATTCTTCCTCCTTTCATATTTCTTACAGAAATTGCAATATCATCTATATTTCTTATAATTATGGGAATTTTATTTACTCCTGGAGATTTTAATAATGTTATTAAATTTTCTATATTCTTGTAAAGAATTTCATTAGGTGTAATATCTTTTTTTGTAATAACAATAAATATTGGAATTTTTAGACTTAATGCAATTCCTAAATGTTCTTTTGTCATTGTTGAAACTCCAGTATTTCCTGCAATAATAAGCATTGCATAATCAGGATTATGTGATAATAATCCTCTTATTGCAGTTTTTAAATATTTTTCATGACCTCCAACATCTATAAATGATATAAGCTTAGAACTATTTAAATAAACTTGAGCTTCATCTAATGGACATGGTAATACATAATTTACTATATTTCCATTTTCATCAAATCCCATTATTCTTTCTGTTACAGAAGATGTTCTTCTCATTAAAACTTCATGTTTATATCTTGCTATTTTTTCCATTATTAATCCATCACCATCATCTAATTCTCCTGTAATTAAAGTTCCAATAGTTGTTGTTTTTCCATGATCTGCTTGTCCTATTGTTATAATAGAAATTTGTATAGGTAATTGATCTTTAGATCTTCTAATTAATAATTCTAATATTTTTCCTTTTTTACCTTGAGCTTCTCTTATTATATTTACTTTAGCACCTGCAATTTCTGCTGCTTTTCTAATATTTTCTAATGAAATATTAATTTCTTCATCATTTAATCCAATAATTTCTCCATCATCACTTACACCTAATATATAAAATGCTTCACCACCTTTTTCAGCAAGTCTATATCTTATTTGTGATGCTAATTCTTCTAATCTATCCTTTGTAGTTTGAGCTATCTTAAGCTTATATTCTATATTTCCATCTTCACTTTCTTTTGGAAAACTTTCTTTCATCTTTTAAAACTTATTAAATACTTATAGATAAATTTATAAGTAGTAATAGCTTTATAATTGAAGTAGAGGGGATCTAGTACGTCAGCAAAACCAGAGGCTAAGAAAGAAGAAGCTAAGAAAGAAGAGAAAAAGAAAAAGAAGAAATAATTTAATAAAGCTTTCTTAAGAAATTTCTTTTAAATTTCTAAATTAATTTTTTATTTTTTATATTATACATGATGCAATTAATGGTAAAATTATAGAAGCTTCTCCTATTATTGCAATATGTTTTGCTGTTGGCTTAATTTTCCCCCATGATATTGCTTCTCTTGGTAATGCTCCAGATAAACTACCATCATATTCCATAGCTGTTGTTATGTAAACACAATAATCTAATCCTTCTTTAAATTGATTCCACCATATTACATGATGTTTACTTATACCTCCTCCTATTATTAATGCACCAGTTTTCTTTGAATCAAAAACAATATTTAATAATATTTCCATATCTTTAAATAAATTTAATCTTAATTTATTCATTTTAGAATAGAAAAATAAATTTGTTCCGAAAGCACCATCTATAATTCCTGGAACAAATATAGGTACATTAGCTTCATATGCTGCTCTTAAAATAGAATTTTTATCTTCTATTTTACTACCAAATTCTCTTAATAATTCACTTGGAGAAATTTCTTCTTTATTTTTTATAATTTCTGGAAGATATTTTCTTACTATTTTTTCTATTAATGGACCATAATCTTCTAATGGAATTAATACATTACCAAGTCTATGAATTTCTATTTTATTTAAAAATATATCATCATATTCAAATTCTCCACATGAATATTTTGCACCAAAAGATCTTGCAATATCATGATCTATTGCACCACAAGTTGTTATTACCACATGAAATATTCTTTTTCTTATAAGCTGAGATATTACTCCTCTTATACCTGTTGCAATTAAATTTCCTGTAAATGATAGAAAATTTGTAGAATTATTTGAAATCATTTCTTTTATAATTTCTACAGCTTTATAAATTCTTGGTGCCATGAATCCACCTAGATTTTTAAATTTATTTACAAGCTCATTAACTTTCAAATCTTTTTCTAAAATTAAATCTTCAACTTTTTCTTTAATTATTTCTTTTCTAATATCTTCTTTCATAATTAGAAAGATATATTTCTATAATTTTTATTATTTTTGTTTATGAGGAAATTTCACATATCAATTTTAATTCCTATTATTTTATTAATAATAAGTATACTTTATGGTTATTTTATTCCAAAAACAAAAATTCCTATTGAAGAATCTATTTTTTATCAAATATTAAGACCTTATGCAGAATTATATAAACCTTATAATATTTCTACAGTAATTTTCTTATTTTTTAAAAATACATTAGTTATTTTTATTGCATTTTTCTTATCTCCTATATTATTAATTTCACCAATTTTTGTAATTATATTAAATGGATTTATAACTGGTTATATTGCATCAATATTACCTATAGATATTGCAATTAAAGCATTAGCTCCTCATGGAATATTTGAATTAAGTGCTTTAGTTATTGCATCATCAAGTAGTTTTCGTTTTGGATATTATACAATTATGAAGATTATTAAGCATAAAGAATATAAAATTATTGAAATATTAAAAAAAGAAATGAAATGGATTTTTATTTCATTAATTTTACTTTTAATTGCAGCTATTATAGAAACTTTTATAACACCGTTTTTAATTGGTTTTTAAACCACTCCTTTTTTCTTTAATACTTCAACTTTATCTTCCATTTTTCTTTCTTTATCTCTTCTATCATCTATTTTTATTGTTGTAACAATTCTTTTTATTCCCATTTTTACCATTACTTCATGAGCTTTTTTTATTACATTAAATATTTCATCTAAATTTTCACTTTCTATTATTGTTCCCATTGGTGTTACCATATATCTTAATCCAGAATTTTTTACTTCTTTACATACTTCTGCAATATAATCACTTACACTTGTACTTCCAGTTCCCATTGGTATTACAGTAAATTCTGCAATTATCATAAGGAATAACTATAATAATTTTTTTTATTAAAATTTCTACTCAAAAATGAGTAGTTACTCTTAAATTTAAGTTATTTCTTTTTATTTTTTATGAGTAGACAATTAGAAACATTTAAAATATCATTTACTGGATTTATGATTGCTCTTACAGCAATATTAGAAATTATAAATAGATTAGTACCATTAAGAGCACCATGGGGCATGTCAATTGATTTTGTTGCTATACCATTAATAATTACATTTCTTACTTTTGGTATAAAATATGCTTTATTTGTATCCTTAGGAATGTTTATTATATTAACTGCAATTGGTTATGGTGGTATAATAGGTGCAGTAATGAAGACTATATGTACTACATCAATGATAATTATATTATGGATAATTTCAAAAATTTCATCAAAATACACATCAGTAATTAATTATACTATTGCATCAATTTTAGCAATAATTACAAGATGTATAATTGCTATGATTTTAAATTATTACTGGGCAATTCCATTATTCTTTGGTATTCCTATTGAAAAAGCAATTGAAATATTCTTTTATGGCTCAATTATTGGTTTCATAACTTATGTATCTACTATGAATGCAGGACAAGGAATTATTGATTTATATGTATCTTGGATTATATTTAAAACAATTAAAAAAATTAAAATTAGAAAAAAATAAAATTATGTATTTTTTTAAATGATTATTATGAATTTAATTGATATTATAATAGCTGGAATAAATGCATTAATAGATTATGTTGCATTACATGTTATTACATGTTTAATTCCTGCATTTTTAATTGCAGGTGCAATTAATACATTTCTTTCAAAAGATGTAGTAATTAGATATTTAGGATATACAAGAAGTAAAATAATATCATTTCCATTAGCAGCAATATCAAGTATAGGATTAGCAGTATGTTCCTGTACTATAATTCCTATTGCCTCTGGTTTATATAAAAGAGGAAGTAGTATTGGACCAGCATTTATATTTCTATGGACTGCTCCAGCACTTAATATTTTAGCTATTACTTATACTGGTAGTATATTAGGATTGAATTTTGCAATAATGAGAATTATTGCAGCTTTATCTACATCATTTTTAGTAGGATTAATAATGGTATATGTATTTAGAAAAGAAGAATTAGCAAGATTATCTAAAACTATGGAATTAAAAGATTATAAAATAATTAAAAGTAAAAAATTTATTGGATTAATATTTTTATTAATCCTTCTTCTTTTATTACCTAATTATTTAGGTATTGGTAGACCTTATTCAGAAAAATTACTAATATTTTCAATAATTTTAATACCTACAATTATTTATACAAAACTATCTTTTAACTCAGAAGAAATTAAAATATGGTTAAGAGAAACCTTATGGTTTGTTCGTATAATATTTCCTTTACTACTTATTGGAGTTTTTATTATTGGTATAATCGGTGCAATATTACCAGAGGAATGGATAAAAATAGCATTAGGAAGAAATGATTTACCTTCTGTATTATTAGCAGATATTATTGGTGCTTTAAGTTATTTCTCAACAATGACTGAAGCACCTTTTGTTAAAATGCTTTTAGGATTGGGAATGGGAAAAGCTCCTGCTTTAGCATTATTACTTACAGGTCCTGGATTAAGTTTACCAAATATGATGGCAATAACAAGAATATTTGGCTGGAAGAAATCTCTTACTTATATTATTTCAATAATAATTATTTCAACATTTATATCTCTATTACTTGGAAATTTACTTTAAAAAAATATTTATAATAAAGTAAATAAATAAAATATGGTGAAAATATGAGTGTAATAAAAATATTTGGTTCAGATCCTCCATGTGCTAGATGTAGAGCAACAGAAAAAATAGTTAAAGAAGTTGTAAAAGAATTAAATTTAAATGTAGATGTAAAACATATTTCAGTATTTTCAGAAGAAGCAGATAAATATGGTATTACTACAACACCTGCAGTAGTAATAAATGATAAAATTGTATTTTCAGGAAGAGTACCAACTAAAGAAGAAATTAAAGATATAATATTAAGAGAATTAAAAAGTTAAATTCTTGAAAATTTATAAATTTTAATACTATTTTTTATTTTGTGAATAAGTAAATGCTAAAAAATAGTATATTCGCTAAAATTTTTAAAAATAGAAAATTAAGTAATTCAGAAGATTTATTTGAATTTACTTCTTATATTCCAAAAAATATTATTTATGATGATTGGAGTAATTCCTTACCAATTTTATTAAAAGCTTATGAGAAGAAAATTTTTGTTTTAATTATTGGACCAAAAGGTACAGGAAAAACAACATTAGTAAGAAAATTTGCTGAAATAATTAAAAAACCATTATATTCAATAAACTTTAGTTTAAGAACAAAAGAAAGTCATTTAGTTGGTACAACAGTTTTAGAAAATGGATCAACAAGATTTGCTTTAGGAATTATACCAAAATCAATGAAAGAAGGAGCAATTCTTTATCTTGATGAATTAAATGCTGCAGAACCTGATGTTTTACTTAGACTTGATGAAGCATTAGATGATAGAAGAGAAATAGTATTAAAAGAAGCAGGAGAAACAATTATAGTTAAAGCTCATCCTGATTGGTTTGTTATTGCTACAATAAATCCATTATCTCATGCTGGAACAAAGGAATTACCACCTCAATTACTTTCAAGATTTCCTATAAGAATTCATCTTGATTATCCACCAATAGAAATTGAAAAAAGAATAGTAAAAATGTATATTAATAAGCCAATAGATGAAAGACAATTAGAATTAGCAATTATTCTTGCAAATAAATTAAGAGAAGCTGCAAAAGTTGAAGATATTTATTATTCACCATCAATTAGAGAAACAATAGCTTTTGCTAAATTAATATCATCAGGTTTAGATCCAAGAGTAGCAGCAGAAATTGTATTTGCTAATGTATATTATCAATGGGGAGATGTTGAAGCAAAAAAAGTAAGAGATTTAATTGTAAGCTTATGGGGTGAATGGGAATAAGAAATGAATTAATTCTTCCTATTGCTCAATTTCTTGCTCATGTTTGGAGTGAAAATAATGATATTAATGTAATTTTATCTCCAAATATTAACTATTCTTATACATTTATTAATGAATCTATCTTTTCTCCAACTCTTGATAAATTTCCATCAAAAGATATTACTATTGCATATCGTTTATGGAGAACATCATTATGGCATCAAGCAATGCATGTATTATTAACAAATTTTTGGAGTGAAAACTTCATAGATTATTATGATTCATTTTATAGATTATCAAATTACTTATTAATTTCTAATATTATTGAAGATTATAGAATAGAAGAAGAAGGAATTAAGCTTTATCCAGGTATGGAAAAAGAATTAAAATTTTCAAAAGCAATTTATTACCATTTAGCAAATACACCAAATAATATAATTGAAGCTTATATTCAAGCAATGAATTTTGGTGCAATAAAAAATATAGATAAAATAAATAAAGAATGGATAAAAAGAGTTACTAAAGCTGTAAAATATACAAAAAATGCTTTAAAAAAAGGAAAAAATATATTTGATATTGCTCATAATGTATGTAATATTCTTGGAATAGAAGAAAATGAAAATCTTGATTTTTTTATAACTAAATTATTTTCAAAAACTAGTAAGCAAAAAATTTCAGAAAGTCAACTAAAAGAAATAGTAGAAAATTGGATTAAAGAAAAAAGTAAATTTGAAGAAAAATTAATTGAAGAAAAAGCAGAACTTGAAGAACAAAATACTAATTTAACAAGTAATATTGGAGAAGTATCAGAAATTGAAATTAAAAAAAGTAAAGAAAATCTTAAAGATATTAAAGAAATAATTGATGAAATTCTAAAAATTGATAATATAATAAAAGAAGAATTAGAATTAATAAATTTAGAAGAAAAGAAATTAGAAAGAGGTCTTAAAGGTATAGAATCAAAAGTAATTCCAAGAATAATAATACCAGATAGATTAGAAGAAGATGAACAGAGATATTATGATATAGAACTTATTAATCATTTAAAATCACAATTAAGAAATTTAAAAAAAGGATGGAAAGAAGTATATTCATATACTGGTGAATTTGATTTAGAAAGCTATATTTCAAAAAATAAAAAATTCTTTATTGATGAAGAAAGAATTAAAATTGGTGGTTATAAAGTAATAATACTTTTAGATCATAGCTCAAGTATATATGGTCATCATTATAATTATAAAAAATGTTGTATAGCTTTAGCTGAAGCATTATCAGAATTAAATATAGATTTTTCAATATTTGCATTTACAGAATATAGAGAAAGAGAAACTGGTCATCGTTATACATGTGTTTATCTTATAAAATCTTTTGAAGAAAAATGGACAAAAATTAATGCAAGAAGATTAGCACAAATACAACCTTTTGGAGGAACACCATTAGCTGATGTTTATAAAATTTTAAAACCTCTTGTACTTAGAACAAAAGGAAAAATTATTTTTATAACATTAACTGATGGTGAGCCTGCACAAGGAACTGAAAATGAATGTAGAAAAGTTATTAATTCTTTAAAGAAATATTGTGATATGATTGCAATTGCTTTTGGATATAATATGAAGAATGTAATGAGATTAATTGAAAATCTTAAAAATTTAGAATATACAAGATATATTGCACTTGATGATGTTAGAAAACTTCCTGAAAAAATACTAAGATTATTAGGAGAGAGTTAATAAAAACTAACACTAGTAATATTACTACTTAGAGTAAAATCATATGCATTTAAAAATATTGCTTTTAGATAATAAGCAATATAGTTTTTTATTTTATTTACTATATTTTTATTGTGAAGTTTTATAAAACAATAAGAAATAATAATAAATGTTTAAATTGTAATATTTGTAAAGAGATTATTTCATGTCCTGGAGAATTTAATTGTATTGGCTGTATGGCTTGTTATTTAGCATGTCCAAATGAAGCTATTGAATTAATTGAATCTGAAAGAAAAAGAGAAATAAAAGTTATTATTGATGGAGAAGTTTTCTATGTTCCAGAGAATATAACAATTTTAAAAGCACTTGAATTATTAGGATATAAAATTTCAAAATTTCCTAATGAAGGAGATATTTTTGCTCCATGTTGTACTGGTGGATGTTATTGTTGTGCAGTAGAAGTAAATGGAGAAATTAAGCCATCATGTATAACAAAAATTGAAGAAGGAATGAATATTAAAACAAAAATTAGTAAAAATTTAAGACGTTTAGATGATTGGATTCCTCATCCAGTTGGAGGAGTAGGAACTCCATGGTGGATTAAAGGAAAAGGCTATATTGAAATTGCAGTTTTTTCATGTGGATGTAATTTAAGATGTCCACAATGTCAAAATTGGATGATAACTTATAATAGTAAGGAAAAAGTCTATACTCCAAGAGAAGCTGCAATTATAATGACTAAATATAGATTACATTATGGAATTGATAGAATGGCAATATCAGGAGGAGAATGTACACTTAATAGAGAATGGTTAATTGAATATATTAAAGAATTAAAAAAATTAAATAAAGATGAAAAAGCAAGAATTCATATTGATACAAATACTACAATTTTAACAAAAGATTATATTGATGAACTAGTAGAAGCAGGAATGACAGATATTGGACCTGATTTAAAAGGATATTACTTAGATACTTTTATGAAGATAACAGGAATAAATGATAGAGAAATTGCTGAAAAATATCATAAAACATCATGGGAAGCAGTTAAATACCTAATAGATAATTATAAAGATAAAGTTTTTATTGGTATTGGAATTCCATATAATAAAAAACTTATTTCTATTGAAGAAATTGAAAAAATTGGTGATGAAATTTATAAAATTGATCCAGAAGTTCAAATTTGTATACTTGATTATAGACCTGAATTTAGAAATAGAAAAATTTCAAGACCAAGCTTTATGGAAATGGCAAAAATTTGGGAAATTTTAAAATCAAAAGGTCTTAAGACTGTTATTTGTCAAACTGAATTAGGTCATATTGGTCCTTAAAAAAAAATTAATCCTTCCAGTCTAATAGACGTTTTTCACCCTCAATTTTCTTCAAATCTGTTATATCCTGAGTTACTTCAAGTGTTCCTAAATACTTACCATTTTTATCTCTAACTGCAAAGTATCTTATATAAATCAAACGACCATCCTTATTTATCCAGAATTCTGCTACATCTTTTTCTCCTTTCTTAAATGCTTCTAAAATTCTATTAACTATGTGTATACTTTTTTGTGGATGACAAAGTTGTACTTTTCTACCTAAAATAGCTTTTGTTCTTACAAATATACGCTTTTCTGCTTTATTGAAGAATCTTACAGTATCATCTTTATCTACAAAAGTTATATCTATAGGTAAGGTATTTAGAATTGCTTCAATTTCTTCCTTTGTTAAATTT
>JAJHRG010000004.1 GCA_020832905.1 Thermoproteota archaeon | reverse complement strand
TGTTGTAATTGTGTTGTTAATGTTGCAATTTTAGCATTTGCATCAGCTAATGATGAATTTAATGCACTAATTTGCTTAGTTAATAAGCTAATTTGATTATTTAATGAATTTACTTGATTTTCTAATGCTGAAACTCTACTTTCTAATGCTGCAATTGCATCTTCTAAGCTTTCTAATGTAATTGTTCCAATATCAGTTGTTCCTATTTTTGCAGTAACATTTCCTTCATATTTGTAATATCCTACTTTTGTTATTGTAATTGTATATGTTCCTTCAGCTGGTAGTGAAATTATAAATGATCCATCTGTACCAGTTGTTGTACTTACAGTTCCAATGGTTACTTTAGCATCTGAAATTGGTAATCCTTTTGCATCTACAACTTTTCCTTTTACAGCAATTAATTGTTGAATTGTTATTGTTTTAGAAGCAGTTTGTCCAGCCATATAAGCTTCTACAGTATAAGTTCCAAGAATCCATTTACCTGTTGGCATTTGAGCTGGTGTTTTAAATGTTATTGAATATGTACCAGTAGCTGATGATGTTACAAAATTAATATCAACTAATTCACCATTTGGATTTAATAGCTTAACAGTAACATCAGTATTTGGTACTGCATTTCCACTTACAATAATTGTTTCTCCTGGTGAGTAAACATTTTTATCAGTTGTTACTGTAAGAGTTTGAGCTACTATTGGTACAATAAATAAGAAAAATAAGAAAAAGAAAGGAATAATTTTTTTCATTTGTATCACCTAACTGTTAATGTAGTACTTATTACATCAGAGAATGGAACTGGTTCTGCTAATGACTTGAATACCATTACTTCTACTGTATAATTACCTGGCTTATCTGGAGTCCATGATACACCAGGTGTTAATTCTTGTCCTGGAGCTAATGTACCACTTATCCATGCAATGTATATTGTTACTCCTGCTTCATCCTTAACTTTGAATACTGCAGTAAATGGCTTACTTACTACATCAACATTCTTAACAGTTGCTTGTAATCCAATTGCTTTTCCAACAGTACCAGCAGTTAATTCAGCACCAGTTACTGGATCTACAAACTTCTGTGCACTTGCTGGAACTGGTCTTGCTACTGGAACACCAACAATTGCAGAAGTCTTTACTATTTGTGCAGTAGCATTGGTTACACTATAAGTTGATGGATAAGTATCGCTATATTCAGCATATAAAACATCGCCTACTTTAGCATAGATCTTACCGGCTTCTCCAAGAGTTGAAGATATTTGAATAGTTACTGTAAATATACCAGTATTAACATCTGTTTCAAGTGCATATACGGTTGTGCCAATTGGATCTGATGTAGAGGTTACAGTTACAGGTATACGTTGCTTTGTAGCAGGATCTGTATTCATATCATTATCTCTTATTGTAATTGTTGCAAGATCGCCTATGTTGTAGTAGGCTTTATCGAATTCTATTGTACCAGTTTTAGCAGCAACTGTTACAGTTTTTGAAACATATACAGAGTTGCCAGCAGCATCCTTAGCATCTAAGTAGAAGAATTGAATACTCTTACCAATATCATCTAAAGTAGTTGATAATGTACCTTCAAATACACCAGTATTAACATCTGTCTCTGTTAAATTAAATGGAAATGAGCCTGCAACACCAGACTTCTTGTATGAAATAGTAACACAGTCTTTACTTGTTATGTCTACATTAAGATCGGGATCAACAACACGAACTGTTATTTTTGTAAATGGTCCATATTCATCTTTATCTGTTGTGATCGTTCCTGAGAAGCTTGGTATGGTTACAGTTACAGTATAGGACTGGTTTGTGTAAGAGGTCATTTGATTTGTTATGAAGGATGGTGTAGTATCAACATATGTTAACTTTATTGTAGTTCCAGGAGCAACAAGTAAGTCTTTTCCTATTGTTATTGTGTACTTGAATATACCTGTGGACTTATCAGTTTCTTTGAAGTACCATGTTGTAGTTGTAGCTGATGTAGCACCTGCTGGAGTGTATTCAACGGTTACAGGAACATCCTCTGCAATAGTACAATCTCTATTAGCATCTGGATCATTAACTATGAATTCAATAGCAGTTCCTGCAGTAGCACGTGTAACATTTGCAGTAATTGAGGCATCTGTATTTCTAATATCAGCAGTAGCATTAACCCACTTATTTGCACTCTCGTCATAATACATTACCTTTATAGTACCACCAATAATGTCGGGAGATATATATGGTCCAAATGTGTAAACACAAGTAAATGTATAAGTTGCAGGACCAGTCTCCATTGGACTGAGTGTTGCAGCTGTTCCAGGGACTTGTGTGCCATTAGCAAAGTATACAGCAACATTTATTTTATCTGTAAGGGTGTCTACAGTTGATGGACTACCTGCATCTGGATCATAAACTGTTATTTTAACTTTTACTGGTCCATCCTTTGGTGCAGGATAAGATGTTCTATCTAAAGTAACTGAAGATGCTGGAACACCAATAGTAAAGGTTACTGATGATTCTACATTGTTTATAAGATCATACCATATAACTTTAATAGTATCACCATCACTAAGAGATCCGCCTGTAGTAGTTTTAATCTTGGAGAGTGGAAGATTTGCAGTAAATACTCCTGTATTTGCACCAGTCTCTACAAAGTTTAATGTAAGACCTGCTGCTGTTACATTAGCATAACCATCATTAACCTTAATTGAGAAGTTACCAACATTTACACCACCAGTGGATACTTGTATATTATTTATCAAACTGTTTGGACCAACAGTTACAGTATATATGTTATAAGAAGTATCTAAGTTAAGATCTGGTGCTGTTAATGTGATGATTGCTGTATCAGTAGGCTTATACATACTTTTATCTGAAGTTATACTAGCAGCAGTTGTTGCTAACTTAGTTGTAGTACTTGCTAATACGTTACCAGCCAAATCTTTATATGCAATATTTACTGTTAATGTATAGGTTCCAGCTGAAAATTCAAGTTTTGTACTATTGGGAGTTTGTGTTCCTATAGTTACTGGAAGAGTGTATTCAAAGACACCTGTATCTGGACCAGTTTCAGTAAAGTTACCACCAAGGATAACTTCATAATCATTACCAACAGATACATTTACATAACCTGATATGGTATCCTTATCCCAGCTTTTTACATTTTCATTATTGTCTATAATTCTTATTAATAAGTCTCCTGATATAGTAAATGTAGCAGCTACGTCTAAAGTTCTACTATACTTTACAAGCTTAAGTTGAGTATAACTACTTTCATTACCATACATTACTTTTATAGGACTGTTAGCATTGGGATTAAGAAGCTCAAGTATATTGTTACCAGGGTTGGTAGTATCGTTTTTATATTGAATGGTAGCTACAAACTTACCTGTATTAATACCAGTTTCTGTAAATGTTATGACTACTGAATCATTAATACTAGGATTAACAATGTCTATCATAGTAACATTTAAGTTTACTGAGTCTTTTGTTGTTGGATCTTTGTTTAAATCATAGTCATTAATGTAAAGCTTGAAATAACCACCATAGTATGGATAGGCAGGAGTATCACCAGCTCTATCTAGGGATAGATCAGCATTAGTTGTAGTGTAGTGATCATAATAGGTAAGTGTAACAGTCTTTGGTGTTGATCCAGGTTCTGGGTATGTTATCACAAAACTCCAGCCATCACTTACAAATGAACTATTAAATTGTATAGCATTACAGTAGTCTAAAGTACCTGGTTTTACAGTTACATTAGCTGTAGCATTTGTAATAGTAGGACCAGTTGTGTATGATGAGTTAACGATTAGGTATATTACAAATTCTCCACTATTTACAAATGTTTCATTTGCATATGCATAAACAGTCTCAATAACAGTCCCAGTAGTGTCCTTAACTTCAACTTTTATTAAAGCAGAATCATATGCTGTTGGGCTTAGATTGAGATCATTATCAATAACTCTTATCTCGATGTATTGATCTTTGTAGATTTTATTATTTATTGCAGATGTAATAAGTTGCCCTTCAACTGCTGCTTTTACTGGTATTGCAAATGCCATTACTGATAGTACTAAGGTTGCTAATAATAGACTACTAAAAATTTTTTTCATATATTAGTACACCCCTATGGGCATTAGAAAATTATACAATAAATTATAAAAATCTTCGCTATACTTTTGTAAACAAATGTAAACAAAAATATATTGAAAATTTTAAAATATTTATTTAAACTTTTGAAATTTTAAATTCCTATAAGCAAAAAAATCATTAGGATGATTATCAGGAGGAGCAAATATACAATTTACTTCAATTTTTTCATCAATTTCTTTACATATAAGGCGACAAGAAAGCCTACGGTTTTAACCGTGGGATGAAATGTCAATAGGCTTAAATATAGCGATAGATATGTAGATTTGTGAAAGCCTATCAACATTCGAGAAACAAAGTCTTTCTAATCCAGTACCATTTAGTCTGGTGTCCAAAGAGGAAAAAACCAGTCTTAGTGGGAAAGATTAAGGAGAGACTTGAGCAAATAATTTATCAGGTTGCAGATGAGTTAGGAATTAAGATCCTTGAACTTACTATAAACCCAGATCACATCCATCTATTCATATCAGCCTATCCAACAATATCAGTCCACAAGATTGTAAGAAGAATTAAAAGTAGAAGCTCAAATATCCTCAGAAAGGAGTTTCCTGAGCTGCTTAAACTGCCATCACTATGGACGCATAGCTACTATGTTTCAACAATAGGCACTGTCTCTAAAGAGACTATTGAAAAATACATTGAAGCCCAGAAAGGTGTTTGAAGTGAAGAGAACTAACATATTCGTACTTGAAGATTGCTCTGCCTTATGGGAGCTTGCTGATGGATGTGTTAGGCTGTACAATGAGATAAACTTTGAAAGAAGACATGCGTATATATACTATAAGCGCTTCAAGTGGTATCCTAAGCGTCTTTATGAAAAATATGCTCCGCTTATAGGCTCAGCAACTGCCCAACAGATAATAAACAAGAACAATGAGGCTTGGAGGAGCTTCCTAGCATTAAAGAGGCTTGAGAAGAAAGGAAAGCTTCCAAAGCACATAACAAAGATTTCAATGCCTAGATACTGGAAGAAAAATGGAAAAAGGAAGCTGAGGATGATCATAAGAAACGACTGCTACAAGATCGATGATAAATACATATACCTTCCAAGGGGGCTCAAGCTAAAGTATAAGGGCATGCTGAAGTGGAAGGGCAAGCAAGGAAGGCTGGAAATAATTTATGACGAAGTGGATGAAGTTTGGAGGGGCTTTATGACAGTTGAAGTAGAGAAGCCTTCGCTTAAAGGAGGCAATAAGCCCCTCTACATAGACCTTGGTGTTATAAACCTTGCAACGGTATGGTTCGAAGGCTTAAAACAGCCCATAGCCTTCTCAGGTAGAAAAGTCTTAGCGGATTGGTGGTACTGGACAAGAAAGATAGCTAAAGAGCAGAGCAGATTAGCAAGAGTCAACAGGGCGAAGACGTCGAGGAGGCTCAGAAGACTTTACAGAATCCGCCAGAGAAGGTTCAGACATGCCGTGAACGCCATGATAAAAACCATAGTTGAAGATGCCTATCAGCTCGGCAGTTCAAAAATAGTTCTGGGAAAATTGAAGAATATGAGAAGCAAAAGCCGATATAACAGTAAAGCGAACGTCATGATAAACAACTTTTGGAGTTTTGACTACATGGTCAGGAGGCTCAAGGAAAAGGCCGAGGAATACGGTATAGAAGTTGAGGAGAAAAGCGAGTACAAGACATCAAACAAATGCCTGCTCTGCGGTTCTGAGGACGTAATAAGAAGAGGAAGACTCTTCAAATGCCTCTCTTGCGGATTAGAGGCGAATAGGGATGCTGTGGGCGTCATAAATATAGGTCGCCTCCACGGAGGCGGCGTTAACGGGGTGGTGGCACACCCCTTGCTTCTAAGGTGGAATGGAATGAAGTGGGAGCCTAGAAGGGCTATGAACAACCAATCGATGAACGCCTTAGAAGCAAGAATCTCCCGGCTTTAGCCGTGGAGAGTGCCAAAAAATGCTTTAAATTCTTTTAAATGCATATTTTTGCATGGGAATTCTCCTCTTCCACTTCTAATTCTTGCAATTTGTGGAAGACAATTTCTTACTCTTAATAAAATTTTATCATTATTTCTTTCAAATTCATAGTTTAGAATAATACACCATGGAAAATATTTAATTGCTTTTAAAAATCCATCTAAACCTTTTTCATTAATATTAAATCTCTTTTTATTTCTCTTGCAGTTCTTCCTCCCATTTCTTCCCAAATTTTTTCATTTAATTCTACAGCAACATTAAGTCCAAATTTATCTTCAACTGCTAAAAACCAAAGTATATCAATAAGTCTATATTGTCTTAATAAAAAATCTACATATTCTTTTTTCTGACCTCCTCCCCGCCCTAAAGTACGAGGGTTCCCCTCATCTATTCGGGCTTACATCTGTCATTTGAGGGGCATTCAGGGGATCAGAGCTCCCCACATCTGGACTAAAGCCCTCCTCTCAATGTTTAGAACTGCTACTATATCTCTATCGGCTTCAAATCTGCATTTAAGACATCTCAATCTCCTGTAGCCGTTTTCAATAAGTTTAGAGCTACACATTGGGCATGTTGTTGATGTTCCTCTCGGCTCTACAACTATTAGTGGTGCTCCGTTTTTCTCGCACTGCCAGTCAATCCACTGCTCCAACTTTCTATAGCTTAGTATTAGGAGAGAGACTCTGTGCTCCTTTGGAAGCTTTTTAAGGCTATCTACCAAGTTTGTCAGATCCTCTCTAGCAACTGCATATAGATGTTGCTTTGCTAAAGAAGCTATTTTGTGTGAAACCTTCTTAGCCCAGTCCTCAACAATGTTCCTAGCCCTCCTGTGGAAATACCTAATCCTATCTCTAACGCCTCTTCTCCTAAGCCATGCATTGTATCTAGTCAATGAGTATTTCTTCTGAAGATTTTCAGCTAATTGTTTATAATGCAAAGCTCTCTCAACAGCAGTTTCAAATCTGTATTCAAAATGTGAATTGCCAAAAACTATATGCTTCTCATTAATATCAATAGCTAGAACACCTCTAGCAACATATTTGACTGGTCTAGGTACATGCTTAGATATACAGAGAATGAACTTACCGTCTTTGAGTATTAGCTTGGCATCCCCACTTGGATAGGCATCGTATCTCTTATCCCATCCAATTATTTTAAGTTTATATCCTCCAAGAATCTCAACATAACCATCTCTAACTCTATAGCTGTATTTACGTGTTAGCCAGAGCCTAGGGGTTCTAGCTCTTGGCATTCCACCTCTACTCTGGTTCCAAGCCAAGACTTTGCAATTGCTATAGCCTCTCTATAACAATCCTGAGCAATTTTAGATGGTAAACCATACTTCTCTTTAAGAATGCTGTATAGCAGTTTATGGATTTTGCTGAGGCTTAATGCTTTATTCTCGATAACCACCTTAATGGCGTAGTTTAGAGCATCTCTGTATCTTTTCATCAAGCTTATTAATTCTCTTTCATATTCTGGCTCAGGGCTAACCCTCATTTTTATAGTCAGGGTTAGCAAACCCTCATTACCAGAAGACATGTTCATTCAACTCTATACTTAGCTATACTAACTTTTCTCAAGCACCTTGGACATGTACCATAGAATGGATTCTTGCCTTTATACTCCCAAATATATCCACAGTTTCGACACTTCAACTTTACCATAAGACCACTAAGAACTAACTACTAAAAACTAACTAATAAACTTTTCTATTTCATCCTCGCCTTAAAAGGCGAGGCTTTCAGTTGTAAGCAAGGCATATACATCATCTAAGTGCTCGATTCATGGCGAGAGATGTGGCAGTAGAGTTAAACGTGGACTATTCAAATGCGCAAGACTGAATAAGGTATTTAATGCAGACTTAGTAGGAGCATACAACATACTCATAACCCTGAGTCCTGATTGGGATAGGGGTAATAGGTCGAAGACCCGGCCTGGGATTAAACCCCTGAGGGGGGGATGTAGTCCCAAACCTCTCCGCACTAGCAGGAACCTTCGCCCTTTAGGGCGAAGAGGAGGTCATTCATGTCTTAAGGCAACAACTGGATCCATTTTTGATGCTCTTCTTGCAGGATATAAACCTGCAAGTAAACTAACTGCAATAGCAAAGAAAAATACAAAGATTATCATTTCTGGTCTAATTATTGGTGTATAAGAAAAAGAGCTTATTTGAGCTGAAAAACTTCTACCAATAGTAAATGACATTATATGAGGCATTATATAAGAAATTATTGATCCAATAATTATTCCTATTATTCCACCAATTATACCAACTATTCCTGCTTCAGAAAGAAAAATTGCAAGTATATTTCTATCCTTAAATCCAAGTGCTTTTAATACTCCAATTTCTCTTGTTCTTTCAATTACAGATACAAACATAATATTCATTATTCCAAGACCTGCTACAAATAATGAAATTGCAGCAATTGATCCTAATAACATAGTTAGCATTCCTGTTACAGAAGAAACTATTTGAGTAATTTGCTTAACAGTTAAAATATTTAAATTATTTCCATAAATTGCTCTTATATTATCTACAACTTCATCAACAACATCTGGACTTATTGTTTTTAAAAAAATTGCAGAATAACTTGTTCTACCTAAGAAATTTGCTAATGCTTTTAATGACATGAAAATACTATCATCTACAGAAACTAATGCAGTCATTCCATATGGTTCTAAGCATCCTACTATATTTACAATCATTCTTGTAGATCTTGATTCAATAGTTGTAGTTTGTCCAACATTTAAAAAAGGAGAAGTAAGATCTTGTGGTTTATAAACATTTGATCCAATTACAATTTCAGAATAACTTAAAGTTTGAAATAATCTTCCTTCTCTTAATTCATATCCTGGAATAAGTATTCCAAATTTTGATGGATCTATTCCAACAATTTGAACATTTCTTGATGATTGTATTCCATATATTTTTACACTTGATGTAATTATTGGTATTACTAATTCTACATTTGGTATTTGTAATAATCTATTTACATCTTTATCAGTTAATATTATAGAAGGAGATGCTGGTCTTAAAAGTATTGTATTTGGTCCAAGTTTATTCATTTGTTCAATAATACTAGCTTGAATTCCTTCAGTTTGTGAAACTAATGCAATTATTGCTGCAGTTCCTACTACTATTCCTAGTATAGTAAGAATTGCTCTTAGCTTTCTTTCACGTAATGATCTTAATCCCCATTTAAATATATCAGTAAATCTCATTTTCAAATCCCATTATTTTCTCAATTTTCTTAAAATTACTACTAATGCAATTACTATTATTATGATAATTATTGGATAAATTATATTGAAAGAAAATTGAGAGGAAGTTTTTACTTGAGTTGTATTAGTTGAAATTAAAATATTAACAGGTACATTAAGAATTCCTTTAAAGCTTTGACCAAGATTATCTTTATAAGTATATTCTAAATTAAGTATATATCTTCCAGAGGTAATATTTGTAGCATAATATGAAATTGTAAATGATGATGGTGTATTAACTGATAGATCTCCTAGGAATATTTTATCATAGCTTACTGGTTTAAGACCATTAGATTCACTTGGATATATCATTACACTTTGTGCAGTAGTAGTTCCTAAATTAATAATAGAAACTGTTATTGAAAATGGTTTTCCAATTGTAATTTGTGATGGAAAAACTGAAGAATCAAGAACAATAATATCAACTACTCCTCTTATAATCATACCAATATTACTTATTTGTTGCTTACTTTTTAGATTTGTATCTATATAAGATATGGAAAATGTAAATGTTGTAAGTAATCCTGATGAAGATGGTGATGCAAATAATTTTAATGGTATTGTAATACTTTCTCCTGGTTTTAATTCATCTATATACCAATTTCCATCACTATCTAAAAGAATTACTGATTGAATTGGAATTGTAAGAGATATAAATATTGATTTTGCAATTCCATTTCCTTCATTTTTAATTGTTAAATTTAAATTATTTATTTCTCCTGATTTAAGCTCATTTTTATTTAATCTTATATCAATTACTGCTTGTTTTGAATAAACAGTAGGAACATTTAATGAAATATATCTTGTTTCTTGTTTCATTCTTAATAAAGAATCATAGTAAGTAATTATAATAGGAATTTGATATGTATTACCAGAGGCTAATGGACTAACATAAATATTAACTTCTAAATCAATAGTTTCTCTAGATTTAATTTTATCTATTAACCAATGACCATCAGATTCTTTTAAAACTAATCCAGATGGCATATTTAATAATATTTGAACATAAGATGCATCACTATCTCCTTTATTATATAAATAAATGTGAATTTTATTTAATTCTCCAGCATTAAGATCTTGTGGATTTACATTTATTTCAAAATCTACTAATGGAGATGTACTAAATGGAACAATTAATGTTAAATATTTTGTTTCAGTTTTTGATTTAATATAATCTGAATAAGAAATTGTAATAGGTAATTGATAAGTTTGACCTGCAGAAGAAACTGATGCATATATTGTTATTGGAATTTCAATTTCTTCATTTACTTTTATTGTATCAAAATACCATTTTCCATCACTATTTACTAATGATAATGGAGAAATTCCAGCTCCTGGCATATTAAGAGCTATAGATACTTGCTTAGCATCTGCATCTCCAATATTTTTTATTTTTAATGTTAAATTATTATTTCTTCCAAAATTAATTTCATATGGAGATAAAGATAAAGATAAAATAGCTCCTTGTATTTCTAAAGGTGGAACATAAACTCCTATAGATCTAGTTTCTGTTTTAGAACCATAATATTGATAGCTTAATGTAATTGTAATTTGATATATATTTCCTGCTGCACTTGGACTTACATATATATCTAAAGGAATAGAATATGATTCTGAAGATGCTAAGCTATCAATATACCATCTTCCATCACTTCCATTTAATATCATTAATGTTCCACCAGTTGTAGAAGATGGTAAAGATATACTAATCCATATTTGTAGAGCAGTAGCATCTCCAATGTTTTTTATTGTTAAATATAATTGATTATTTTTACCTGGAATAAGTATGGTTTTATCAAAGCTTACACTAAGATTAGGAGGACTATATGATAGAACTATATTAATATTTAAAGAGAAAATTATTAGTAAAATCAAAAAAATAGTTTTAGTCTTTAACATTTTGCTCTACCTCTTTTTCAATTAATCCATCTTTTAACCAAAAAACTCTATGACAATATTTTATTAAATTTAAATTATGAGTAACCAATATGATTGTTACACCTCTTTTATTTAAATCATGTAATATTTCTATAATTTCATTTGCTGATTTAGAATCAAGATTACCTGTAGGTTCATCTGCTAATATAATTTGTGGATTATTTACAAGTGCTCTTGCAATTGCAACTTTTTGCTGCTGACCTCCACTTAATTCACTTGGTCTATTTTTTTCAAATCCTTTTAAACCAACTAATTCAAGTAATTTTCTTGCTCTTTCTTTTCTTTCTTTAGGAGGAATTCCAGAAGCTATCATGGGAACTTCAACATTATCTAAAGCACTCATATATGGAATAAGATTAAATGTTTGAAAAATAAATCCTAATTTCTTATTACGAAGTTCAGCAAGTTCATTACTTTTAAGTTTTGAAATATCAGTACCATCTATAATTACTTTACCTTTTGTTGGTCTATCAAGAGCACCAAGAAGATTTAAAAGAGTTGATTTTCCACTTCCTGATGGTCCAACAATTGCTATAAATTCTCCTTTTCTTATTTTCATATTAATTCCTCTTAAAGCAGGATATTCAATTTTTCCTGATTTATATATTTTCCAAAGATCAATTGTAGTAATTATCCATTGTTTTTCTTCATTTTTTAAATTTTCAATTAATTGCAAAATTTCTACCTCTTTTTTTAGATAGAATAATATCTATAAAATAAAATTTCCTTTAAGAAAAGTATTTCTATTAAATTATGCTTTAGTCTTTTGCTAAATTTTTCTAATTGGTGATAAAAATGAAAAAAATAATTGTACTATTCATGGCTTTCATTACTACACTATTTACATTTGGTACTATGTATAGCTTTGGAATTCTTCTTCCAATTATAATTAATGAATTTGAATTAACAAAATTTGAAGCTGGTTTAATTATTGCTTCTAATTCAATTGCTTATGCTATTTTTGCACCAATAATAAGTTATCTTGCAGATAGAAAAAGTGAAGAAAAAGTAATAATTATATTTTTAGCAATTACAGGAATTGGAACTTTACTTATGGGATTTAGTAATAATAAATGGATTATTTGTTTATCATATGCAATTATGGGAGCTGGTTTACCTGCTGCATGGGCTCCTTTAATTTCATTTCTTCAAAAATCATTTGGAAGAAAAATAAGAGGAACAGTTATTGGAATAATGAGCTCAGGAGATTATATTGGTTATGGATTATTTTCATTTATTTTACCTTTATTAGTTTATAATTATGGTTGGAGATTTTGTTGGTATATTCTTGGAATTTTTATATTAATAATTACAATTATTAATAAATTTGTATTAAAACATGAATATGAAGAATATAATAATTTAATAGAGCCAAAAGTAAATTATCATAAAATATTTAAAATAAAAAATTTTTGGATAATAGGAATTTCATATATGCTTATGGCATTTACTATTACAGGTCCTTTAAATTTTATAGTTACTTATGCAAATCTTGAAATTGGAATTTCTTATTCATCATCTGCAGCATTATCAGGTATAATTGCTTTTAATGCACTTATTGGAACATTAATATTACCTTTAATTTCTGATATTACTGGAAGAAAAATAATGATGATAATTTGTAATATTTCATTAGGATTATGTGTATTTGCTATTCCAATAGTTGGTTCTTATTTACGTATGATTATAATATTATCAGCAATTTTTGGAATTTTCTATGGAGGATTTTATCCTATTTATGCTGCAAGTGGATCTGATTATTTTCCTAAAAATACTACTACTGTACTTGGATTATGGGGTACATTGCATTGTATTGGTTTAGTAATAGGAAGTTCAATATTTGGTCTTATTACTGATATTACTCAAAGTTTTCATACTTCCTTTTATATTTCAGCTTTATTTGGAATAATAGCAACAATTTTATTAATTCCATTAAGAAAATCTTAATAGAATAAATTTTAATCATATAGTTTTTAGAATTAAAAATTAGATTAGAGGCAATAGAAATGAGTAAATTCTTAAGAATAGCAGAAGAAGAGAAAAAGAGAAAACCTAATGACTTTTCTGATGAATATTTAAATCTCAAAGTAAGAATTGTAATGGATAAATTAGATCTAGAAGGAAAATTGTTAGCAACATCAGATTATTGGATGAAGTTATTAAGTAATGATGGAATAATATACATTAATAAAGCTCATGTTATCTACATAAAACCATTAGAAAGTAAAAAAGAGTAAAAATTTCAAAACATAATGAATAATATTTCAGTTAATAGTTCTTGAAATATAAAGCTTTTTTCTTAACCAAAAAGCTAAATTCACTAAGCTTATCATTACTGGTACTTCAATTAGTGGTCCTATTACTGTTGCAAATGCTTCTCCTGATGCCAATCCAAAAACTGATACTGCTACAGCTATAGCTAATTCAAAGTTATTACTAGCAGCAGTAAATGAGAGTGCTGTAGTTCTTGAATAATCAAGTTTAAAGTACCATCCTAAAAAGAAAGATACTAAAAACATTATTACAAAGTATAATAATAATGGAATAGCTATTCTAGCTACATGAAGTGGTAATGCTACAATATATTCTCCTTTTAGTGAAAACATAACTATTATAGTAAAAAGTAAAGCAAATAATGATGTAGGACTAAGTTTTGGCATAAATACATTATCATACCATTCTTTTCCTTTCTTATTTAAAAGAATAAATCTAGTCAATATTCCAGCAAAAAATGGTATTCCTAAGTAAATTGCAACTGATTGAGCTACATCTATTATTGAAACATGAACTATAAAGGTTTCACCCCAAATCCAAGATCCAAGTATTGTTATAAAGGTATAAGCAAGAATAGAATACATAGCTATTTGGAATACTGAATTTAAAGCTACTAATATTGCTGCCCATTCATTATCTCCTTCAGCAAGAGCATTCCAAACTATTACCATAGCTATACATCTAGCTAATCCTATGAGTATTACTCCAGTTCTAAAATCAGGATAATCTGCTAAGAAAATACAAGCAAGTAAAAACATTAAGATAGGACCAATTATCCAATTTTGAATTATAGAAAGAATTAACATATCTTTTGATCCTCTTGCAGTAACAATCTTTTTTAGTTCTTCATATCTTACTTTTGCTAAAGGAGGATACATCATCCATATTAAGCCAATAGCTATAGGAATAGAAGTTGTACCAATACTTAAGGAGCCTATGATATTAGCAACTTCTGGATAAATATAACCTAATCCAATACCAAATATCATAGCTAAAAATATCCAAAGTGTTAAAAATCTAGTTAATATGGGTAATTTTTCTCCTTTACTATTCATTAAGATCACCTATTCATTAATGCTCTTAGCTTTATTATTATAAAAGAAAAAATTCAGTGATATATATATATCACGCTGATTTACCTAAGACGAAAAATTCTTTTTAGTAATTCATTGGTTTTCTGCATCTATTTGAATTTACATTTATCATTTTGCATCTTATATTATGATAAAAACTATCTTAATTGAAAATTTAAAGAATTTTTATAATTTAGTTTTATGTTTCATAAGAAACAAAAAGTTAAAGTAATACTTTTTTTTCCGAAAAGTAACACGAGGTGAGAAATATTTCTGATACATTATTTCTAGAACCTGAAGTTTTACCCAATGAAATCTATAAGATAATACAAGATGCTGAAAAATTCTATGTAATAGATGCTGCTTTAGAACTTGATTTATTTGAAAAAACTAAAGAACCAATTTCAGCATATGAATTAGCAAAAATCATTGGAACTAATCCAAAATTAACTGAAAAAATGTGTAATATATTAGTTGCAATAGGTCTTTTAAAGAAAAAAGAAAACCTATATGAGAATTCAAATATTGCAAATATGTATTTAATAAAGGATTCACCATATTCACAAAAAAATCTTCTTAAATTAGAAAGAAGTATAGTAAAAAATAATTGGACTAAACTTATTGATGCTCTTCGTAATGGATTTATTGAAGTTAAAAAAGATTATTCACTTCGTGAATTCTCATTAGCTATGGCTGAAAGTGCAATAAGAGGAGAATTACAAAGAATAGTAAAAATATTAAGTCAAATTGAAGATATGAAAAAAGCAAAAAAGCTTCTTGATTTAGGTGGAGGACATGGATTATATTCAATTGCATTAGCAAAAATTTTTCCAAATCTTCATGTATATATTCTTGATTTTCCACAAGTAATTGAATTAGTAACAAGGGAATTTGTAGAAAAGTATGCAAATTATGAAAGAATTCACTTAATACCAGCAGATTTCACAAAAGATGATATTGGAAATAACTATGATATAGTATTTGCTTCTCATTGTCTATATGGAAAGAATAATCAACTATTAAATATTTTAAAGAAAATACATAAAAGTTTAAACATTAATGGAATACTTATATCAAATCACTGGTATCTAGATAGTAATCAAGAAGGTCCAATTAGAGCATTATTATGGGAGCTTAATCTTGCTTGTTTTCACTTTAAAGACTTTGATTTATTTACTTTAAAAGAATTTATTTCATATCTTAGTAAAGCTGGATTTTTAATCGAAGATATTATAGATATATCAAATATTGATAGTCCATCAAAATTAGTTATTGCAAGGAGGATTTAAGAATGGTAATAATATATAAAGCAAAAGATTTTGAATCAATTAATACTCCTGAAGGACAAATGATACCAATTTTTATTAATGAAAATATTTGTGTAATAAGATTAAATATACCATCTGGACTTTCTGTACCAGCACATTCACATAAAAGTAATATTGTAGCAATAGTAACAAAAGGAAAATTAGAAATTAATCATAATAATAAAAGAGAAGTAGTAGATGAAGGAGATGTATTCTTCATACCTGCTAATATTGCAGTAGGTATTTCAAATCCATTTAAAGATAATACAGAAATTATAACAGTATCATATCCATCATCATATAAGAATATTGATGAATTTAAGAAGATATTAAAATCATTATTGAGGTGAAAATAATGCAAAAATTAGATGAATCTATGAAATTAGCATTAAGAAATAATATATGCTATTTTGCTACATGTTCAAAAAATGGAATTCCAAATGTAGTTCCTATGGGACTTGTTGAAGTTCTTGATGATTCAACTATTGCAATAGTTGATGTATTAATGAAAAAAACAAGAAAAAATTTAGAGGAAAATAATAATATAGCAATTGCAGTAACTGATGTTAATAGATTAGTAGGATATCAGTTTAAAGGAAAAGCATCAATAATTACAACAGGAGAATTAATGGAATGGGCAAATGAATTTGTAAAGAAAAAGCATGAAAAAAGAAAAGAAATTCTTATTAATCGTCTTAAATCAGAAAAAGATCCTGAAATAATTTCAAAAATAGAAAAAATGATTAATGTTATGTATAAGCCAAAAGCAGTAGTTATAATCAAAGTAGAGGAAATTTATAAAACAATGTAAAGAGGGATTTCTATGAATTTAAGTAAAAAAATTATTATAATATTAAGCTTAATAGTGATAGTATCAATTGCAGTTTATTCATTATTCTTTCCATTTAAACAATTTACAGAACAAAAAAAGGAAGCTTATATTATTGTTCAAGATATGATAGGAAGAAATGTAAATTTATCTAGTAATATTCAAAAAGTTGTAACAACAGTTCCAGATACTCTTAGACTTGTAGTAATGTTAAATGCAACTGATAAGATTGTTGGTATAACTTCATATGTTGATATGGGATATGCTAATAAATTAGAGGATATATTAGCTCATCCAGAACTTCTTAATTCTTCAATTGCAAGAATTGGAGCAGCTGCAGAAATAAATATTGAAAAAATAGCTGAAATAAAACCTGATGTAGTTCTTCTATATGCTCCTTATTCATATCTTGCAGATCAAATTGAACAAAAAGCAAAAGTACCAGTTGTTTGTGTAAGTGCTGGAAGTAGTCCACAAGAATTTTATAAAGCATTAAGATTAGTTGCAAAAATTCTTGATAAGGAAGAACAAGCAGAAAAGATAATTGCATACTTTGAAACAAAAATTCAAGATGTTACTAATAGAATACCAAAGAATCAAAGTGCTCCAAAAGTATATCTTGCAGATTGGGCATATAGATATGGTGTTGGATGGACTACAAGTCAATATTGGCCACTTGATATAACTGGAGCTATTAATGTTGCAAAAGAAGTTGAAAAACGTTTTAATACAACATATTTTGAAGTAAGTAAAGAACAAATTATTCAATGGAATCCAGATATAATATTTATTCATGGATATAAAGGAAGAACTTCAGCAGAAGCAATAATAAATGATCCTGCATTACAATCTATTAAGGCAGTTAGAGATAGAAAAGTCTATGGTGTTTTTGGTCCATATATAGGTTATGATCCAAAAACTTGGATTATTGATATGTATCATATAGCTAAGACAATTTATCCAGATAATTTCAAGGATATAGATATTATTAAGATTGGTGAAGATGTCTTTAAATTCTTCTATGGTGATAATGGACCTTTAGTATTTCATCAAGTTCTTATTAATAGAGGTATATATCTTTCTCCTGAGCTTGATTTTTCAAAAAAATAGGTGATATAATTGCCTGAAAGTATTATTACACAATACAAAAAAATCTCATGGAAAAAATATCTAATAATTTCTTCATTATTTTTTTGTTTATTTTTTGCTTTTATTATATCACTTTGTTCAGGTTCATCATATATTTCTCCATCAGAAGTAATTAAGATATTAATTAGTAAAGAAAGTGAGTTTGATATAATTATTTGGGAAATAAGATTACCTAGAGTATTAACTGCAATTTTTGCTGGAGCTGGATTAGCTATTGCTGGTGCAATAACACAAGTAGCTTTAAGAAATCCATTAGCATCACCATTTACACTTGGAATATCTTCTGCTGCAGGATTTGGTGCAGCATTAGCTATTGTACTTGGTGCAGGAAAATTTATACAAAGCTATCTTGGAGGAATAATAGTTTTTTCTTATTTACCATTAATAATAAGTGCATTTTTCTTCTCTATAGTTGTAATAATTGTAATAATTTTCTTAGCAAAAATAAAAGGAGCAACTCC
This sequence comes from Thermoproteota archaeon, assembly GCA_020832905.1. Classification (GTDB taxonomy): domain Archaea; phylum Thermoproteota; class Methanomethylicia; order Methanomethylicales; family Methanomethylicaceae; genus WYZ-LMO11. Next base: position 2,854 of record JAJHRG010000004.1, on the reverse strand, counting down.
TGAAACAATAATTCTTACTGGAATTGCAATGTCATTTTTATTTTCTGCAGCTACATCTTTTATACAATACTTTGGAACAACAGAACAAGTTGCATCTATTGTATTTTGGCTTTTTGGTAGTCTTTCTAAAGCATCTTGGATTGGATTTTGGATTATTTTCTTTACATTTTTAATAATTTCAATTCCAATTTATAAATGGAGTTATCATTATAATGCACTTCTTATTGATGATGAAATTGCAAAAAACTTAGGAGTAAATCCTGAAAAACTTCGCTTAATAAGTATGATATTATCATCACTTATTACTGCAATAATAATATCATTTCTAGGTGTTATAGGTTTTATATGTTTAGTATCACCTCATATTGCAAGAATGATAATAGGATCTGATAATAGATATCTCTTTCCTACATCAATATTAGTAGGTGCTAACATATTGGTATTTTCTGATATTATATCAAGAATAATTTTATCACCAATAGTTTTACCTGTAGGAATAATTACATCTTTTCTTGGTGTTCCAGTATTATTATATCTTCTAATAAAAAGAAAGAAACATTGGTATTAGGTGATTTAATGAAAGGATTAAAAATTGAGAATTTATCCTTCAATTATGGTAAGAGAAAAATCTTAGAGAATATAAATTTAGAAGTACCAGAAGGAAGGATTTTCTGTTTATTAGGTCCAAATGGTGTAGGAAAATCAACACTTCTTAAATGTATAGCAGGAATACTTAAACCTAATAATGGAAGAATAATTTTAAATGGAAAAGATCTTAAAAAAATTAATCTAAATGAATTATCAAAATTAATAGGTTATGTTCCTCAAAATGTACGACCTATATTTTCAACAACAGTTTTTGAAACAATTTTAACATCAAGAATACCATATATTAATTGGAATCCAAGTAAAATTGATCTTGAAAAAACAGAATATATAATTAAGAAATTAGGTTTAGAGGAATTAGCATTTAGATATGTAAATGAAATTAGTGGAGGAGAATGGCAAAAAGTACTTATAGCAATGGCACTTGTAAAAGAACCAATTTTATTACTTTTAGATGAACCAACAAGTAATCTTGATCTTAAATATCAAGTATATGTAATGAAAATTATTCATGAATTTGTTAGAAGTAAAAATCTAATTGCAATTTTTACTACTCATGATATAAATTTAGCATTAAAATTTTCAGATATCTTAGTATTAATGAAGAATGGAAGAATATATGCAATTGGTGAACCTTGTAGTATTTTAAATGAAAAAATAATTCAAGAAGTATATGATATAAAAGTTAAAATTATTCAATATGATAATTCAATTTTTGTTACTACTGAAAGTCTTGCTTTTTAAAAGGAAAAACAGATTTGATATTTAATCATATTGGCCATTTTTCTAGTCTATATGCACTATCCCAAAACATATATTCATATTTACTTGTTATTATGAAATGTTTTTTCATTTCTTCTTTTTGCTTTTCAGATAGATCTTTTGCAACTTCATTTGTTATATTTATTACTTCCATGCATATACTTTCAAATTCTTTTGAAGAATATGTATTAATCCATCTTTGATATAATTCTTTTTTTGAGCCTTTCTTTTCAAGTTCTTTTCCTACTTCCCAATATATCCAATAACATGGTAATATTGCTCCTAATAATTCATGAAATGGTCTTGAATATGCTATTGCTATAAGATATGTTGTATATGCTAAATTTGTTGGAGACATTGGTGTAGAATTTACATCTTCTTCACTTAATTTCCAATCTTTAAAGAAACTTCTATGTAATGATTTTTCAAATTCAAAAGTAAGTTTAGCATGATTATTAAAAGTAGCTGTCCATTCTTCTTTTGGTGCTTTTGATGCAGTTAAGCTTAATGCTTTTGCATATTCTTTTAAATAAAGTGCATCTTGTATTACATAGAATTTAAATTTTTCTTCTTCTAATGTTCCATCTACTAATCCTTTTATAAATGGATGATTTATTATTCCTTCATAAATTTTTATTATAGAATTCCATAATTCTTTTGTAAACATTTTATCACCATTGATAAATTCCATTCCAAAACATAAGCTCATATGATTGTATTAATTTTGCACATTTTTCCATATTTGATAAATTATCTTTATATCTTTCCATTATTTTAATTGCCATTTCTTCAATTTTATCAAATGGACCTGAAAATAATTCAAAAAATCCTATGTTTTTTATGCCATATTTTTCTTTTAATGCTTTTCCAAATTTTTTACATGCTTCTCCCCATACTGGAAGATTAATAACTAATGCAGTTGCTTGTTCTCCTGGATTTGCATAATTTGCAAGCCATGCTAAATAATGAGTATATGCAATTGCCATTGGTATTGGTTCTGAAAAATCTACTTTAATTTCTTCAGCTAATAGTTTTAATCTTTTTAATGCTTCATAATCTCCTGATATAAGTGTATAAAAGAATTCTACTTCATCATTATATTTACTTCTTGATAGCATTATTGCTAAAGATCTTAAATCATGATTTACAATATAAATTTGCTGAGATACAAAATTTTTTATTTTTTCAAATTTTAGTTTTCCTTCTTCTGCTTCTTTTATTAATGGATGATTTATTATTTTTTCATTTTCTTTTTCAAGTTCTTTTCTTATTTTTAATAAAAATTCTTTCATAAAAAGAATAAAAATTAATATTATAAAAATACTTTATAATAACTTAGTTATAATGAGCGAATATATTTTATGGAAAGTAAATTTCAAATATGTATGTAGAGATTGTGGATATGAAGGAAATGAAATACTTGTAAGTGCAATAGATAAAGAAAGAACTTCTGTAAGATGTCCAAAATGTGGTTCTCATAGAGTTC
>JAJHRG010000015.1 GCA_020832905.1 Thermoproteota archaeon | reverse complement strand
TAAAAAATAGTTTTTATAGAGCCGGGGTAGCTTAGCCTGGCTAAAGCGCCGGACTCATAATCATATAAAAGGGACGAGAAATCCGGAGATCGCGGGTTCGAAGCCCGCCCCCGGCACTATTTTGAATATTTTGTAATTATTCCTTTAATTAATCCAACAATAAATTTAATATTAATTCTCCAGAAGAATATTATTGTTTTAAATGTATGAGAATATCCTACAGCTAAAATAGGAATTATAAAGTGAGCTAAACAATATTTTATAAATCCATATAATGAATATATGCCATAATACCACATTGCATAAGCTACTTCTATAGGATCTTTAATTACCATAAAATGTTTTACACCACAATAAGGAGGATGTATCCATTTTCCTTTTTTCTTTACATAATTATAAAGAAGTATATCTTCACCATAGAAAAGTGGTGGTGGATTATAATTTATAATTACATCTTTTCTTATTAATGTATTATTAATAAATGGTACATCACGTAAATGTAATGGTTTTATTTTTTCTGAAACTATTCTATATGCTGTTATATGAATATTACATATATCAATTGAAGGTGTAGATATAGCAACAACACCTGGCTTTATGTATTTTGAAACGATATCAAACCAATTTTCAGGAATTTCAACATCATCATCAAACATAGCAATCCATTCTGTTGAGCATTTTCTTGCACCATTTACTCTTGCTTTAGATAATGGTCTTGATGTCTCAATAATTATATTGTTTACCCAAGATGCTTTTTTAATAACTTCTAAAAGCTTTGGTCTAATTTTATTTGGATCTTTTGTTAAGATTAATACATCAACTTTCATATAAATATCACATAAAAATGATTTTTATTCTATAAGATTATATCTTTTTTATTAAATATTTACTGAATGTATTTAAGTAATTCATTAATTTTATTTGCTTCTATAAATTCAATACCTGCTTTATTTGCTGCAATTTTATCTTCTTCTCTATCTCCTACAAATATTACTTTTCTTACATTTAATATTTTTAATGCATTTATTATAGGTAATGGATTTGGTTTTAAATTCTCTATAGAATTTCTTCCAATTACTAAATCAATTAAATTCCTTATTCCTGTAACTTCAAGTACTTTTTCTATGCAATCTTTTGAATTATTTGATATTATAGCAATTTTAATTCCTTTACTTTTTAAATAATATAAAATTTCTTTTACTCCTTTTAATAATTCAGCTTTTTCTGCTCCTTTTATTTCATATTTTTTTATTACTTCTAGGCATTCTTTTGCAAATTTATCTCCTTCTGAATGTAAAGATGAAAGTCTTTTGATTTCTTTAAATAAAGGTTTAAATTCACTATAAAGACCATACTTTTTTGCAATTAATTTTAATTCATTTCTCATTAATTCATAATCAATTGGTATTTTTACAAGTGTTCCATCTAAGTCAAAGAATACTGCTTCCATAGACCTATACTTCTCCATTCTCCTTCTTTTAATAATATAGGACCTGAATCCATATGTCTTATCCAGTAATAACCTTCTCCTAATGCATTATATTTTTTCAATGGAGGAATTTCTTCATTATATGCTAATTTCACATAAATATATGGCATATTTAAACCAGCTACTGAAAAGAAAAGACTTGTTGTAAAAAATCTTCCTGCATTTATTTCTGTTGGACATGGAATTCCATTTTTATTTTCTTTTAAATCCACACAAAATATACCTGTAGGATTTTTATCTATTGCAAGTATGCATTCAGTAGCAATTTTATCAACATCAGGTCTATTTACTGTAACTGCAACACTTGGTGTACCTGTAATTCCTGAAGGAGCTAAATGAGGATAAATATACTCTAATCTTTCTCTTACTTGAGATACTATAAGCTCACCATTTTTCCATATGCTATGAAATGCTAAATTTCTTCCTGGTAAATATTCTTGTGCAATAAATTTCCAATTTTCTCCTCTACTTCTCCAATATCTTATCCATGCTTTTCCCATTTCAATATTATAACATGGTGTAGAACCTCTTCCACCTGCTCCACTTGTTGCTCTTATCCAAAAGGGAAGACCAAGTTCTTCTGCAGCTTCTTCTATTGAATCTTCATCTTTAATTTCTATGGTTTTTGCTACAGGAATTCCTGCTTTAGCCCATATTTTTGCAGATTCAAGCTTATCTTGGCATATTCTTATGGTTTCTTTTTTTGGAAGAAAAGTAATTGCTTTTATTTTCTCTCTATTTTCTGAAATTACTCTTACTTCAATATCTGGTTGTGGATGAACCATTTCTATATTGTATCTTTCAATAACATCATTAAGAAATTCAATATATTTAGGATGAGTACATGGAATAGCAATTTGTCTTACATCAACATCAGGTAATTCTAAGTAGTATTTATTAATATCAGTTCCAACAATAAAGAATTTTTCAGGTGCAATTCTAAGACTTTTTATAAAATTTACACCTGCAGGTCCTCCTGCACCAGTTACAAGTATTCTCTTCATTTTAATCATTCCTCATTATTATACTCTACGTTTTACATACCATCTATTTGGATTTGAAGATATTCAATCAATTTCTCTTTTTATTCCTTCTTTTAAATTTACCTTTGGTCTCCATCCTTTTTTCATTGCTTTACTTATATCAAGCTCAAGAACTTTTAATTCCTTTGGTATTCTCCATCTACCTGTTATATTTGAATAACCTCCTTCAGGAACATCTTCAAAAATAGGCTCCATATCTTTATTTGCTATATCAATAATAAGATTAGCAAGTTCTTTTATTGTAATTGAACCTCCACCTCCAATATTAAAAACTTCAAAGCCATCCCATTCCTCTTCTATCATTATATTATGAAATTCTACTACATCTTTAACATATACATAATCTCTTCTTTGATTTCCATCTCCAAATATAACAGGTGGCTTATTTTCTAATATTACTCTTTTAATAAATTCTGTTAAAACTCTTCCATACCATTCTCTTTCCCCATAAACAATTCCATATCTAAGAGCACAAATTTTCATTCCATAAAATATAGAATATTGTTGACAATATAATTCTCCAGCATATTTACTTACTCCATAAGGCCATTGAGGTCTTTTTGGATGTTCTTCATCTTGTGGAATTTTAATTGCTTCTCCATAAACTCCAGCAGAAGATGCATAAATTATTTTTTTAACTCCAACTTTTCTTGCAGCTTCTAAAACATTTAATGTACCTTCAATATTTGTTTTTGCATCTAATAGCGGATCATTAATTGCTGATCCTATTTCAAGTTGAGCTGCTTGATGTGAAACAATATCTACATTCTTCATACATTTTAAAAGTAAATCATAATCAAGTATATCTCCATTAACTATATGAACATTATTTAAGGATTTAATATTAGCAATATTTTCTTCGCATCCTGTAGAAAAATTATCATATATTATTACTTCATATCCTTTATTTGCAAGAGATTCTGAAATATGACTTCCTATAAATCCAGCTCCACCAGTTACTAAAATTCTCATTTTCAATCACTATTTATTATTCATTTTTATTCTTTAAATATTAAAATTTTATTAATCAGGACAGTAATCACATATTGGATTAAATGTATTATTTATGAAAGTTCTTCTAAAATCTATGTACTTATCTGAATACCATATGGACTTTAAGTCTTTTTCAAAGATATTTCCAAAATTTATAACTTCTGGATCCATTCTAATACAACAAGGAGTAACAAAACCATCAACAGTAATAAAAGTTGCTGAAAAAGGCCAAAAGCATTTTGTTTTTCTCTTAATTGATGAGACATACCCTATTCTAAGCTTTGGATATTTTTCTTTACAATTATTCACTAATTTTTTTATTTCATCTGATTTTTCTCTTGCTTTTTCTATAAATTTTCTTTCTTCATTATAATCACTTTCAAGTGGAGTTTTCCAATTTTCTACTTCTACAATAGAAATAAAGTCTAAATTTAAGCGATAAGTTAATTCTATTAATTTTGGAATTTCATTATAATTAAGATGACTAATAACTGAGTTAATACCTATTCTTGTTTTCCATTTATGTTTTATTTTTTCTTGTACTACTAGTTCTAAATTTGATATAATTCTATCAATAGAACCACCAATTCTAATTTGCTTAAAATTATTTTCATCTACTGAATCTAGTGAGATTGTTATTGTACTAAAATATGGTATTAAATCTAAATATTTATGAAGAAGAGAACCATTAGTAGTAACAGTAATAGAAATTTTTCTCTTTTTTTCCTTCTTCTAAGATTTCATGTAAATTTTTATTTAAAAAAGGCTCACCCATACCTTGAAGTTGAATTCTTTTTGGAGATATTTGCTTAATTATTACCTTAAAATCTTCAAGAGTTAAATCTTTATTTAAACGAGCTGGATTTAGCTTTTTGCGAGTACACATAATACAATTAAAATTACATCTTGTTGTTGGCTCAAGTTGAATAAAAAATGGTAATCTTGGTTTTTCTTTTTTAATTGTAATTCCCATGGACATAAGAATTTCATTAAGTGCTGGAAGTCTTCTTTCTCTTATCAAAAAGGAAATAGCTTTTTTAGGTGAAATAATCTTCATTTTACTTCACTTAATGAGATACTTTTATCCTCTTATTCTTTTACATA
>JAJHRG010000014.1 GCA_020832905.1 Thermoproteota archaeon | reverse complement strand
ATACTCCTTTAAAGCTTCTTTAACATACCATTCCTTACCAATTTTTCTAATTGTATTATTACATAATAAGCATATAGCAGTTTCTCTTCTAGCATCTATATTTGGTCTTGGAACATTATAAATTCTTCCAGAAATATCAACTACTCCTTGTCTAGTATTAATCCTAGCATTAATTTCCTCTCTATTAAGCTCTTTATTCAAATCTACAATTCTTATACCAACAATATCAGAAGAAATATATGGTATCATCCATGCAAGTCTACGAAATATTCCTCTTCTGGTTTCTTCTTCCTCATTTTCTTCTTCATTACTTGATCTTCCAGAGACTCTTGCTAACCACCAATTACCAATTAATGGTGTATATTTTCCACAATGTGGACACTTAATTTCCCAAGAGCCAATATAAACAGCAATATCTTCATCATAAAGCTCTTTTATATCAGAGTCTTCACGAAGTCTATCAATAATCCACTTACCCCAATATTCAACATATTTAATTAGTTTATTTCCAATATTCTTAGGATATTCAAGAATAGCTTTTAAAAGAATATAAGCTGTTGGAAGAAGCTCAATAGCAACAACTTCACCTAAACCAAGTCTAATTCCTTCAAGGGGAATACTACCAAAGCCAGCAAATGGATCTAAAAGTTTAATTCTTGAAAAATATTCTTTAATTTGTGGAAAAACATGTGGATTTTCTCTATGAGGAGACTTAATATCAGGTAGAATTCTAATGATATGCTTAAATTCACGTAAATTATAATCTGCAGGAAGAAGAGAGCCTGCAATAATAGCTCTAGCACCAATTAATGGTTTTCTAGTCCACCAGAAGATCATTTCCCAGTAAGGAGGTCTTCCTCCACCTTGTTTTTCACGAGCAGAAAATTCATTAATTTCATTAATAGGAAATAATGGAGATTCGATGAATTTACTCAAAATAATACCTCCAAATTATTACTTGCAATACAAATAAATTAGTACAAAACTAAAATAAAAGATTAATGAATAATAAAAATCAAATAAATACATGTTTATTCCTTTAAAGCTATCTTATCATTTTTTTATTGGTACTTTTACTCTTATTACAAATTCTGAATTCTTACCTCTAGAACTTACTCCATAGTAATGATTAAATATACCATTACATCTTGGACATTCAAGTCTTTTAACAGTATAAAATCTAAACTTCCATGGATTTCTAAGCTCTTTAAAATTTCCTTCAAAATTACAATAAGGACACCTAACCATATGGCTACCTCCTTAAGAGTTCCTCTATAAGCCCTTTTGTAAGTTCTTTAATTGGTAACGCACGCTTGTACAATCCTATTATGTCATCTGTTCCAACTATAGTAAGCTTATCAGCTATAGAAGCAAAAGAGCTTTTTAATTTAGGCTCTACAAGTTTCATTGCTTCTTCCTTTTTTCTTTCATCTGCCACTACAAGATATAAATTAGAATGCCAAATATGAAAAGCATGCATAAGTTTGGCTAATGCTATATCTAAATTACTAGAAAATTCGACCTCAAATATCATTTGTGGAAAATTCTCAGTCGGATATCTCCATGTAACATCAATTTTATGTAGTTTATCAGGAGTTTCCTCTTCAGAAGTAACATGAAATCCTAGTATTTTTCCAAGTTCTACAATCATTTTCACCAAGACTTTTTTTCTAATACCTTGAATAGCAAGCTCATCAATTGGAGTTACTCCTGTAATAGCCCATTTGCATATAGGCTCTTTACTTCTTCTTGTTTTTACATTACATAATTCAGAAAGCTTTACTTTTACTGGATACTCCTTAAAGTTTTTCACCACAGATATATCTATAGGTCCTCTACTAAAATCAGGTATAGGAGGCTCATATATTCTTCCTTTCTTCTTAATTTCCTCATATTCATTTTTATCAATTTTCTTAATATCAATTACTTCAATCTCTCCAACAGCTTCCCAATTCTTTCTAGATTCTCCTTTTGTTTTAGCTACTAAGACAATTATGTCTCCTGAACTTATAGGGGTTCTTCTTTTCCATGCTTTTACACCTTGTACTATATCTACTCTATCAATATTTTTCTTAAATCCCTCATACCACTCTCTGGAAACTAAAGTCAAAAAATATTTAGGCATATTAAGAAACACCTTTACTATATTTATAAATTTCAAGAAGTCTTCTAATTACTTCATCCCATGTTTCACGTGGATGTATTTTAATCTTTTTTAAATCTTCATAAGTTTCTTCTGAAACTCTTATCATTTTAACTGATTTCATAAAAAACTCACATATACAATAGTACATACAAAGTATATAAATATTGCATAACGCTTCGTATATTTACTTTACTTAAAGACTTTTAAATAATAGAATAAAAATAATACTAAGAACTATAAAAATAAAGATATGAGCTGGAAAAATGCTTTTTTTACAATTCTTGGTGGTTTTATTGCCAGTCTTTCAGGAATAATCGTTGAAGAATTAAGAGAAAGAAAAGAATTAAGAAATAAACACTTTGAAGATATTAAACAGGAATGTCTTGAACCTATTCTTAATAAATTATATGAATTAAGAGGTTATTTTGAAATTAATGAAAGTATTGACTGGAAATCATTATGTTCGCATGATCATCTTAATTATCTTAAATCTGATTCTCATTGGTGGGATAATTTTTCATTTGAAAGATGTGCTGATAAATTATTATATGAGGATTTAAAGAAACACTATTCAGATCTTTATGAGAAATTGCAAATAATTGAAAATTGGATTAGAAATAACTATGAAGATTACTTAATAACAATTTGTAGTTTACTTGAGCTTATTGAAAATGATTCTGAATTTAAGGAAATTGAAAAAGAATTATTAGGAGAAGTTAGTGATCCTAAAGGTTTTTTACTAAAAGCTACCATGTTCTCATTATTAAGTATTGATAAGTCTTATTGGCCTAATGTATATTCAAAAGTCAAGCCTAAGCTTGATAAGTTAATACATCTACAAAATAAATTTTATAATACTAATGAAGCTCAGAAATTGAGAAGTACAATAAATTATGTAACAAGTATGATTGATGAGTGTGCCACTAGTATAAAGGAAATATCTCTAGAAGCAAAATTAAAAGGTAAATGTAGGTATATAAAGTAAGAGTGAAGTAAATAATGAGGGAAGATAGAAAACTAAACTACATTAAGCTTCTTGAAATAAGAAGAACAAATACTCCAAAAGCTCCAGGAGTATACATATTGTGTTGGGTAAAAGAAGGTAGTAAAGTAGCAATTCCTATCCTAGATTTCTAAGAGTTGATAAATCAGGAATTCTTTATGTTGGGTCTGCTAAAAACTTAGCAAACAGATTAACTTCTTTGAAAAACCATATCTTAGATGTTTTTCGCATTGCAAAAGGTGAGAAGTCTCATTACAAAAAGTACAAACACACCTTAGCATTATCCTTTATTTACACAAATCTTATAGAAATTATTTCTGAAGAAGAGTTATTAGTATATTATAAGACTTTTGAAAGTGTAGATGAAGCAAGAGATCAGGAAGCTTTGCTTCTCTATGAATATACAAGAAAATATGGAGAACCTCCTCCTTTGAACTTAGATGTAAGTAGAGAGTATCTTATGATATTAAATCTTGGTGAACTTGATAAGTCAAAACTTGCTAATGAGTTAGATCCTGAAATAGCCTCAGCATTCGACTTACATGTAAATGATCCTTAACATTTATTATAAACATTTTTATGATATGTGTATAATCATGTTTTGGTGATAATTCTCTTTCTATAATACCATACTGCACATTATCCATAAACCAATATCTGATTCCATCTTATGTTTTCCTTATTTTTCATTATTTACATCAAAGTAACATAATGTCAAAATAAATCTTCTTTAAGTGAGAGATAATTTGATGGAATTTTATCCAATGAAATAGCTTTCTTTATATTAACTTTAAAACGAATTTTATCATCTTCATCTTTTAATTCATAAACATAACCAAACCAAGCTTTTTCTGGCTTTTTTACTAGCTTTATTCAGCTTTATGAATATAGTTGGAGTTTTTATCTACAAGATTTTCCTTTTTTAATTCAAATTTTATTATAATAAGTTTCATTATTTGGAATTCTATCCAATGATCTCTCCACTAGTTATCATTAAATACTGCATTTAATTTTTCATCTCTAATTTTTATTTCATAATCTTCGTTTATATAATTATTTATGAGAACATTAGAGACGATTAAAAAATTGAACTAAAAGACCCATTTACCTTATGCAGAGATAAATAAAATACTTAACATTAAAGCTATCGATATTTCAATATCATTCTTACTATTGTTATTATAAAAGCAATAAAGATTATTGCAAATATCATTATGAGATTTAATATTTCAAAACCTAATAAAATTGCAATAAATAAATATCCAATTAAATAACCAATTGCATACATTAAACCCCAACGTCTCATTGCTTCTATTATAGCAATTGCTGATATGATTATTAAAAATTTACAAATTATTATTAAAAATAACTCATTAATTGTAAATGAAAAACCAAAATATTGTGGATTTTTTAGAATAATAGAACTAGCAATTTCAACAGGTATGGAAAGAACAAAACCAGGTAAAATATCTTGAACTATTTTAGCAAGTTCTTCTT
>JAJHRG010000013.1 GCA_020832905.1 Thermoproteota archaeon | reverse complement strand
GAAGTATAATTATTGTTTAGAATATGTTGTAAATAATTTAATTTTTAATTTGTTTCAGTTGAATATCATCATCTAGGTATTGCTTAGTTAAAAATATGACCATTTTTAAGTTACCCAACTATTGAAATTAGTAAAAATAAATTTTTTAATTTATAAATGAAGAATATTTTATGATTAATATGTTTCGTGACATTATTAAGAAGCGTTTAGAAAAAGGACCTATCCTTAAAAAATTAAGAGAGGAATTCTTTAAAGCAACAACTCAAATTCTTGACCCTGATGAATTTATTTTAGCACTACGTAAGGACTTAGAGAATCTTAATGATTATGCTTTAATCATATCACCTTTTCTTAATATGATTGCTGTTGAGAAGTTTTGCAATCTTAGAGAAACTAATGATGTTTTAAATAAAGGAAAGAAAATAGTGATAATAACAAGAAAATCTGATCCTAAAGAAGTTGAAGATCCAAGAGAGCATAAAGAATGTATTGAAATACTTAGAAAAAACAACATTAAGGTTATTGAAAAATCTAAATTTCACTTTAAGGCAGTTATAATTGATGACTCAATAATTTATGTCGGGTCAATAAATCCATTACAAATACTTACTTTAAGATACATACCTGCAGACTATATGTTAAGATTTGTAAGCGAAGCTCTTGTAGATGAAATAACTGAAAGATTCATACCTGAATATCAAGAATGGCTCAGATAATACTCATAAGCAAATTTTTAAATTTAATTATGTCTTTTATAAGTTTAGGAGAGAAAAATGGCTTATACGGTCTTCATAAGTCATAGTGTTAGGGATCTATGGTTTGTCAGCATATTGAAAAATTGGTTAGAATCTAGAGGTATCCATGTATATATTGCTGAAGAATGGCTTGAAGCTGGAATACCTTTACCTAAGAAGATTGCCAAGGCTATTGATGGTAGTGATGTTGTATTAGCACTTTAACAATTGATGGTACTAGATCTCAGTGGGTTCAGCAAGAAATAGGTTACGCCATAAAGGCTGGCAAGCTAGTAATACCTGTAGTCGAGGAGGGCGTTGAAGTCAAGGGATTTTTAACAGGAGTAGAATACATATTATTCAGAAAAGATGATCCGTGGTCAGCAATACAACATATTGTTGAGTACATAGAAAGATTAAAGATTGAGAAAGAGAAAGAGGATGCAATAAAAGCTGTGGCCTCAATGGCACTACTATTCATATTAATGTTAGCGTTGTCAAGAAAATAAACATTTAGAGTAAAAATCCTCAATTAATTTTTAATTAATAAGACCAAAAACAACAATTCTTTTAAAGTGTTGCTTAATTTACTTCATTAATTTAGCCGAGAGGGGAATTATTTCTACATAGTCTTTAAATATTTGAGATAATCTAGAGATCATAATACATTATTTCTAAATGTAAAAAATGTCTTTCTAAATGATAAAATATAGAGGCTTGATACTTATCAATTTTTACATCTTATTTTTCAGTAAATGTTAAGTAAATTTTTTTATAATTATCATATAATAATTATCATAGAAATAATATGAGGTTTAATAATGTTTGAAAAAGAAGATATTGCTAAAATAGTTCAAGATATTTTACCTGGTTTTGTTCTTTCCATACCTGTTGAAATTTCTAGTTCTATTATTCTAAAAAATCCACAATATTTTGGTTTTTCATTTACAATTAATGATTTATTTTTAATAATAATTTGTAAATTTTTAATAATCATATCAGCAATTGCTATAATAGAAGCAATGAGACGTTGGGGATTAATGTATGCAATTGGTTATTTAATTGGATATTTATTTATTGCAATTTTATTAGGTTTTGAAATTTTAAATCTCATAATGATATTTGCAATAATTTTTATTGCTTTTATAATAACAATAATAAGAATGATATTGAAATATCGATAGCTTTGATAGTAAGTACTAAAATATCTAAAAATCCTATCTTTTTTCCATAGCAACTAAATTTTTCGATTAAAAGGTCTTCAAGCTCTTTTTTGCTCTTTTTATAACTTCTTTTTCCTTCAATTTTAGATAACATTTTCTTCTTTCATATGTATTTATGATGTACTCTCACTCATATTATTATCTAAATTTTTATATCAATATTTACTATAATAAGAATATGTGGATCTTATGTCTAAAAATCTTCCAGCATGTATTGTTCTTACTACTCTTCAATGGTTTGAAGAATGTTTGAAGAGAAATTGTACAATTTTTCAATTCCCTCCAAATCGAGAACCTAATGTAAAAACACTGCCACCTGGAAGCATCTGTCTTATTTTGGCAAAGCCTCATTCTGGTGCTCCTAGAAGTGAATGGGTTTTTGTTGGTGAGTTTATGGTTAAGAATACTAAACTTGTAAAAGGAGAAGAATTCTTGGCCTATGTTGAAAAAGCTTTTGAAGTTGAAGAAGCTCCATTTCCAAAACCTAATGAGACTTCTTGGATAATAGAATTTGAAAATTTAGTAAAGTATAGTAGACCTGTGAAACTGTCTGAATGTAATGATGTTAAAACATCTAAGAGTAAATATCCACTAAGCAGGTGGAACATACAAGGAGTTATGCGAATAAGATCTGAGGATGCTCCTAATGTTATAGAAGCTATTAGGAAAAAAGCTGGATATGAAAGATCACTACTTTCGATTAGTACTGCTTATTGTTTAGAACTTTTCAAAAAAGTTAGTAATTTAGCAGAATTTATTGTATTGCTTAAGCTTTGTAGTGGTAAAAATGTATTATTATCAGGTCCTCCTGGATCAGGTAAAACACGATTCTTAAAAGAATTACTCAAAAAACTAGAAATTAACTATATACTTGAAACTGGTAATCCTGAATGGACTCCATTTGATACACTAGGAGGCTTTGGACTTGGCTCAAATAATAACTTCAAGAAAGGATTTATATTTGATGCTATAGAAAAAAGCTACGAAGCTGTAAAAAATGGAAAGCTTTATTGGCTTGTAATAGATGAAATCAATAGAGCTAATGTTGATTTAGCATTTGGTAAATTCTTTACATTATTAGATCCAGTTTATAGATGTAAAGAATCCTTACGTATTTATGGTATTAATGATAAGTTCAAAGAGGTTTGGATTCCACTTTCATTTAGAGTATTAGCAACTATGAATAACTATGATAGAGCTTTACTTTTTAAACTAGGCTATGCATTAACAAGACGTTTTGCCATTATTGATTATTCATACCTAGAAGATCTTCAAACATATTATGAGGAATATTGTAAGAAAAGTGAACAAGTATTAAAGAAACTTCTTGAATTAAATTCAGTCGATTATTCTGATAATCTTAAGATTGATTATAATGCTATTAAAAGTGAACTATTATTAAAAAATGATGAGGCTGGACTAAAGCAAGATAGCATAGTCCCTATAGATTTCAGCGAATATATAAAGCAATTGGAAGAAGTTTGGAAAGACAAGATTTATTCCATTGATATACCTAATATTGGTAACATTATGCTTAATAATGTAATTGTAAATTTAGCTTGGCAAATTAACAATTTGCTATTTAAATTTGAAGAAGGTGAAATTTATCCAATACGAATTACTCCAGGTGTAATTGCAGATGCTTTAAAGTACTTAGCTATGGGAGCTTATGTATATAAAAGAAGTGATATAAAACCTTCACAAATATTTAAAACAAATGTAGGAATTGAGCAAATTGCTTATACATTACTTCTTCTAGATTCTGCTTTCTCAGCTTATATCTTACCACAGCTAGATATTCTTGCTGATTATGTAAGACGTGAAGAATTTCAATATAGATTTTCTGAGACAAAAGAATCTTCGCTGAAAAGCATACTAGGAAAAATTTCATCAGAATTAAAAGATAATGGACTAATTCATTCTTCTAAGTTAGTATATAAGTTAAGCAAGGGATATCATGTATTCTAATTCAAATTTTTATTCAAAAAATAACATTATTCGCTTGGTAGGAAGCAATGGAAAAAAGATATTATGCATATGCTTAGTTGAAGATAGAAGTTATAGCAGAAATGAGTTTAAACTTTATAGTCAAGAAGTACAAATGTTGGATATTAAATCTGATGAAGTTTTTGATCTAATTTCTAAGTTTTTACAGCAAATAAAAAATGCAATTAAGAACTCAATTAAAATACTTTATAAAAAACGAATGCCATTTGATATTTCTTTACCAAAGATTCAAGAAGATAAAATCAATCCTGGAGAATTTGTTGGTAACTTTATAATATCTAGAAATCCATTAATTGTTCTCTACATTGAACCAAAAATAGGTTGGAATGCATATTCCAAAATGCTTAAGGAAACTCGAGAATCAATTGATGTTATTATAAGTGAAACAGGTATTTTAGAACCAATTATTGGCAACTTTTATTATCCTTCATTAACTACACCAATTTCCTATAGCATTCTTTTAATTAAATTAACAGAACTTATTCTATTTTCTACACCTCCAAAAAAGACAATGAAAACAGAAGTAATTGCTGAGGATATTATTGGAAAGCCAATAATATCAAAAACTTTGAAGTATATGCTTCAAGGGCTTCCTTTTGGAGTCTATGAGCGAATAAGAATTGAACCACATGATTTTCCATTTATGCTTCTTACTAAGTTTCACTATGAGCTTGCTTCAATACTTGAAAATATAGTAAATAATATGAAGGAATTAATTAAAGTACAAGATTTATTATTTTTTGCATTAAGAAGTATTGATGTGCTAAGAGAGACTCATTTAAGCTATCTCTCTATGTCTCCATTATCAGAAGCATTTCAAATACTTCAGCATAAGGAAATTCCAGATCAAGAGCTAATAGATGAAACAAGAAGAGCTTCTCAAGTTAATCCATATCTTAAATTATTAGCAGATCTCTATGAGGCATATATTCATAATATTGGTTTAGTTTATGAACAGATAGAAAGAGGAATAGTAGTTCCTATGGCTTCAAGTAAAATCTATGAGCTTTGGATTCTTACTAGAGTTACTGATTATCTGAGAAAAATTAAAAAATCAAGGATAAGTGTTAGGGAATATAGAGATCTTTATATTAATCTACAGTTAGATGATTTACAATTAATCTATAACAGACCTCAACCCGATCCTTTCGTTAGAAAGCTAACAAAATCATATCTTAGACCTGATTTTCTTTTTAAAAAAGATAATGAAATATTAGTTTATGATGCAAAGTATAAGGAAAAGCTATCAAGAGATGATATTATTGAGCTATTAGCATATATAACTGAGTTTGCAACACCTATAGGAAGAATGGAAAAGAATATTCTAATTGGTGGATTTTATAAGCTAAAAGGAGATGTAACGAGATTAGTGGAAAGAGAAATCTTTCCATTAAAGATAAAGTTGCATTTATATGATATAGATCCAAGGATGAATGATAATGAAATTGAAGCAAATATAGAAAATTCCTTACAGATCTTAATTAGTAATTAACACTAGACAAAGCAATGCTATACAATTAAAAAATTGCTTAGGCTTAGCCTTTATGTAATTTTATTAATTTTTTCTCATCTCTTTAATTTTTATAATTTCTAATATAGAATCATCATTAAATTATTACATATTTTTTATTAACACATTTCTAATACTGAATAAGAGAAAATTAATTGAAATATTAAAACCAAAGAATTTAATTCCAATACATACAGAAGAATCAGATCTTATGAATAAATTATTTAAAAGCAATTTAAAAATATGAGAAATATAAAATAATTATAGAATGATGAACTGGTGAAAAACTGAAAAATGATGAT
>JAJHRG010000012.1 GCA_020832905.1 Thermoproteota archaeon | reverse complement strand
AAAAAATAGTTTTTATAGAGCCGGGGTAGCTTAGCCTGGCTAAAGCGCCGGACTCATAATCATATAAAAGGGACGAGAAATCCGGAGATCGCGGGTTCGAAGCCCGCCCCCGGCACTATTTTGAATTGTAAAAATGCATTACATTAACATGAGTAAATTAAATAAATTTGATTTTTAAGAATATTAAATTCATAGAGTGAATTAAAATGAAATATATTGTAACAGGTGGTTGTGGATTTATAGGAAGTCATTTAGTTGAATACTTAGTTAATAATGGTTATAAAGTTATAATTTTTGATAATTTAAGTACTGGTAGTCTTAAAAATATTGAAGGTTTAAATGTTGAATTTTATAATGAGCCATATGAAAAAATATGGAAGTTATCAAATATTGATGGAATATTTCACTTGGGAATGCCATCTTCTTCTCCAATGTATAAAGAAGATCCTTATCTAGTTGGGAGAACAATAAATGAAGCTATAACAATTTTTGAATATGCGAGAAAGAACAAATGTAAAATTGTGTATGCAAGTACAAGTTCAATTTACAATGGAAATCCAATACCTTATAGAGAAGATATGACAATTTATGTAACAGATTATTATACTGAATGTAGATATGCTATAGAAAGATTAGCTAGACTTTACTATGATTTATATAATGTAAAATCTGTAGGTTTAAGATTGTTTTCAGTTTATGGACCTAGAGAAGAACATAAAGGAAAATATGCAAATATTGTTTCTCAATTTTTATGGTCCATGATTAAAGATGAAAGACCAATAATTTATAGTGATGGAAATCAAACAAGAGATTTTATTTATGTTTCAGATGTTGTTAATGCATTTATTTTAGCCATGGAAAAAGATATTAATTATGATATATTTAATGTAGGAACTGGAAAGAATTATTCTTTTAATGAAGTGATCAATTTGCTTAATAAGTATTTAGGAAAAGATATTAAACCAATTTATAAGCCAAATCCAATAAAGAATTATGTTTATCATACATTAGCAGATACTACAAAAGCTGAAAAAATATTGGGATTTAAAGCAAAAATATCTTTAGAAGAAGGAATAAAGAAATTAATATCAATGTATATCAGTAAATCATAAATAAAGACGATTATTATATTACTTTTCCTTCCATTACATATAAAAGTTTTCTTTTAAACTCTTTTGCCTCAAAATTTTTTGATCTATTTTTAGAGAGATCACTATAATAAGTCCACTTATTTTTATCACAAATTAATTCGTCTATTTTTGATGCTAATTCTTCTACTGATGTATAATAAAATCCATATTTTCCCTTTTCTATAATATCATAGAACTGACCTCCACTTTTATGTACAATTACTGGTAAACCAGTTGCCATGGCTTCTACTATAGCTATTCCAAAATGCTCACCTCTTGTAGCATGAACAAATACCTTAGAATTGCTTAATAACATTCCTAATTTACTTCTTGGAACATTTAGATATGGCTCAATATTAACTCCAAGATTTTTTGCATATTTAATTAGATATCTAAGATAATCAAGTCCTTTTCTTGTAGTAACTCCAATAATTTTAAGCTTAGGTTTACTATTAGTGAGACTTATTGCCTTTATCACTTCTTCATAATTTTTCTCAGAACTAATTCTACCTAGCATTGTAACAGCATTATCACGTTCTTCAAAAGCTTTTTCAGCATAATTTGATAGATCACTTGTTTCAACTGGTGGATGTATTACAATAGGCATAACACCATGAAGAATCTTAAAAAACCTTCCAATATATTCTGAATTTGTTAATAGTAAATCACATTCTTGTGGCTCTTCAGGTAATATTTTTCTTAAGAAACCAATATAACCTCCATAATAAATAGTCATAAGCATACTTGAATAGTATTTTTTAAAATATCCTTGTAAATCCTCAAGATATTCCTTACATTCTTCATTTTTATTTATTTTTGATAATGAAATTAAAGCGGAATGAGGAAAGTGTATATATTTTATAAGTTTAAATTTCTTTTTCTTCCATAATTTATGGAGATTTTTAGATCCTTCTATATCAATAAATACTAAATCAGTATTTATTTTACTTGATAGTTTTTCTATTGCTGTGATACCAAGTAATGGTTGTAATACTCCAAATAATTGAGGAAAAGATTTGAATAATGCATAAACTTTAATGTTTTGAGTTATATCTATATTAGGTAAATATTTAAATTTTGAAAATAATTTTAATGATAATCCAGTAAAGAAAACTTCAAATCCTTTTTTGCTTAATACCTCACCAGCATGGACTTTAACAACTTCAGCCCCTCCAATAACTGTTGAGAATGGTCCAATGATAGAGATCTTTGTCAAATTATCACACTTCCTATGAATTATTATTACAAATACATAGATTTAAAAAATTAAATCTGGATTATTTAGCATTTTACTTATTGAATAAATATTTTTCAATCTCTTTATTTAAAAACATTACTCTATTACTCCTATTTTATTAATAAGCGGAATTAAGAATGGAGTATGAAGTAGCATTTTTAAATCTTTAACATATATACGATAAAAATGCCTACTTGATGTTATTAACTTATACAACCTTCCTGAAATACTTCTTCTTATAATTTCATCTATAGTCTCATCACTTTTAACAATTCTCCTATAACTATCATAATTTATAGAAATCATAAGAAGTTCATCATTCATTCCAAGTTGTTTAGGATCAATAAGTCTTATGAGTAACATAAAATTTTCAAGAGTTGAATTGTTCATATTTTTTACTAATCTTCTGCTTTTACTTTTAGCAAATTTTGATATTAATAAAGGAGAAAGTAAAGTAAGTCTTTTACCTCGAAAAATTAAAACATCATAGAGATCTAATCCTAATGCTTCAACATAATCAGCATGTGCTTTTAAAAAACGTTTTATTGTTTCTAATAAATTCTTAACATATCTTTTTTCACGAAGGAATGGGAGGCACTTCAGGATTTGCATTACTTCCAACTATTATAGGTACAAATACCTTAGGATTCATTCTTACTGTAAATTCTGTATCTTCACCAACATTTAAATCAGACCAACCACCTTTCTTTAAAGCTTCTTCTTTTGAAATCACTAAAGTACCATGGGATTTTATACTTCCAGTTATTTCATAAACATCTATTTGCTTATGAAAATTTTCATTATAAATAGTATCTAAATCGAAATATGCTGTAATACTTTTTTCAGCACATTTATAAAGAGCAATATTTCTCCCAAGACCTCGAGAACACTTATATCTATAGAGATGTAAGTTAAAATCTTTTTTTAATTCTAATAATTTTTCCCAAGTTCCATCAGTTGAATAAGAATCTACTATAATTATTTCAGCATCAGGTCTCCAAATACTTTTAATTGATTCTTCTACATATCTTACATTATTATATACCGTACCGTATATACAGATCTTAATACAGATCACCCAAAATGATATTCATTTTAGCCTATAGAGAAATAATTTTAAATTTATTTCTTATGTTTAAGGAACATAAGCTAAAAGTATTCTTTCAATTGTTGCACTTGCTCTATTTAAATTTAAGAATTTAAATTCATATTCTGGTACCCATGATTTAAGTAATTTTGGTATTTCAAACGCATCACCATTATGATAGAGTGATATCATTAAAACTGGCTTTTTGTTTATTATTGTATTTTTTGCTCCTTTAATAGCTTCAAGCTCATATCCTTCAATATCCATCTTTATTAATCCTACATCTAATGAATTATCATTAACAAATTTATCTATTGTTGTAAGCTCTATTCTTTCTCCTCTATGCATAAAATTTTCACTAATGAAAGAACCACCGCCTACTGGTACTATAAAAGATATACCTTCTTTTGATGATAATGCTTTATCCACTATAACAACATTATTTATATTGTTTAATCTTATTGTTTGTCTTAATAATGAAATATTTTCTTTTACAGGTTCAAAAGCATAAATTCTTCTAGGATTTAATTCATTTAGTATTAAAGCAGAATCTCCTATATATGCACCAGCATCTATGAAATCTTTTCCACTTAATGATTTTTTAATATAATCTGGTATTTCTGAAATACCATATTTATGATAGAAAACTACAACTTCAAAATGATTAATTGGAAGAATGTATTTTTCATCATTTAATTGTAATACATAATTTTTACTTTTTCTTTTGATTCTTCTTTCCATCTTTTTGTATTCATTCTGATATTTTAAATCTTCTTCATCAAAAAGTTTATTTTTCTCAATTTTTTCAAGAAATGCACCATATACTTTATTTCTAATAAACTTAATCATTTCTTTTTTATCTTCTTTATTTTTAAATAAACTTAAATCAATAATATTATCAGGATGAGTAAAACAATAATTTAAAAAACTTAAAGACCAATTTCTCTCTGAATAACTAAAATAATAAAATTCCTTAAATCCTGTAAATTTTAATTCAAAGCCAAAGTGATTTAAAAACTTCTTAATAGTTCTATATATTATTTTAACAAAATATGGAGATGATGAAGTTTGAAATTCTAATGTATTAAGATAATCTCTTATTTCTTCAATATAATCAAGAATTGTGTTTATCGTAATGACTCCATTACGTTCACTATTTAGTCTAAGACTTTCACTTTTTTGCTCATTTTGCTCATAAAATACTACCTAACTATTTCTTTTTATTTAAAGTTTTAAATTACTTCCTTTACCCCCTTCTTCCTTACTAATATGTAATTACTTTAACACTAATATTATTATATGTAAAACTTCAAATACTCATTTTAAACATTAATAGTACTTGTTAACACTTCTTCCAACTCTCTAAGAAAAACTTTCTTGAATTTTTCATATGTAAAAAGATTTGCAACTTCTATACTTTTCTTTCTAAGCTCAATGTAAACATCCTTACTCTTTTCAATTTTCTTAATGATACTAGGTACTTCGCTAACATTGCTATAGCCAAGTATATCTGAAACTTTACTTACGATGTCATACCATGCTCCACCATCACGATAAACTATGGGAATTAAACCAGCACTCATAGCTTCAACAACAGCAATTCCAAATGGTTCTGCAAGTGGTGGATGCAAATAGTATTTTGCAATACTTAGGATTTTTCTTAATTTGCTCCTAGGAACATTTACTAGCAATTCCACATTATTTATTTTCAATTTTTTGATTTTAGCATTTAATTTACTTATGACAGGTTCTGAATATTCACCTCTCCCACCTATTATTATAAACTTAAATTCTTCTTTGAGATCATTAGCAATATCAACTATTTTATCAAGATTTTTCTCAGGTGCAAACCTACTTACAGTCACAATTATATTTTCATATCGAATATTATTTGCAACTTCACTAAAATACTTCACATCTACTGGTGGATATAATATTTTTACTTTCACATCATTATTGTTAAGACTTTTAAAATTTTTTGCTGTCCAACTCGAATTACAGAATACTATTTTAGGTTTAGGTCTATTCAATAGCACCTTAGAAGTTCTCTCTATTAGCTTCTCATATAATTTCCAATATATTTCAGATCTATTACTTCTTTGCCATGTAATATTTTGCACATATATTACATCTGCTTTAGTTAATATGTTAGAAGACGTATCTATAATTAAATCATAGTTTTCTCTTATTTTTTCTATAAGATGATTTACTAGTATATCTACTAATATTAGTCCACGTAACCTTGCAAGTTTGCCTCTGGTATTTAGCAATTTAGCAAGTTTAGGTGCTTTATACACTATAATCCTTCTAGGTCTATAGTTTGGACTTATAAGCTCGAAGACTTTTTCAAGATCTTTATCAAATTTATATGTTATGACATCAACAATATATCCTGCTTCTTCAAGTGTTTTTGCAATACTTAATGTAACAGCTTCTCCACCTCCTGCTAAACTTAAATTTGTAGTAAAGACAGCTATTCGAGTCATAAGGCACACTTTTCCTTTTAGATACGCCTTTCCTATTACCTAACTTAATTCTTGTTTTTTAAAGATTTTTGTCTAAAGATTTTCATTGTTTTAACTTCTTCACTTATAATTCACAACTCTGAAATTAACATAACTTTAAGATTTAATTATTGAAATTAATGAAGAACTAAGAATATTTCATACATAAAGACTATCAAAGATTCTAAAAATTGTAAAATAAAAAAGCAGAAAATTATGAAGAATAAGACAAATTTTTTACTCTAATAAAATTATTTATATTTTATCACTTAATATACATATGTATGCAATTTTAAGATTTTTTAATCCTTCTTCTCCTGATGTTAATGGTTCCTTATCTTTTTCAATACATTCAATAAAATGTTGAATTTCTAATTTAAGTGGTTCTTCTTTTTCTATTTTAGGTT
>JAJHRG010000011.1 GCA_020832905.1 Thermoproteota archaeon | reverse complement strand
AATATAAAGTGAACGATTATTAAAAAATTAATATGATACAAAGAAAGAAGAAAAGAATATATTTAAAAAATAAACAATAATTATTTTGGTGTGAAAAATTGATAGAAACAAGAAACTTAAGAGAATTAGGAAAAATATTAGGAATACTTATTGCTGAAGAAGGAAGCTATACTTATGTAGATAAATTAGCATATGCACCTTCAAAAGATCTAGTAACCTTTTACTTAAGAGAAGCACTTAGAGATTTACATTCATTAATGAGAAAGACAAGATTTGAAAATGAAAAAACTCCAAATGAATTAAAATCCATAAATTTTGAAATTATTGAAAATTGTATTCAAAAATTGAGAGATGTAGAAGATAGAAGAGAACTTAGAGAATTAACTTCAATAATAGCCTCCATGGCACTTACATATTCTGCTAGTCTTATTCAAGAATCTGAAAAATCAAAAGGTGAGAAGTAATGGGTGATATATTTCTTTCAATAAGAGGTAGAGTGGTAATAAACGTAGAAGCATTAAATATGACAGAATCTGTAGGTAATTATGTTAAACATCGTCGTGTACCAGTAATGATTAAAGAGAATGGAGGCTATGGAGTATATTTTGTACCTTCAATTTCTGGTGAAAGCATAGCTCATGGATTTCAAGATGTTCTTGCAAGAATAGCAAATAGTAACAAATTACCAGTTTGTAAATTATGTGATAAAGGAATTTTATTAAAAAGTTCTAATGAGAATATATTTAAAGCTGCTTTTGGAATAGATGTACCTAAAGATGACTATGAGCTTGAAAAAACAATCATAGAAAGATGTATTGTTGAAGATGTAGGTGGATTTTTATATGCTCATGGAGAAAGAAATGTAAAAAGAACTTCAAACTTCTATGTTGGCTATATGATACCTGTAAGTGAAGCTATTAAAAATGTAGTAATAGAACCACAATTACAAACTAGATATGCTTTAGGTACACCATTTGTAAGTAAAGAAGAAAAAGGACAGATGATTTATTATGTAGAATTATCTTCAGCACCTTATGTATTTAGTTTTGATTTAGATACAAAATACATTGGTAAAACTACTTTTGTAATTGATAAACCTAGAAGTGAAGTTAAAAATAGAAAAGAAAGAATTATAACAACACTTAATGCACTACAGACATTCTTATTGGAACTAATGTTTGGAGCAAAGAAATCAAGATTTTTACCAGTAGTAAATTGGGAATCTATTGTAATAGCAATATCAGATGATGTATGGACTGTTCCAAGTCCATTCACATTAAATTATATTGAGAAAGCACAAAATAAGAAAGAAAAGATAAACTACAATACATCATTGTATATCTATGATGGAACTAAAGGTAGTTTTGAAGAAACTGTAATAAATGCAATAAAAGATGCAAAGGAAAGAGTGTTAAAGTGATAAAATGGCAATTGGATTTATAGTAGATATGGAATTTGTTTGGGGTTTTCAGACAAGAGTAGCAGGATTGTCTAAAACATCTCCTTCTTTTCTTTACCCTCCTCCTACAGTAATATTAGGAGGAATTGCTGAAAGTATTGCTAGAAAATATGAAATTGGAGAAAGTAATGGAAGAAATATTATTCCAATACTAAGCAGAAACTTATTAGCAATTGGAATTAAACCATTAAATTGTACACCTATTACATATCAAGCCATAAATAGAATAATAGCAATAAGATATGCTGGAGGGGTTTTGTATCCAACATCAGAACCAAAATATATTTTAAAATCATTTGATGCTCCTGCTAGAGGTAATACAATTTTATCAACAATTGATAATAATGCACCTATGATAAGAATTTTTATGGTATTTAAGAATAATGAATTTATTTTTGATAATAATAAATTTAAAATAAAAGAGGAAGATCTATGGAGAATTCATAGATTAGGCTCAAAAGAAAGCCTTGTATCAGTATCAAATGTTGTTAGTACTGAAAAAATAAATGTTTTAAGAGATAATGTCATAATAACTTCGTATAGTTTTCCAATGGATAGTGATATTGATATAATAGTTCCTAAAGGATTGTGGAAAGAAGAAGTATATATTAATCCATTTAAATTAGAAGCTTATAATGAAAATGAAAATCCTTTTAAAAATTATATGCTTGGTAAGAAATTAATTAAGTTTAATGTACCTTTAAAAACACCTATAGAAGATTCTGAATGTAAATTGAGAATTAAAGGTAAAATTGTAGGATATTCATATGAAGGAGAGGTTGTTGTAGGTTATGGTGAAGATTGAAATAGAATATCCAATAGATAATACTTTTTTTAGTAGTTTATTATTTGAAGGATTATTATATACGATTAGTAACAGCAAATCTGATTGCAATTTCAATATAAATGAAATTGAATTTAAAGATAAGAACTTCATATCAGATATTTATAGTAATTTAGATGATAATAGAATCAATGATTTAAGATTAAGAATGGTTGGCAATGATAATATTAATAGAACAATTTTTGAGAAATTCGGATTAAATATTACAAGTAAAAAGATTTACTCAGATTTAATTAATGTATTGAAAAAAGAAAGTAAAAATTTCATAATAGATAGAGATAGTATAGTGATATCATTAAATTTGAGAAAAAATGAGGTTCTAATAGATGTAAAGAATAAACAAGAAGGTGTACAAGCAGCAATATTTAAAACAGAAAGATATATGGGAATTACCTCTACCGAAATGAGTTTAACTAATAAACAATTAACTCAATATTTCTCAAAAGAAGTTGCTTTAATATTGCTTCTTGGTTTATATTCTTCTTTCATCACAACAATTATTTTACAAGAAAAGCCTTATTACTTCTTTTTGGTATTCTCTCCTGAGGAAATCATACAGCTACTATCAAAGAGTAATAAAGAACTAATCAAGAAATTTTTTGAAATAAAAAGTGAAATGATGCAAGAACTTAAAAGTATAATTTCAAAAAATTCATCTAATGAGCTCATATTAATAGAATTAATTTTAAATTTAAAACTTCAAAAATTACTTAAAGATAGTAATATCGAAAAGATTTCATTTACATTATTTAAATTAGCTCTTGAAGGACAAATTTACAAGATTTATGAACAAATACCTTTAACTATATTAAGTGAAAACCCATTTAAGAAAATAATATCAAAAATTTCTAAGAAAACAGATGATTTAATATATAATTTGTACTGGCTATTTTCATCACCAAAAAGTCCTGTACTTACTGGTCTTGCAGATAATAACTATATTGCTTATTCTAACCTAATGAGGGCATTATACGGTATTTATAGATTTGTTATAGTAGGAGATGCTCAAGGATGGTTTGATTTTATAAGAGAATTGTATAATGCATATGAAAAAGAGAAAGATGAAAATAGGAAAAGACAATTTCTTGAAATAATAAGGAAAATTGAGGTACTAATTTAAATGAGTAATAACATAACACCTTATTATTATCAAGTTTTAGAGAAACTTTTTGGAAGTACTGAAAAAAGAAGAAAGTTTATAGACTATGCAATTTCAGTTCTAAATGATAAATGGAATGAATATAACATTTTCATAATAGATGCACCAACTGGATATGGTAAAACTACAATTTCTGCATCAATTTCATTATTTACTATAAATGAAGAATTAAAATCAATAGTTATTTTACCACTAAGATCTCTTATAGAAGATCAATATGAAAGATTTAAAAAAATAACAGAATTTGTTGGTAAAAGATATATGAATAATCCCGACTCAAAATACTTATTAAAACCAGTAACTTTAACTACAATAGACACTTTTGCTCTTACTTTTTTTGGACTTTCACCAGAAGATTTTGATAAAGTTGTGAAATATTGGAGTGGAACAGCAATAGGTTCATTAGGTCATTTTCTATTTTCATGTGCCTCAATAATTCTATCAAACATAATTTTAGATGAGGTACAATTACTTATTGATCAGACAAAATCTCTTAATTTCTTAATAGCATTAATGAAATCCATCATAAGAAATAATCAAAAATTAATAATTATGTCAGCTACTATTCCTACAGCTTTTGAAAATTTGATAAAAAAAGAACTAAGAGAATACATAAACAAAATAAAATTTATAAAATTTGGAGAGCATTCTACTGATGAATATTTTATTAATGAAAGATTAAGTAAGAATTATAAAATTAACATAATTGGATTAAATGAAAGTAATAAGGAAGACTACATTAAGAATTATATTTACAATAAAATTAATGAATATGGTAAGATAATAGTGATTTTCAATACAGTAAAAGATGCAATATCATTCTATCAAAAACTATCTATTGATAATATTCCAAAAATATTATTACATTCAAGATTTAATGAAGAAGATAAAGAGAAAAAAATTAATAAATTAAAGGAAATTAAGAAATCAAATAAATACATAGTAATTTCAACACAAGTAATAGAAGCAGGTATTGATATTTCATCAAATCTCATGATTACTGAAATTGCACCAATTAATTCATTAATACAAAGAATTGGTAGATTTTTAAGATATGAAGGTGAAAATAATGGAGATTTACTCATATGGTATGAAGTAGATGAAAATAATGAGTTAAAGAAAACTTACGATAAGTATGATAAATGTCATAAATATAAGGTTTATGATTATGATTTAACAAAAAGAACACTTACCTTACTTTTAGGTATGAAAAATAAAGGAGAGAAAATAAATTTTCATATTCCATATTCAAATAGTGTTATCGGATATAAAGAATTAATAGATAAGATTTATAATGAGAATGATATGGAGATTAATCGAAATGATATTACTAAATTAATTAATATTACTTCAAAAATTGAAGATATGTCATATTCAGCATTTAAGAATTTATTAATGAGATTAGAAGGAAGCTTTATTAGAAATTCTATGCTTATACCAATTATTCCAAAATCAGTATTTGAAGAAAATAAAGACAAATATGAAAAAATGATTAAGTTAATAATTCCAATTTCCTTTAATTTGTTTTTAGAATTGATTAAAAACTCATTGATAAAAGAGTATATAACCAAAGATTATAAAGGCTTATTTGAAATAAAATCATTAAGTAATAATCAAATAAAAATGTTTGATAATTTCTCAGGACTTTTAAAATTTCTATATATAAATGATGTTTTAGCGTTTGTAGCAAATATTGAATATGATAATGAAAAAGGGTTGATAGTTGAGTATGAATGAAATTTATAGTTACTATGAAGAAGGATCAGAATACTTATTAAAAGAAAGATTGATTGAACACATAAATGAATGTCTATCAGCAATATCCAATATAAAGAATTCAAAAATTTATAAATATTTAATGAAAATACCATGTGAATGGACTTTAAGTTTAGATGATGTAATAAGATTATCAATAATATTTCATGATATAGGAAAAGTATTTTATCAAAATAATTATAAATATGATAAGGAACATAATGTAAAGTATTTATCATTTAAAGGACATGAGTTTCTTTCATTTTATATTTTTAATGAATTATTTAAATTTGAGTTTATTGATACTAAAAAAGAAGACTTTATACTTTCTGTATGTAGTTTTTCAATACTATTTCATCATCATGCCATGGGTGTAAAAAAGAAAATAATGAATGATTATGGAAAAGAAAAAGTTGTAAACCTAAATGATACTCAAATAAATAAGTTAAAAGAAACAATATCAAAATTTCTAAGAAATGATAGGGAAATAAATGCTTTAGATCGTATAATTAATAAAATGAAGAATATTAGTAGTGAAAAAGCATTAGAAATTATATGTAATACTCTAAAAGATGATGCGTACAAAAACATATGGAATATGTACGTAAGTGATTCTAACTTTAGAAAGCTCTCTCTTGCTTTTCTCTCAACTCTACTAGTAGCTGATTATTATGCTGCAAATAAGATAAGAAAAAGAATTGATAAAAAACCACCAGATTTCTATTTTGTTCTAATGGATTTTTATGAATATTATTTAAAATAAACTTTTTTAAATATTTTAACTTCTAACTTTCTTTAATTTTCAATTCTCTATTAAGATACATCCAAACTCGCTTGGCTTCATTCCGAGCTTTTCAGGATTTTCACTTTCAATTCTCTCTAAAGATACAACGAGATTGATAAGTGGGAATCAAATGAAAAATTGAAACTTTCAATTCTCTCTAAAGATACATCCTTTCATTTTCTTCTCTTTGCTCATGCCAACGATCACTTTCAATTCTCTCTAAAGATACATCGGGAAGATGGAAAGCTAGTCGAACTGAACTGGAATGCTTCTTTCAATTCTCTCTAAAGATACATCTTTCTTTTTTCTTTTTTTCACCAGTACGAAAAGACAAACTTTCAATTCTCTCTAAAGATACATCAATTGCGTCTGGCAGTGTCATTGGGTTTGTGTAAGATGTCTTTCAATTCTCTCTAAAGATACATCGGGTGCAAAAGCAAATTTTACTTCAATTTGTTT
>JAJHRG010000010.1 GCA_020832905.1 Thermoproteota archaeon | reverse complement strand
TCTTTCAATTCTCTTAAAGAGATTCCGAGCCCACTCTTACATTAACTATTATTAAAATAGTAAAATTTTTACATAAATTTTTCTGCTATCTTGCGGTTCTCCTTAATTTGTGAGAAATTAATGTTCTAGCACCGAAAGATAAAATAAGTGTAAAAATCCTATCTGAACTTATAAAGTAAGAAAATAATTTGTAGCTTTATCAATAAGCTTAAGTTCATTAACTAAAAAGAGAAGCTTTATAGCTCATGAAGATATTATAGTAATTGGTGCTCTATTTGGAATTAACTCTTACATTACCAAAGAAAATAGAGATAAAGCTAAGAAAAGAAAGTGAAAAAAGTGGAATAAGCATTGAAGAAATAGCTCTTGAAGCATTATGTAAAGGGTTAAATGAGAAAATGGATCCATTAGATAGAGCTGAGCTTTATGAAAAGCTATCAGAGAAGTACATTAATGAAGCTGATGAGCTCTTGGCTAAAGGGGATTATATTCAAGCATCTGAGAAGCTTTGGGATGCTGTAGCTCTAATGGTTAAGGCTATAGCAACTAGCCAAGGAGTTTTGATATCATCACATGGTGAGCTTTTTAGTTTTATCAGAAAGCTTGGCGAAGAGAAGAAAAAATCCAGAACTCAGAAGACTTTTCTCAGTAGCAAGTACATTACATCAAAATTTCTACGAAGGCTGGTTGCAAGAAGATGTAATTAAGGAATACTCAGAAGATGTGAAACAGCTTGTAGATTGGTTATTGAACTACATGAAGCAAAAATGATATCTTAGCAATAAACTAGTTGATCAATACTTATATGGTCGTAAGTGCAATAATAATTATCTCTATTATGAAATACAAAAATGCTTAAATATAATTGAAAGCATACACTTCACAGATGAAAGTATATATTGATGTGGTCAAGCTCTCAGAAAGAATAAAAGCACTTGCAGAAAAATATGGAATAGTCTATGCAATGCTTTTTGGTTCTATTGTTGAAGGTAGATTCATTCCAGGAGAAAGTGATGTGGACTTAGCAATAAAAGTTGATAAGCTAGATAAAAGTCAGCTCTTTAACTTCTTGAAGAATCTTTTAAGAGATTTAGAATTCGAGAATCTTGATGTTGTATTAATTAACTTCTCTCCTTTTAGCTTAAGTTATGATATTCTGATTAAGGGGAAGGTAATATTTTGTAAAAATGAAGAAGAACTATTTGAAGATAGACTTAAGATAATGAAATTATATGATGACTGGATTCATCTTTCTAAGGAATTCGAGAAGAGAGAAATCGAGAAGGTGATGAAGTGAAGCCAAGTACTTTGAAGAGACTAGAGCGATTCAATAAGGGAATTGAGATCTTAGAGGAACTGAAGAAGAGCTGTAGAAAAGAGGATTTTTGTGAGGACTTAAAAGTCTTATCAATTACTGAGAGGAACTTGCAGGTCTGTACTGAGTTCATTGTGGATTTCTCATCATATATACTCTCTAAGCTTGGTGTTAGCATTCCAGAAACGTATAAGGAAGTTATTGAAAGGATTTACACTATAGGCATTATTGATGAAGATCTAAAGAAGAAACTTCTAGATGTCATTGGACTGAGAAATATAATAGTCCACATGTATACAGATGTGAAGGCAGAGTTGATTTACGAAAACTTAGACAATTTAATATTAACTCTCAAGAATTCTGTGAATAAGTTGCTTGAATTCTGCAAGGAGAGAAGAATAGATCCATGAAATGTGACTTTGTTGTTAATGCAAAATACTTAATGTGAAGCTATTATAACCGAAAGAATCGCTGAAGCCATAAGTTCAAGCTTCAGAGTTTCTGTACTTGTCTCAACTGTCATAAGCTACTTCCTTACAAAGACATTTTTTACAAAACTAGCTTTTAAGCAAGAGTGAAGGAAATGTTGCTACCAAATAACTGATAAATATATTAATTTTTTACAAAAATATTTTGATATGTCTCAAAAAAGAATTACATCAATTCTTTTAATGATTATTATTTTTCTTGCAATATTAAATTTCATACAATATATTAATCCAAGAAAAGAAATAATTATATCAACCTCTTCACAATCTGAAGTTAGAATTAGAGTTAGTACAACTACTTCTTTATATGCTACAGGACTTTTAGATTATTTAGCATTTCAATTCAATAAACTATATCCTAATGTAAAAATTGATTTTATAGCAGTTGGTAGTAGTGCTGCACTTAAAATAGCTGAAAGAGGAGATGCATGTATAGTATTTTCTCATGCGCCTGAGCTTGAAGAACAGTATATAAAAAAAGGAGTAATTGATTATGGAAGAATAATTGCATATAATTATTTCATTATAGTAGGTCCTTTAGATGATCCTGCAGGTATTAGAAATGCTAGTAGTGCTGAAGATGCTTTTAGAAAAATATATGAAGCTTGTGAATCTGGTAGAACATTTTTCATTAGTAGAGGAGATAACTCAGGTACTCATATTAAAGAAATTAGTATATGGAAAAAAATAGGTATTGATCCTCATGGAAAATCATGGTATAGAGAAACTGGTACTGGTATGGATCAAGTTTTAATTATATCTAATGAAATGAAAGCATATACATTAAGTGATACAGGAACATATTTACAATTTAAAAAAGAAGGAAGATTACCTAATATAGAAGAGCTTTTTTCTAATGATTCTAGTTTAATAAATATTTATAGTATTTATCTTGTAAGAAACTGTTCTTCTGATTTAATACCATATGCAATAGCTTTTATTGATTTTATATATTATAATCAAAGAGATCTCATAGGAAAATTTGGCATAGATAAATATGGAGTTCCTCTTTTTATTCCTGCAATTGATAAAGAAAAAGAGTTAGCATGTGAATGGCTTAAAATTGCTAGGGGATATTAATGAATGAAATTATTGATATAACATTAAGATCGATATGGATTTCAGGATGTGCTACTTTAATAGCTTTTTTCATAGGAATTCCTTTAGCATATATTCTTGCATATAGAAGAAGAGCTGAATTAATATCTTCTATAGTAGAATCTTTAGTAGGAATACCTACTGTAGTACTTGGTTTATTTTTATACTTTTTATTTAGTAAATCAGGACCTTTAGGATTTTTAAATCTTTTATATACACCT
This sequence comes from Thermoproteota archaeon, assembly GCA_020832905.1. GTDB lineage: Archaea > Thermoproteota > Methanomethylicia > Methanomethylicales > Methanomethylicaceae > WYZ-LMO11. Next base: position 3,549 of record JAJHRG010000010.1, on the reverse strand, counting down.
CAAGCTATAATTATAGGAGAAGCTATACTTGTAATTCCATTAATAATATCTACAAGCTTTAGAATATTAAAAAATACAATATATATTTATGGAGAATTTGCTATTGCTATTGGTGCAACAAAAACACAAAAAATGATTCTCATATTAAAAGAATCTTATTTAGGTCTTTTAGCATCTTTTACAATGGCATTTTCAAGAGCAATTGGTGAACTTGGTATTGCATTAATGATTGGAGGAAATATAAAAGATTTTACAAGAGTTATGACTACAGCTATTGCTTTAGGTGTATCTAAAGGAGAATTTGAATTATCACTTTTACTTGGATGTATTTTAGTCATAATAATGATAGTGATATCAGTAATTTTAAGAATTATTAGTAGGGGGATTAAATATTGAATATAATTTCTTTAAAAAATATTTACTATAAATATTCTCAATCTAAAGAATGGACTCTTGAAAATATTTCTATATGCTTTAAAAAAGGAGAAATTACAATTATTCTAGGTCCTAATGGAAGTGGAAAAACTACTTTAATGAAAATAGCATCTCTTATATATAAGCCTATAAAAGGAGATGTTTATGTAGATAATAAAAACTATTGGTCTTTAGAAGAATCTGAAAAATTATTAATAAGAAGAAAGATAACATATGTTCATGAAAAAGCTGTAATTCTCAAAGGTTCTGTTATAGATAATATAATATATGGATTAAGAATAAGAGGTATGGATAAGGAAAGTGCAATTAAAAAAGCTATTGAAATTTTAAATGAATTAGAAATTAATGATATTTTACATAAAAATGCTTTAGAATTATCTGCAGGACAATCTCAAATAATATCATTAGCAAGAGCATTGGTATTAGAGCCATTATTTTTATTTATAGATGAGCCATTTTCACATTTAGATAAAAGCAAAAAAATGAAAGTAATTGATATATTGAAAAGAATAAAAAAAGAAAGAGGAATTATAATAAGCCTTCATGAGGAAAGCTTAGTAGAAAAAATTTCCCCTGATAATCTTGTAGAAATTGAAAATGGAAGAATTGTAAATATAAAAACTTTTCAATATTAATCTTTTTTATAATCTGATTAAGTATTTTTATTTAGATAAAAAACATTTATGTAATTGATATATTTGGTCTATATAGTATGATAACAAAAATAGTTTCTGAGCTTGCCAGTATAATATCTAGGAAAGAAAACATACTTTTTGAACTTTCTGAGAAAATTAAAGTAAAAAAGGAATTAGCTATATCAACACTTCCTCTATACATACTAATGAGGTTTAAGTTGAGCTATCGAAAGATTAATGGTCATAAGAGAGTTTTCATGATAGGCAATTTGTACTTACCATTTGCTACTGCCATAGATATTTCATCTAAATTTAAATTGAAAACTCTTGATCTACTTCACCTGGCCTATTTGAAAATTCTAAAGAAGCAAGGAGAAGAAATAAATGAATTCATCACAGCAGACTATGACTTTAAAAGAGAAAAGGAAAACATAGAAAGAGAGCCGAACATAAATTTGATATCATTTACATCATAAAGGACATCATTAAAGATAGTTCATGACTTAGGAACAACTGGCTATTACTAAAGCCAAACTTGGAACTCGTTTTTCCTATTTTTTATCATACTTACAAAAAATTAAAATAAAATCTTATGATAATCATAAATAGAAAAGGCGAATTTTTATGCCAAAAAAGAGGAAAAAAAGAAAAAGTCGTAAGAGTAATTATGTTTTCGATTTCGGAATTCCTTCTATGGATGAAATTATGAAGAATATCGACCGTTCTATTCCTAAAGTAAAATTACTAGATCTTTCTACTCCTAAAATTCCAGAGATTCCACTAGATTATGATGTTTCAATTGAAGATATTTTTAAGATTATATCAAAAGGAGTATCTTCTATTTCTGAATCTGTAAAAAGACGTAAATTAAAGAAGAGTCTTCCTGAAAAAGTTAAGTTAGTTGTAAAAACAATTGAAGAGTTCAAGCCTTTAAGATCATATAGAAATGAAGAAAGATATAGAATGGAATTGGCTGGTTGGTTAAGAGCTAAAGGTTTTAATGTAAATATAGAAGTTCAAAAGGGGCACTCTAGGCCAGATATAGTTATTGATAATATTGCTATAGAAGTTAAGGGGCCTACTTATAAAGAAGATCTCAGAACTATAGCAGATAAATGTGTCAGATATTTACATTATTTTGATCAACTCATAGTAGTACTTTTTGATGTTAATGTAGATGAGGAGTATTATGAAGAATGGTATAAAGGCATGAAAAGACAATTCCCACAAGTAGTAGTATTGAAAAAGTAATAAGGGCTTTCTTTTCTTCTAAGAACGATAATACAACTATAATCAATTCATTAAGATTATTAGAGAGGATAAGTAAGTTATTATTATGAGAAGTGATTTTATTCGAAGTTATGCAAATTTTGCACATAGTCACATAGAAAAAAATGTTGAATTTCTAGAGAGCAAGGATGGAGATCTTCTTCTTAGAAAAATGGAAGAATTTTCCGAAACTTGGGCTGAGGCAGAAAAATTGGTATATGATGTTTTGAAGGATAATGATTATAATTCTGCAATGTACTACATAGTTGATTTTATATATGCTCCTTCACTATTCCCAGTAATGTTTAATATTCTCGTAAGTGATGTAGATGGTGTAATTCGAACAATTAGGTTTCTTCTTGAGGAATTAGAGCTTGGCTTAATTCTCGATTGTAGTAATGAATTTAGAAATTTTGATTTAATGGAAAAATTAGATGAGGCCATAAAATTAAAACCTTATGATTTAATAGAAAAACTTGAAAAAATATTACAAAATAACGATATATTAAATAAACTAAGAAAATTTTATGGTATGCTTTCAAGTAAATGGATACATGCACCACATTATTTAGATAAATTATTACAAGATTCTTTAAGCAAAGACAATATATCACCAAAGGCATTATATTTTCCACCTCTAAATGAAAGAGAAGATGAAGTCAATGAATTAATAGAGATATTAGATAAATTTAATGAATGTGTACGTATACTTGTAAAAGAATGGAAAGAAAAATACTTAAATAATAAATAGATATGTTATCACAGAATTTTTATCAATATTTTTAATGTGATTTTTTATTTGGAAAATTAACTAATAGATTTTCAAACAAATATTGTACATTATTGATAATAAAATCAATATGAAATAATAAATCATCAATATTTTGAAGATATCATTAAGATTTTCTGGTCTATCTTTTTTAATGATTTTTCTATTGAAATTAATAAAAATAATTAAAATTTTCTTTGGCAATGGTATTAAAAATGATGTTTTATTTATATATTTTTTATATTTATCTCCATAGATTTTAATCATTTTCATTTCTTCACTTAATGCTACTGCTATAATTGTTATCATTACAGTTAACCAAATTATAGAAGGTGATGGAAAATATCCTCCTCTTACAGGTGAAAATATGTATTTATCATATATTAAAAGTGCATATGTCCATATTAAAAATCCAAGATATTGTGGATGTCTAGAATATTT
>JAJHRG010000009.1 GCA_020832905.1 Thermoproteota archaeon | reverse complement strand
TTAAATGAAAGCTATAATAATATTTTGATTAGTTATAACAATTTAAGTAAAGAATTTAATTTACTATATGAAAATTATAGTAATATTTTAAAATCATATGAAGAAATTTATAGTAATTATATTGAGCTAAATAATTCTTATTCAAATTTAAAGAAAAACTATGATTTAATTTATAATGATTACAATAATACAAAAATAAAATTAGAAGAAATTTCAAAAAATTATGAGATATTATTAATTAATTATACTAATATTAAAAAAGAATATGAAAAATTATATTCAGTATTTTATGAGCCATTAAAAAATAAAACTATTCCAACATTAGATGAATTAAAGAAATGGTTAGCTGAAGATAAAACAAATGAAATTCCTTATTCATATCCAGATTTTGTTTGTGGAGATTATGCATTTATGTTATCTCTTCATGCAAAATTAAATAATTGGGATATGGGAATTGTTACAGTAATAGGAAAATTAAATGGAAAAGATTTTGAATATGCTTTTAATGCTATTTTATCTGACCTCCTCCCCGCCCTAAAGGGCAAGGCTTTCAGTTGTAAATAAGCTCTCAAATCATTTCATTATAGAAATTGTAATTAAAAAAAGCAATTGTGTATTAAGAGTAAGATCTCGATAGAAGGTATGACCGCATTCCCTACAAATATATCTTCTTTTTTCCCTTTTACTGTTGGAACAAATCCCAATTTGTTAACTTTTGTAGAACCGCAATACTTACATACTTTTTTCTCTTCTTTTACTTCTACTTCCATAATATCACCATAAATATATAGAAATAAATAAATATATATACACTTTATGTTGTTATTTTGTATTAGTTTCATATGAAACAATAAAAATAAATTATTCTCATATTAATTTCTACTGGGATAAATCATGAGTAAAGCAAAAATTATTGGAATAGTAATAATCATAGCAATAATAAGCTTTTATGGAGGTTATTTAATAAGTAGTTATTCACCTACAATACAAACATCTAAATTAGGAAATATAACAATAATAGATTCTTCTGGAAAATATGTTGAAATAAGTATACCAGTAAAGAAAATTGTTGTATTAACTGGAGATGCTGCAACTATTTTAAAAATTTTAAATGCAAGTAATTTAATAGTAGGAATTAGTGATGTAATAGCAAATAAGCCAGAGATATTTGGTAATATTTCAAATAAAACAGTTGTTGGAAGTTGGAAAAATCCAGATTATGAAAAAATAATAAGTCTTAAACCAGATATTGTTATTACTTATACAAAATGGACTTTAGATGCTGAAGAAAAACTTGAGCCATTAGGAATTAAAGTTGTAAGATTTGATTTTTATATTCCATCAATAATGGATAGAGAAATAAAAACATTAGCAATGATAATTGGAAGAGAAAAAGAAGCAGAATTATTATGTAAATGGATGAAAGAAATATTAAACATTGTAAATCAAAGATTAAGTAATTTAAAAGAAGAAAATAAACTAAGAGCCTATGGTGAAACATATATTACATGGGGTACAGTAGGACCTGGTGCTGGACTTTATGAGATTATAATATTATCAGGATTAAGACCAATAGGAGAATTTTCTACTTCATATCCAAAAGTAAGTGCAGAATGGGTAATAAATGAAAATCCAGATGTAATAATTAAAGCAATAACAGCAGATCCATTAACTATTAAACAAAGTGATTATGAAAAAATATTAAATGATATTAAACAAAGATTAAATCTTACAAATGCAGTAAAGCAAAATAAAATAGTAATACTTCCAAATGATCTTTTATATAAACCAAGTTATCCTATTGCTGTATTACAAATTGCAAAAATTTCATATCCTGATAGATTTTCTGATATTGATGTTAGCTATTACTTAAAACAATATTTATCATTTCTAGGAATTGAATATAAAGGAATATGGTATTATCCAAGCTAATGGTGAAATAATGAAATATAAAATAACAATTTTTTCTTTTTTAATATTATTAATTTTTTTAATTGGAATTTCTATTTCAATAGGTTCTGTAAAAATAGATATTATTGATGTTTATAAAATAATAATAGCAAAATTATTTCCATTTTTAAATATTAATAATAATGAAGTTTTAGAGTATATTGTTTGGAATTTAAGAATGCCAAGAGTTTTAGGAGCAATTATTATAGGAGCAATACTTGCATCTTCAGGTGTAGTATGTCAGAGTATATTAAGAAATCCATTAGCATCTCCATTTACAATAGGACTTTCTTCTGCTGCAGCATTTGGTGCATCTATAGCAATTATACTTGGAGCTGGAATTGCTTATGGTAGTTATACATTTATTATAACAAATGAGTTTTTTATAATAACAAATGCATTTATATTATGTTTAATTTGCTCAATAGTTATTAGCATTATAGCAAGAATAAAAGGAACAAATCCAACAGTAATAGTTTTAACTGGAATTGCAATAGGATATTTTTTTAGTGCATTTACATCAATATTACAATATACAAGTCAAGCAGAAGCATTAAAAGCAGTAATAGTATGGTTATTAGGAGATCTTGGATTATTAAATTGGAAAAAATTAATATGGATTTCATTAGGATTAATAGGAATAATAATTTTTATTCATATGGGATGGAGATTAAATGCTTTTAATATGGGAGAAGAAATTGCTTCTAGCTTAGGAATTAATATTAAAAAAATAAGAGCAATATGTATAATTGTTATAGGATTTATGATTGCAGTAACAATATCATTTGTTGGAGTAATTGGATTTATATGCTTAGTATCTCCTCATATTGCAAGAATAATTATTGGAAATGATAATAGAAAATTAATAATAGCATCATCATTAATAGGATCAAATTTACTTTTATTATCAGATACAATTGCAAGAACAATTTTTTCACCATTAATTCTTCCTGTTGGTGCAATTACTTCTCTTATTGGAGGACCATTTTTTGTTTATTTATTAATTAAAAGTAGGAGGATGTATTGGTCATGAGTCTTGAAATAATAAATTTATATTCAAATTATGGCTTAAAAACAGTATTAAAAAATATTAATTTAAAAATAAATAAAGGAGAATTATTAGCAATAATAGGACCAAATGGTGCAGGAAAAACTACTCTTTTAAAATGTATTTTAGGAATAAAATCATATAAAGGAAAAATAATTTATGAGGGAATAGATTTATCTAAAATTTCAGAAAGAGAAAAAGCAAAAATAATTTCTTATCTTCCTCAATTTACTCCAATTATATTTCCAATAACAATTTTTGAAAATGTTCTTTTAGGAAGATTACCTTATTTTTGGACTATACCAAAAAAAGAAGATATTGAATTTGTAAATAAAATATTAAAAGATTTAAATTTAATTGAATATTCAAATAGATATATTGATGAAGTAAGTGGAGGAGAAAGACAAAGAGCTTATATTGCAAGAATAATTGCACAAAATTCAAAAATAATGCTATTTGATGAGCCTACTGTAAATTTAGATTTAAAATATCAATTAGAAATAATGGAATTAATAAGAAAAATAACAAAAGAAAGAAATACTATAACAATTATAGCAATTCATGAAGTTAATTTAGCTTTTAAATATGCTGATAGAATAGTTTTATTAAATAATGGAGAAATTATATGTGATGGAGATCCAAATGAAGTTATTAATATGATAAATAAAGTTTATGAAGTAAATGGAGAAATAATAGATCTTAATGGAAGACCAAGAATTATTTATTAGAAAAATAAAAAATTATTTGGTGATTAATTGGACTTAATAATATACATAAATTCATTTATAATTATCATATTAACAATTTTTATTGGAGTTTTTATTGCAGATATTTTATTTTCAATAGGATTTCATAAAAAATTATTAAAACCATTAAAATTAATTTTAAAAATACCAAAACTTCCATCTGAACTTTCTATTCCTATGGTAATAGGAATAATTGATTCAAGAGCAGAACATGCTATTATTTCTTCTCTTGTAAGAGAAAATAAATTAAATCATAAAGAAGTTATAGTTTATACTCTTTTTTCTATGCCATTTAGTGGCTTAAGATTAATAATAGAATATGTATTACCAATTTCTATAGCAGCATTTGGAATTTCCATAGGATTAATATATATTGGATTATCATTTTTTGCTCTTATTATTAGTATGATAATGGGAATAATTTTAGGAAGAATTTTCTTAAAAAATAAAGAAATAATTATAAAAGAAGAAATTAAAAATAGTAAAATTAATTTAAAAAGTTCATTAATAAAATCAATAAAAATAACAAAAGATATTGGAATAAAATATTTTATTGTTTTAATAATAGTAATTTTATTAGTATATTTTGGAGTTTTTAATTATTTAGAAAATATTTCAAAAATTATTGCAGAATTTTTTATTTTTAATACAAAAGCATTACCAATTACTATTACATATATTGTAAATTATCAAGCATCATTATTAATAGCAGGAGAATTAATAAGAGAAGGAATTTTATTTTGGAAGGATGCTATAATTGCTTTATTTATAGGAAGATTAATTTATTCATTATTATTTGAATTTTTACATTCTTTTCCTTTTTATATTGCTATATATGATTTAAAATTAGCAATAAAATTAACAATTACTATTATGATTTATACTATTATTTCAACATCAATTTTAATTTTCATTTTAATGTCAGAGTGAGTCAGGTTCTTCATTATTCTGAAAATGGCTCTTCCCTCATCATCCATTTTTTATTTTTTATTTCAAATATATAACTTTATTCCTATTATTGATAAAATAATTTCAAATATTAAAATGCTTATGGTTACATCTTTTTCATAAACTTTTCCTTTTATTTTCTTAATTATTACAATCATTAAATGACAAACATCATATATTTTTTCATAAGGTTTATCTAATGTTCCATCTTCATTTACTTTTCCAAAAGCTTCTGTTTTCATTCTACTTCTTAAAGGTAATATAAAATCTATATAATATGGAATGTATAAAAATAGTGCAAGTTTTTCCATATTTCCTAAAATTGCCATACATGCTATTATTGTTCCAATCATATATGTAAAAGCATTTCCAGGAAATATTTTTGCAGGATACCAATTAAAATAAATAAATGCAATTAAAGAAAGAACAACTATTAATCCTATCATAGAAATCCAACTATTTCCAGTATAATATGCAATAATACTCATTGTTGAAATTATAATTATTCCCATTCCTGCTTCTAATCCATTATATCCTGCAAGCATATTAAATCCATTTGATGCACCAACTATACCTATAGGAACAACAATAAGAGGATATAAAATTCCTAAATCTATAGTTTCAAATATTGAAATTGTTGTTTTTCCTAAATTTGAAACCATCATTGGAATTGCTGCTGGAATTGTTAATAATGGTTTTTGCCATTGTTTTAATCCTATTTTCCATCCTAAAATATCATCAACAAATCCTATAAATGCAATAATTAAAACTGTATTTAAAAATGCAAAAAGTGCATAATTTATATGAATTTGATTTAAAATAAATGTATTTATTCCAACATAAGATAATATTCCTCCTAATATTCCTCCTAATAATGGAATTCCTCCTAATTCTGCAACTTTTGGATTTCCTGGTTTATTCATATCCTTTCCAACAATTCCAATTTTATGTGCAATAGGAATCCATAATTTTATTAATATAAATGTTGTAGTAAATGAAATAATTAAAGGAATTAATAGCAAAGGATTCATAAATAATGAAAAATAAAAGATTTATAAATATTTTTGGAAAAGCTAAAAAATTCTTTTTTATTTATTATTTTGATATGGTAAGTTTTCAATGTAAAAATGATGGAAATTGTTGTAAAAAATATTGGGTTCCATTAACTCATTTAGATATATTTAGATTACATATTTATGGTAAAATAAATGATTTAATTAATTATATAGAACTTCATGAATATAATGAAGAAAATTCAAGATGGAAATCAATAATAGCTAATAATACATCATATTATTTATCATTAAAATATGATGGTAAATGTATATTTTTAACAAATGATGGTAAATGTAAAGTTCATTTATTTAAACCATTTGCATGTAGATTTTATCCATTTGAATATGAAGTATGTGGAAATAAAATACTAATAGATGTAAATGAACAAGCAAAAAAAGAATGTCCTGGCTTAATTTTAGATAATTCAGAAATAGATAAAGAAATACAAGAAAAATTAAAAAAATTAGCAAGAATTAGATTAAAAGAAATAGAATTATGGAATAAAGCAATAAGTGAATGGAATAAAGATAAAATTGACTTAGAAGAATTAATTAAATTCTTAATGAGAAAAGCAAAAGAAGATTATCAATATTTACTTTCAAAAAAATTATGGGTAATGTAATTTATGGAAATATTATTTGTAAGTTCATCTAAAATTCCATCAAAATTTCCACAAAGATCAGATCATCTTTATAGAGAATTAAAATCAATGGCAAATATAAAAATAATAGAAGCATATAATCCATTTTTAGGAATAATTAAAGTATTAAAAAATAGAAAAATAAAATGTAAAATATTTTCAGGATTTAGAGCAGGATTATGTGCACTTTTCTGTAAACCATTTATTAAAGAATATATTTATGATTTAGTAGAATGGAAAGTAGATTTATGTAGAGATAATTGGAAAGGAATTAAAAGAATTTTTATTCCATTAATTGAATTTTTAGAAATAGAAATAATAAAAAATTCAATATTAGTATTTAATGCTTGGCATTATTTAATTCCTCCAATAAAAATTAATAAGCCAATTATTTTTGCACCAAATGGATACAATTCAGAAATTTTCAATCCTTTAAAATATAATAGAGAAGAATTAAGAAAAAAATACAATGTTAATTTTCCATTAATAATTTACATTGGTAAGTTAACTAATATGTATGTAAAATACTTAATTCCTGTAATAAAATCAATGAAAATTGTAAATAAAGAATTTCCAAATGCTGAATTTTGGATATTTGGAGAAGGTGAAGGTGAAAAAGAATTAAGAAAATACATTAGTGAAAATGTAAAGCTAAAAGGATATATTGAATATAAATATGTTCCAGAGATTATAACAATAGCAGATATTGGAATAAATGCATATAAAACTGAAAGCTTAAAGCTAATAGAATGGCTTTCTATGGGATTACCTGTTATTGCTCCTAAATCTGTAAAAATTCCTGGTGTAATTAATTGTAATTGGAATGAAGAAGAAATTGCAAATAAAATAATAAAAATATTGAAAAATTATAATAGAAATATTATTAAATTAAATGATTGGAAAGAAACTGCAGAAATTATATTTAATACATGTAAGAAAATTTATAGCTAAA
>JAJHRG010000008.1 GCA_020832905.1 Thermoproteota archaeon | reverse complement strand
TTTTGTTCTTACAAATATACGCTTTTCTGCTTTATTGAAGAATCTTACAGTATCATCTTTATCTACAAAAGTTATATCTATAGGTAAGGTATTTAGAATTGCTTCAATTTCTTCCTTTGTTAAATTTCCGGTATCAAATTGTAAAGTATCCATAGGCTTTTCAGACTTTTCTTCTTTAGCTATTTTTTCTATTGGTGGTTTTTCTATTAGTGGTGTAAAGCAACAATATCCAATTTCATCAAAATCTTCTCTTATATCAATCCATTCTCTTTCTGTAATTACACGTTGTGCTACTGGAAATAATATGTTATTCTCCTTGTATATATGAGCATCTAGAATACTCTTTATACTACTTATTAATTTACTAAGTTGTTCCTTAAAATCTGAAAAACTTATTCTTGTAGAATTATCAATTAGAGTTTTTAGTTGTTTTTTATTTTCTCTGAGTTGATTATGTTCCATCCACATTATTGCTGGTGGTTCTGTTATACCATGTTTTTCTAATATTGGAAATAGAACATTTTCCTCTCTTAAATAATGTTTTTCAGCATCAATAAGTTCATTTAAAATATGTTTTATTTGTGATAATTCTTCAATTACTAAATCTATGTTTTCTGCTTTTTGAATTTTTTCATTTAATATAATAAGTTTTTCAGTAATTTGCTGAAGCATTTTATGCTCTTCAATAAGTATACCAATGGGACTTGTTGGAGCGATTTCAATTTTCTGTTTTTCTAATTGCTCCTTGAAAATTGCTAAATGAAGATCACAAAGTCTTTGAATTTCTTCTCTTGAAATACCTTCACTAATTAGCTCTTGTTCAATTTTAACAATTTCCAATGGACTTACATTCTCAAGAAACTTTTGGAAATTTTCTTTAATTTTTTCTATTGGTATGCCCATGTGAATTTGCTTTAATATATCTTTTAATACTTTTTTACGATCTTCTTCAGTAAATCCTCCCATATTATCCCTCCTTAATTTTTTTAGCTAAATCCTTAGCAATTTTAATAATTTGTTGTATGTTTTCTTCAGTTGGTGGACCATTAATTTCTAATGTTCCCACAATATCAATTTTGAAACCATTTAATATCTCTTGAATTTGTCTTATTGCTCCTCCTCCCCAACCATAAGAACTTAAAATAATAGCAAATTTTATTGGTGGGCGTAATGCTTTTAATAAATATGTAGCATAAACTGCTAAGGGATGTGCTCCTCCTAAAACTGTAGGTGCACCTAAAACAATAGCTCTTGAATCTACAAGATCTTTAGCTATATCACCTATATCTGCAACTACTAAGTTATGAAAAGCAACTTCTATACCCTCTGATAATAATGTATCAGCTATTTGTTTAACCATTGTATCAGTATTATTCCACATACTAACATAAGCTATAGTAACTTTTTGATTAGTTTCTCCATAAGCCCATCTTTTATAAGCATTTAATATTATTTCAGGTCTTCTATGAATAGGACCATGACTTGGTGCAATAATATTAATATTAAGATTAGCAATCTTTTCTAAGGCTTTCTGAGCCATTATTCTAAAGGGCATCATAATTTCACCCCAATATCTTTGAGCATGTACTAAATAATCTTCAATTTCATCACTATAGACACCATTGGCTAAATGAGCACCAAAGAAGTCACATGGAAATAATATTCCATCTTCTTCAAGATATGTAAAAATAGTCTCAGGCCAATGTAGCATAGGAGCTTCAATAAAACGTAAGGTCTTATCACCTAGACTTATGGTATCATTATCTTTTATAATAGTAATCCTTTCTTGTGGAATATTGTAATATATTTGAGCCATTTTTGCACCTTTATTTGAGGTTATAAGCTTGGCTTTAGATGCAATTTTCATAATGTAAGGTATAGCACCAGCATGATCTGGTTCTGCATGATTCATAACAACATAATCTAAATCCTCTAATGATATTAAGCTTCTAATTTTTTCTTCAAGCTCTTCTTCAAAGCCAGGATTAACAGTATCAATTAAAGCTTTGGATTTATTTCCAATAATAAGATATGCATTATAAGATGTTCCTTTTGGAAGTGGTATTAAGGCATCAAAAATTCTACGATTCCAGTCTCTTGTACCAATCCAATAGACATTTTCTTTTATTTTTAATATGTTTCTTTCCTTCATTTTACCACATTATTACAATTGTAATAAAATATATTTATTAATTTCTATTATAGACTACATGAGGGATATTAAAATGCTATCATTATGTGAGGTTATTGTAAAAAGCTTATTACCATCATTAAGAGCACTTATGGCTAAATATTTAATAACAAAATATAACTTAAATCAAGTTGAAGCTGCAAGAATTTTAGGTGTAAGCCAATCAGCTATAAGTCTTTATATTAGAAAAATGCGTGGAAAATCTATAAATTTAGAAGAAGATATGGAAATTAAAAAATTAGTAGAGAAAATAGTAGATTCTCTTATCAATAAAAATTTAACTCATAGAGACTTCATTATAGAATTTTGTAAAATATGTCAAATTGCTCGTAGTAAAGGTCTATTATGTAATATACATAAAACATTTGATCCTATATTTGAAGTTGAAAATTGTCAAATATGCATGCTAAAAAAATAAAAAATTAAGTCAATTTTGTGAACATAGACTTTGGAGCAGCACATACTGGACATACCCAATCCTCTGGAAGTTCTTCAAAAGGCGTCCCAGGTTTTATATTTTGACTTGGATCTCCTATCATTGGATCATAGACATAGCCACAGATTTGACATACCCATTTATCCAAAATATTACCTCCAAATTCTTCTTATTAATTTCATATTTATCTTTTATGTAATTTTCATTAAAATTAATTAAAAATAATAACAGGTCCGAGGGGATTTGAACCCCTGACCTTCGGCTCCGGAAGCCGATGTGCTATCCAGGCTACACTACGGACCCATTAAAAATAATAAAATTTTTCATTAAAATATTTTAATCAATAGATAATAATTTTACACTTAAATTTTTATCTATTATAATGAGATTTCTATTTTCAATAAACTCCCAATCTTCTTCTGTCATTCTTTCAGATGCTATTATTATTGCTTTTTCTCCATATGCAGATTTCATTTCTATTAATTGTTTTGTATCTTTAGATAACAAATGAAGTGTATTCTTAGGCCTTTTTGTATAATAAAGCGTATAATAATTTTCTCTTTCAATAGCATATCTTAAAGCATAAAGATTTCTTCCATCACTAGCAATAAAATTAAGTGATGAAAATTTAATATTTTTCAATTTCTTAATAGTATTTTTAATTCCTTCAATAGCATCATTTAATTCATTAATCTCTTGAACTATTAAATGAAATAACTTCTCTGAATCTGTTTCTCCTTCAAAATCTCTATATTCACTTTTTATAAGATTAATTAACTCATCATAAATTATTCCATTATGAGCAAAAATCCAATTCTTATAAAACCATGGATGAGTATTTTCTATTTTTTCCTTTCCATGAGTAGCAAATCTCACATGAGATATAATTATTTTTCCATAAGCATTTTTTACAATTTCTTCAGCTTTATATGATTTAAATAAAGGCCATGGTTCTTTATATAAATTCCATTTCTCTTCATCAAACCAAGCAATTCCCCAGCCTGATGGATTTAAATATGATTGCTTAATTAGGCTTTTATCTGCTTTATAAAAACTAAAATTCACATTAACATTTTTATTAGCATATAATCCAAATAATCTACACATATCTCTTAAAAATAAATAAGCTTTAATAATTTAAGTATTTTTAGAAATAAAATGACGTGTAGATTAATTGAACAAGGATTTAAACCAGGCTCATGTTTAGTTTATATTAATGGTGAATGGAAACCAGCTTGTAGTATTACTTTAACTTATAAAAATGGTATTCCTTATAGATTAATACATTCATATGCTCATAAATCTCCTGAACAATATTTATCAATTTATCAATCTGGTTGCAATTGGAGTTGTAAAAAATGTCATTCATGGTATTTTACAAAATATGCATATGGAAAATGGATGTCTCCAACTGATATTGCTAAAATATCATATGATTATTATATGAAAAATAAGGAAAATATTTATAAAGAATCAAAATCTCATATAACAAGTTGGCATGCTCATGAACTATGTAGAGGTTGTGGATTATGTATATTAACTGGTAATAGATCTAAATACTGTCCTAATAAACTAAAATTAAATCAATTAACTTTACTAGATGATTTTTCATTTGGTTGTGCTAGAAATATAATATCTTTTACTGGTGGTGATCTTGCATGTTGTCCTGAATTTTATATTGAAGCTGCTAAAGAAATTAAAAATTTAAATTTAGACTTATGGATTTTATTTGAAACAAATGGATATGGTTTAACACCAAGAACACTTGATTTATTTAAAGATGCAGGAATTGATGCTTTTTGGTTAGATATTAAAGCTTATGATGATAAAATTCATCGTGCTTTAACTGGTGTTTCAAATGAATGGATTTTAAAACTTCCAGAAGAAATAACTGATAGAGATTTTACTCTTGAAGTTTCTACAGTTTATATTCCTGGTTGGGTTGAAGAAGATCAAATAAGTAAAATAGCAAGTTTATTAGCTCAAATTGATCCATTAATACCATATACAATAATTGCTTTTATTCCTGAATATAAATTAAGCTATATTCCACCTCCAACATTTTATCAAATGTTAAAAGCATTTGAAGTTGCAAAAAACGCAGGATTAAAAAATGTTAGACTTGGAAATATAGGTATTTTTATTAAAAGTGAAGAACAATATGAAGAATTAATTTCAATAGGTGCTATTTAATTTATATAATGGCAATAAACTTAAAAATTTGTATACAATCTATTATTTTGCTATGTCAGGAGAAGTTAAGATTAAAGAAATTGAAAGAAGAAAAGCTGAAGTTAGACGTTTAGGAATTCATAGTCATGTAACTGGTCTTGGTTTAGATAAAAACTTAAAAGCAATTGATGTAGCTGATGGTCTTGTTGGTCAAAAAGAAGCTAGAGAAGCTGCTGGAATAATAGTAAAATTAATTAAAGAAGGTAAAAAACCAGGTCATGGATTATTACTTGTTGGTCCACCTGGAACAGGCAAAACTGCTATAGCTATTGGTATGGCTAGAGAACTTGGTCATGATGTACCTTTTGTAGCAATTTCTGGTTCAGAAATTTATGGACTAACTATTAGAAAAACTGAATTTCTTAGACAAGCTATTAGAAGAGCTATAGGAGTTAGAATGAAAGAAACAAAAGAAGTTTATGAAGGTGAAGTTATAGAATTAGAAATTGAAAAAGAACCATATCCATATAATCCATATATTCAAATTGCTACAGGTGCCATAATAACTTTAGCAACAAAAGATGAAACAAAAACTCTTGAAGTTGGTGAAAAAATTGCAAATAAGTTATTAGAATTACCAGTAAGAATTGGAGATGTTATTGAAATAGATGCTGAAACAGGATGGATAACAAAACTTGGAAGAAGTAGTAGTAAAGGTTTAACTACTAAAGGAAAAACTGGTGAATATAAAGTTGCTAAACTTATAGATAGACCAAGTGGTCCTGTAAGAAAAACAAAAACAATAACACATACTGTAACTCTTCATGATATTGATATAGCAAATATAAGATTCCATAGAGGATTACTTTTTAGAGAAGAAGAAATTTCAGATGAAATTAGACAAAAAGTTGATGAATATGTAAATGATTTAATTAAAGAACATAAAGCTGAACTTATTCCAGGTGTTTTATTTATTGATGAAGCTCATATGCTTGATGTTGAATCTTTTGCATTCTTAAGTAGAGCTTTAGAAGAAGAATTTGCACCAGTTCTTGTACTTGCAACAAATAGAGCTATAACAACTGTTAAAGGAACTGATATGAAATCTCCACATGGAATACCAATAGATATGCTTGATAGATTATTAATTGCTAGAACAAGATTTCCAAATAGAGATGAAATATTAAAAATTCTTGAAATTAGAGCTGAAGCAGAAGATTTAAAAATTTCAAAAGAAGCGCTTGAAATGCTTGCTGATATAGGTGTAAAATATTCATTAAGACATGCATCACAATTAATGCTTCCAGCAAAAGCAGTTGCAGATGCTATGGGTGATAGTACAATAGAACCAAAGCATATAGAACGTGTAAGATCAATATTTATTGATACAAGAGAATCTGTAGAATATCTAAAGAATGAACTTGCAAGAGATTCATTCTTAGCAGAATTTCTAAAGTAATTTATTTCTTACATAATTTATTAATTCTTTTTCTCCATATCCTCTAGGATATACATTATCTATAATGTCTATACCTTGATTTAATAATCGCTTTTTTACATAATTAGGTACTGATTTCAATGATGCTATTAATGTATACTCAGGAGTGAAAATTTTTGCATAGGATTTTACTTGAATTTCTATATCTTTTTCCCAAAGTCTATAATCAGAATTTTTACATTCTATAACAAGTTTAACAATTGGATTTTTAATAAATTCCTCATAGTTTTTAGCATATGTAAATATTACATCAGGTCTTAATCTTAGGCATTTTATTAATCCTTTTTCTTTAAGTTTTACTGTCTTATCAATAATATTTTTTAATTCTAAAGGAATATTAGATAGTTTATTAAAATTTAAATTAAATTCATACCACATTGCATAATTACCAATTATTGCTACAGGAATATTAGAACCTTGTTTTAAATGTAATGAATTTTCTAATGGATCTTCTACTGATAATTCCTTTAATATCTTTGTAATAATCCATATTTGATGAATTAACTTAATAATTACATTAAGTGATGTAGTTCTAATATTTTTATTGTAAGGTATTAAAAATGATATTGGATATTTAAGATCATTATTTATATGAATTTTTATGAGATCTGCAACTTCTATTTTCCATTTATTTTCATTTCTAATATAATTTAACATAGGTCTATAGTAATTATTCCATTCATCTAAGAATTTCTTTTCTTTTCTTCTTAAATGTACAATTTCATAATTATTTATAATAGTAATTGGCTCTTCTTTTTTATTTATTTCTTTATTTAATAAATCCTCAGCAGAAAATATGTAAACATTATTAGATAATCCATTTTTGCTATAGGAAATAACTTCCATTACTTTCTTATTTTTTATTCTATTGAAATCAATATAATAACAACATAAATTAAGTCTCTTTCTCATTTTCTTTTTTAATGCATAATGTGATATATGAATAAGTCTATTATTTTCAATAATAAAATAATATTTTCCTCCATGAAGAGCCTCATGATTTTCATATAATTCAATTATTTGTTGATCCATTAAATTACCTCCAATTAAGCTCAAAATTATTTTCTGAATTAATAAATTAGATTCTAATAATTGAAGGAGTTATATATTTTTAATCTCAAATAGAAGAGTTCAATTCTCTTTAAGATATTCATAAAGTATTTTACTAAAACTTAGCTTTTATTTTATCTTTCGG